>NZ_JBNNVB010000025.1:0-83257 GCF_050280325.1 Lysinibacillus sp. NPDC093216 | reverse complement strand
CATACTAACACCTCAGTATTAGTATGAAATGGAAGAGCATTTTTGTACATCGTTATTCAAGCAGGAATGTACATATTTAAATTAGCATTTATAGTTGGCACGTAAATATGCATATATTCCTTCAATAATTGATGTATATAGTACACGAATAGAAAACAAAATTATGATTTGAAAATATTAATTCTTTATTTAAGATAGACAGCAGTATTAAATATATTATCGAAAATAAGGGCAATTACAAAATTCTGTTGAACATAACAGATGGTCAAAAAAATGCAGCAATCTTCGAATGAAGCTCGCTGCATTTTCTTATTATTAGCTCTCCTCAAAAAAGTCTAAATCTATACGCTTTATCGTAAAGGTTTGAACACTCGATACACCTACATTGTATAAAAACATTAACTCAGTAAGTTTCATTCCATCAATTAAAATTAATGATTTATCAATACTCTCGGAATATGCAATGGCTTCTTTTGTGAAGCGAGATGTAGTGATAAATATACCTTTGTTAGCTTTAAAGCCTACCAAGCTTCCAACAAATGCTTGGATATCAGGTCTTGAAACTGGGTTTGCCCAACGTTTTCCCTGTAAGTAGATTTTATCTAATCCTAGGACGTCTTCTTTGACAATGCCATCGATTCCACCATCGCCAGATTTTCCTACGGCTTTCCCAGCATCTGAAATCGATCCCCCGTAACCCATTGCGACGATTAAGTTTACAATTAGTTGCTCAAAGAATTGAGGAGAGCATTTCATAATTTTTTCTAATAGTTCAGTTTGCAAGGACTGCTTTAAGATTTGATAGTTTTCATTCATAATTTCTAATGGGGTTCTGGAATCCTCAGAAATAACTGTTTTTATTTCAGAATCTGTGGAAGGTTTTGTACGATTTTTAAATTCTAAAAATTGGGGGTAGCGTTCTAATACGTTCTGATTGATTTCTTTAACAGACGAATCTTGAAGAAGTTTAAAGCCTTCGGGTGTAATTTTAAATACAGCGCGTTTTGGACTGTTGATTAGACCAGCATTTTTAAGGTAAGTACGTGCCCAACCTATTCGATTAACGACAACTGTTTGATTTCCACTAGGGAGAAGTTCTTCTACTTGTTCTTCTGATAAATTGAAATATTGAGGTAAAAATTCATATAATTCTTTTAATGTATGTTCGTTTTCATCTTTTAGATATTCTAAAAAAGGAAACATAAATTGTTCATATGTAGGTATTTGCAAGTAAGTCATCCCTTTGTATTAATTTTAAAAGTCTGTGTTTTTATTTTACGATAATTGTATAAGATATGGGACATAATGTTATGTACTTATATAAATTATTAGGAAAATATATAAGTTAAAACTATATGGGCGTAAACTTTGGACCATCTATAGAACCTGAGAATTATGAGAGCATAATTAAAAAGCTCAATAGGTATGGTAGGGTTACCATATAATATTGAGCTTTATAGTATCAATTACTATTTTCTAAAATGTATTTCATCTTCTTTTTATATTGAATAAAGACATCGAGCCAACCCCAACTACAGCGATACTTAAGTAAATAGTAGAAAATAGATTTTCGTCTACTTTGGTAAAAAGTGGGGATAGACTAGTTATGAACATCACGCCGCATTTCATTCTAAATTTTATTCAATGTAATAACTCTCCCTATTCGTATAAAGGTGAAAAGAAACAAGTTATTGCTAAAGGCCATATATATCGATTACATTAAGTCAATTTTTGGAAGTTATAAAAATGATTCGACTTTGAATTTAATTGAGGCAATTACTACCTTAATGATTAACAACTTCACCTACTACATATTTAATATCTCCACTCTAAATTAAACTAATAAACTTAAATATATTTAATTTAAACTAGTTTAATTAATATTTGTGTTTTTTTTAAACAAAGATACTAATGCTATAATTAAAAATGCTATAGCTAATGTTTTTGTAAATTCCTTATAATCATTAGGTATATATTGACTTGTAATAAACGTTATTACTGCCATTACTATATAAGTTAAAATGCTTTTTAATTTTGTATTTTTTATTTTAAATAAATACATTAATGATTCAGCAAATGAAACGATAAGTAATAAAATAAATATATTTATTAGTATATAACCCAAAGATTTCACCTTCTTTTAAACGATTAAAAAAGGATATCAAAGAATTGATACCTTGTATTGATACCCTTTTTTATAAAATTAAATTTTTCTATAAAATTGTCATTATTTTGTTTTCATAATCATTCTTCTTTACTTTTTCCCCGGGATGTTAATACCATACCATTAGCTATAAATCTTTCAAAATCAAGTTTTGTCGATAATTGAACGAAATTTGATAAAAATCAGAAAAAATAGGCTCTGATTGGAGTTTGAAATCACAGATGATCCTTATAAGAAAGAAAAGAAGACTAGTAAAAATTCGACTTATTTATTTAATTAGAGGTATTAAAGTCCTTATAAAGTCCTATAGATAACCCTATGCCACCAGTCTATAAAAGTTTCAAAATCAACTTTTGTCAATAATTGAACAAAAATTGATAAAAGTCAGAAAACTATATTTTGCTTTCTAAAATGTGGATTTTATAATTACGATAAAGCGCTGTTACTAGACAACTTAGGCTGTTTTTCACAATTAACACGACAAGTATTGAGGTATGTGACAATTGGTGAGAAATAGATTTCGAAGTATTGCAGAACGGATAGGTTGTTAGTAAAGTGAATAGAAAGTGGTTCACTTTGAGAATAGCTACAAAGTAGAAGTATTTAATGAAGAGATAGAGCAAGTGATTATTGCATTTGTGTGTGAAAGCAGATTAGCAATAGCTTCATCAGCATCCTTTAACAAATAGAAGAAGGAGGGTAAACAATGATACAGTTGCATATTGAAAGTAAGAAAAAACCGGAGATTTATCGAAAGTTATTGTTACCGAAGAGCAGTAGTTTTTCCTTGCTAGATGAAATTATATTACTAAGTTTTGATTTGGATGGGGCAGACTATTTTGATTTTGAAATGGTTAAAAAAGATGGACGAGTATCTAAAGAAAAGATTTGTTTTTTACCTAAAAATGATAAGGAATTAGATACAGATGAAGAGTTGGTCGATGAATGGCTTCGAGAATCCGGTGATGAAGCCATTGCACATGTAATTGATAATAGTGCATCATTTACTATTCGATTAGAGAGCAATGAGGATTTACCGATGAGCTCTGAAACTCCTTTATGTATTGCTGGAGCAGGCAATATTCATACAGGTAAAATGGACAAGATTGATTTGGAGGAAATTAATGAACTGATACGGGAGGATGAAGAGGCAAATAGTTTACTAGAAAACCTGGAGCCAGATTATCTTACTTTATTGGAGCTTACTAATGACCTAAAAAAATTAAAGCCATGGCAATATTTAAGGGATGATGAAGTCGTAGCCATTCACTTTGAAGATGTAGATTACAAAGTACTTGTTTCTGTTATGGGAGCTGGTGGTGAAGAGTTTGGATTAATGATTTTTGACATGGAGCTTGGCTATAATAGCTTAGAAAAAATTCTTTTTGAGAAAAATTTATCGAGCGATTTCTCCTATGGTTTAAATGCTTTAACTGTGAATTTTGTTGATAGAGAAGAATTAGATACAGCAGATTATCTGCTAATTAAAGATTATGGGCTGTCGTATAGAGGGAAGAAGAATTGGATTCAATTCCGTAGCTATCTGGAGGGAACGCATCCTGAAAGACCAAATTATCTTGAGGTAGAGCTTTTAATTGATGTTGTAAGTAGGATGATTAATATTACAGAAGCTCGGAAGGATGACTGGGAATATCCGCAGCTAGCTGCACATCAATATCCAACGTTTAAAGTGCAAATGGATGGTGAGTTACAAGAAATCTATATTTTGCAAATAAATATGACGAAGCCAACGTATGAGTGCTACGAGGAAATATCAATGTTTGAAAAAGCAAAATATAAGAAAAAACCTAAAAGTGCATTACAATTAGAATATGATTTATTTTATATGCCTTTTGGCGTAGAGTCGGAAGAAACGAACCGCACTGTTTATCCGATTTCTGGTATGCTTGTTGAACGAGGAAGCAATTTAGTTATTGAACACGAAATGCTTTCTATGCCTAAAACGCCACCAATTGCACAAGGCATGTTATGGGCATTTTTACAAGGCTTAGAGGTAAGACCAAGTAAAATATTTGTCTCTAAAGAATTAAGACCGATGCTTCAGCCACTAGCAAAAATTGTCGGGGTGGAGCTTGTAGAAAGTGAACTTCCTGGCATTCGAGAAGTGAGAGAATTTTTGAAAACCGTACCAATGAATTTATTTGGAGAATAGCGCAAATATTTTCTCAACATTATATAGTAAATTTACTTTTACTTGAACAGATAAAAGGTACACAAATATATAATTTATTAATTAATTTCGTATGTAATAAAGCAGACAAATACTTCTATCAGAGTATTTGTCTGCTTATATAATGATATTATAAATATCCCCAAACCATACATAATATTGTCCCGAATACTGTAACAAGGGCAATAATTAAAGCATAGTAAATGTTTGTAAAGATTGCTCCTTTATCCTTCGTTTCACTTGCGTGCATAAACACAATCAGTTGAAGGGTTGCCTGAATAAATGCTGTGACAAGTAAAATCGTCATAATAATGGGAAAGGATACATCCAGAAAATAAACACTAACTGCGATTAAAGTTAGGATTATTGAAAGTGCAAAACCTATTACTTGTTTAAGAGGGAATAAATTGCTCATTTTATACCATTCCTTTCAAGTAAATGAAGCTGAATATAAAGATCCAAACGACATCTAAGAAGTGCCAATATAGGGAGAAAATAAAAGCTTTATTAGCTGTTTGTGGAGTCAGTCCACGTTTTATTAGTTGTAGGACAATAAGGAATCCCCAGAATACACCGAATGTTACGTGACCTCCATGAGTTCCTAGTGTTGTTAGTAATATAGCTGTGAAAGCACTTGTTTGTAGTCCTGCACCAATATGAATGTAGTGAGCAAACTCAGCAACTTCAAAACCTATAAATGCTAGACCAAGAAGTAGTGTGATCACGAAGAATGTAATCATGGCCTTCTTGTTTTCATGTCGCATGGCATGTATTCCTAACCCGATCGTAAAGCTACTTGTTAGGAGTATAAATGTTTCAAATAGGACAGGCGCGAGTTCGAAAATCTCTGCCCCAGTTGGACCGTTACCAACACGATTAAATAAAACGAAGTAACCTGCAAAGAGCGTTCCAAAAAGCATAATTTCGGCGCCTAGGAAAATCCAAAAACCGAGAATGTTTAATTGATTCTGTTGTGTACTATATTCGAGTGGAAGTGTTTTATCAATCTTCATTATTTAGCACCTCGCAATTGCGTTTCTGTTTTTATTACTTCTTCTACAGATACGTAATGTCCGTGATCTTTTTCTAAAGAACGTAAAGCCATACATATAAATATCCCAATGGTAGTGATGATCGTTGGAATCCACATTCCGAATACAAAAGAAAAGCCCCAAGCAAAGAAAATACAGCTTAATATAAATGGGACACCGCTGTTATTTGGCATATGAATTTCTTCATATTTATCTGGGAATAAAACATGATTATTATACTTTGAATCCCAGAAAGCTTCAGTAGAGTTAACATGCGGTAAAATAGCAAAGTTATAATGAGGTACAGGATTTGGCGTAGCCCACTCTAGTGAACGTGAATCCCATGGATCTGAGCCAATATCTCTTGATGCGTAACGAATACTGTAGTAAACGTTATAGGCGATTAAGGCAAATCCAATTGCTAGGCCAATTGCACCTACAAACGAAATCATATTCCATATGCCAAAACCAGTTTCTTCAGTGTATGTGTACATACGACGTGCTTGTCCATCGAGACCTGAGAAGAACATTGGCATAAACGCCACAAGCGTACTAATAGCGATAATCCAAGCTGTCAATTTTCCGATTTTTTCATTTAATATAAAGCCAAACATTTTTGGCCAATAGTAATGTAAACCGGCTAACATACCGAATACAACACCAGGAATAATAACCATATGGAAATGAGCCACTAGAAACATCGTATTATGATATTGATAGTCAGCAGCTGACATTCCGAGCATAACTCCGGTTACTCCACCAATTGTAAAAGTGGGGATAAATAGTAATGAATAGAGCATTGGAGTCGTGAATTCGATTTTTCCTTTCCAAAGTGTAAATAACCAGTTGAAAAGCTTAACTCCTGTTGGAACGGCTATCGCCATTGTTGTAATAGAGAAGACACTGTTTGTTAAAGCTCCTTGTCCCATCGTAAAGAAATGGTGCGTCCATACTAAAAATGATAGGAAGGAGATAATCACCATTGAGCCAACCATAGATTTATATCCATAAAGGTTTCTCTTAGAAAAGGTGGAGATAATTTCACTGTAAATACCGAACGCTGGTAACACTAGAATATATACTTCAGGATGTCCCCAGACCCAGAAGAAATTGGCCCAAAGCATATCCATACCACCACTTGTTGTTGAGAAGAAGTTAGTTCCAAATAAGCGGTCCATAGTCCCCATAGCAAGTGCTACTGTTAATACAGGAAAAGCGAAAACGATAATAACATTAGCTACTAAAGCAGACCATGTAAACATTGGCATTTTCATTAATGTCATACCAGGTGCTCGCATTTTAAGAATCGTTGCGATCATGTTAATACCAGTCATTAATGTGCCCAATCCAGAAATTTGTAGAGCGAATAAATAATAGTTAGTACCTACTGATTGGCTATAATCGTTATTCGCTAGAGGGAAGTAATTTGTCCAACCTGAATCAGGTGAACCACCAATGACAAAGGAAATGTTTAGGAGCATTGCCCCCATAAAGAATAACCAAAAACTTAATGCGTTTAACCTTGGGAAAGCTACGTCACGAGCCCCGATTTGTAATGGTACAACGAAGTTCATAAATGCCATAATGAAGGGCATTGCCATAAAGATGATCATCACAGTCCCATGAGTAGTGAATACTTCATTATAGTGCTGAGCATCAAGTAATTTATTATCAGGTACAGCTAGTTGAGCACGAATCATAATCGCATCTGCTCCACCGCGGAAAAGCATTAGTAATGCAGAGATTAAATACATAATCCCAATTCGCTTATGATCAACTGTCGTTAACCATTCACGCCATAAATAGCCCCATTTTTTAAAAAAAGTTAATCCGACAATGATTGCTATAATCGTTAGTGCAATGGCAACCATTGATCCGTAAATCGCAGCACTTGGATGAGGTATAGCAAATCGTTCAAAGAATTCCATAACGATTAATACTCCTTTCAAGAGTTCTATAGTAAAATAGTGGAATTTTAATAATTAAATGATTCATCATAAGAATTAGTGGTGTTTGAATGAACACTATTCTAATGAATTAGAAACCTGTGTTAATGTTCACCATGTTCACTGTCTGGTGCCGGATAAAATGTTAAGTGAGTCCCATTAAACGAAGCTTCATCCACATGACCTGGCTTTAGTAAATTATCAAATTTTTCTTCCGTTATTTCTGGAGAAGTATTTTTAATGTCCTTTACCCAGCTATCAAATTCTTCCTGATGTACTGCTTCGACTCTAAAAGTATTTTCAGCAAATCCTTTACCACTAAAACTTGCGTTTCGTCCCATATATTCACCTGGTGTGTTAGCACCTAAATGCAATGTATTCACCATATCTGACATTGCATATTTTTGCCCCCCAAGCTGCGGAATCCAGAAACTTGTAATAGGTCCGTAAGAGTAGAGTTTAAACTCAATTGGACGGTCAACAGGAATATACAGATAGTTAACTGTTTCAATGTTTTCTGCTGGATAGCTAAAGTGCCATTTCCAGTTAGATGTTGCAGCATAAATGACAAGAGGTTCTTTGTCCTTATATTCTGCAGGTGTTGATTCAACCTTATTGTTACTTTGAACTGAAACAATTGATAGGAATATAACGATCAATACAGGTATACCAACACAAATTATTTCAACTAGTGTACTTCCTTTAATGTAGGGAGGTTTATAGTTTGCGCTTTGTTTAGACGCGCGAAATCTAAATAACATATAAGCTAAGATGACATACACAACGATAAGGATAACGGACATAATCCAAATCGATAGCATTATATCTTTAGCTTGTACTTGACCCTGAGGCCCTTTTGGATCCAATACTAACAACGGTTCACACCCTGTTAATATAGTGGCAATAGTGAAAAAGCTAATGAAACTGATCCACATCTTTTTCATAGACAAACCCCTTTCAATTATTCTTGTATGTTTTAAAGGCTAATAAGGGTTTGTGCGGAATTTGATTCACAATTCGAGTTTCATATTAGTTGCATAAAAATCGAAAGGCAAGAAAATATGAAATCTATCACAAAACGTTCTCAAATGAAAAAAATATTTTGATATAATTTTTTTGTGAAAAAAGGGATTATATCAAGCTTTTAAAATGCAAGAAGTGGTTTGATAAACAAAGTGGATGGTTAAATTAAAGGTTAAATGGGTGGTTTATTATGAGTGTGATTTATTTAAAATAATTCTTTTTAATCGAAAAGATTAGAGGAAGTTATTGCAGTTTGATAAAAGAGAATACAGGATAATTCTATTGAACCCCCATTTTTGGGGATAGGAACAATTAGGAATTTTAAGGAGAGAGTTTTTATGGATTGGAAACCAGATCGAGAATCAAAGAAAGCTATATATAAACAACTTGCCGAATATATTGAAAAAGGGATAGCAGATGGCACATTTCCGGCTGATAAATCCTTACCGTCTGAAAGGTTTTTAGCTAAAGAATTTAATATAAACAGAAGCACTGTTGTAAGTGCATATGATGAGTTGGAATCCAATGGACTGATTGAAAGAAATAGAGGAAGCGGTACAACAATCAGTAAAGACATCTGGGGAATTACAAATAAACGCATTCCTAGTTGGAATAGATATATTGAAGCGGGGCCTTTTTTACCTAATCAACCTGTAACGCAGAGAATAAGAAAAGAAGCGGTTGAACATAAACTAATCAATTTAGCTAGTGGAGAATTGTCAGAGGATCTTTTCCCGTTGGATTATTTAAGGGAGATTACTTTTACCCGTTCTTTTATCGGGAGCTTAGGATATGATCATCCACAAGGGAATGAGATATTTAGAGAAACAATAACGAAACATATGAGACAGTATCGTCAAATAGAAACCGATCCCGCTTCCATTCTCATTACATCTGGTGCACAACAAGCCATACATTTAATCGTGCAGTGTTTGTTAAAACCAGGAGATGCAGTTGCGCTAGAAGAGCCTTCATACAGTTATAATCTTCAAATTTTCAAAACAGCAGGCATTCAAATACATTATTTATCTGTGGACAAGGATGGCATAAAACCAGAAGATTTACGCTCATTATATAAAAAACATCGAATTAGAATGATTTTTTTAAATCCTGATTTTCAAAACCCTACAGGTTCTGTCATGAATGAAAAGAAAAGACGAGATATTTTAGACATATCCTCCGAACTAGGAATCCCAGTAGTAGAAGACGATCCATATAGTTTAACAGCTTTTACAGGGAGAAAAATCCCTACACTTAAATCAATGGATGTTAACGGAAATGTTTTATACATTAGCTCATTGTCCAAAATTGTTGCCTCAGGACTAAGAATTGGCTGGATTATAGGGCCCAAATCAGTAATAGAAAGATTATCCGATGCAAAACAGCAAATAGACTTTGGTCATTCAAGCTTTACACAATGGATTGCTAATGATTTTTTAGAATCAGAAAATTTCCAATCTCATATGAATAAATTAGTTGTGGAATTAGAAAAAAGAAGAAATCAAATTGTTAAAAGTCTTACTCATTATTTAAAGGATGAGGTGGAATTTTTTGTTCCTCAAGGGGGGATTCATATCTGGTGTAAAATATTAAAAGACTTTAATGAAGTCCAATTACTTGAGACATCCATTAAAAGAGGAGTAATTTATGTCCCCGGTTCTACAATTGGGTCTAAAAAGAATTTTGTGCGTTTTACTTTCTCAAGGGAAGATGAAAAATCAATTGAAGAAGGAATCAAAAGGTTTGCAGAAGCACTTCATTCGCTTTAAACTTTAAACTATTTTGATTCTTTTTATTGAAAAACTAATGAAATTTAGGTGTCAGTTAAGTATGACCCTCTGGCAAAACGAGGGATTGATTTACGTAGTGCTAAAGAAGTGACAGCAACAGATAATTTTGGTGCGAACCTTAACCATTTTATTTTTTAACACTATGAAAATTTCACATCAGAAAAGCGCGAGAAATCAATGTTTCTAAAATTGATTTCTCGCTTTTTTTTAGGATTTGACCAGTTTTGTCTCTTTTTTTAATTATAAATGGATGGGTAAAAAACAAATGTACTGGATGGTCAAAAAAATGATAAACCCTTTATTATAAGAGACATGGGTAATTTAACATCCATATAGGCTAAAATAAATGGTTTATAAATTAAATATGTGGAATGATTCACAATTCACAATTATCTTTTCACATAATGGTTTTAGAAATGAAAACAAATGGATTAGGCTTGAAAAAAGTAGCATTAAATGAAAATCCTCTTGGTCTATCATAAAAAGCTCTTGAGGTAAAAAAACGCAGATCACCTAATTTCACTAAACATATCTTGAAGATGGAGTTGATATATTTATGGACTATCCAAAATTAATAGACCACACATTACTTTCACCTTGTACTACCGAAAAAGAAATAATTAATTTATGCCAAGAGGCAAAACAATTTTACTTTGCGTCTGTATGCGTGAATCCTGCTTGGGTAAGCTTATCTGCAGATCTTTTACGTGAAACAGATGTTAATATTTGCACAGTTATAGGATTTCCTTTAGGTGCGAGCACTACTGAGACGAAAGTATTTGAGACTCTAAATGCAATTGGTAACGGGGCTACGGAAATAGATGTAGTGATTAATATCGGGGCATTAAAAAATAAAAACAATATGCTAGTTGAAAAAGAAATTAGTAGAGTTGTAAACGCTGCAAAAGGAAAGGCCCTAGTAAAAGTTATTATAGAGGCATGTCTATTAACGGATGAAGAAAAAGTACGTGCTTGCGAAATATCTGTAAAAGCGGGTGCGGACTATCTTAAAACTTCCACAGGTTGTTCTCTGCACGGAGCAACTGTTGAAGATGTTGCGATCATGAGAAAAGCAGTTGGACCAAATGTTGGGGTCAAAGCATCGGGCGGAGTACGTAACATCGATGATATAAAATTAATGGTTGATGCTGGTGCATCTAGAATAGGCACTAGTTCTGCTGTAAGAATATTAGATTTATAGTTAGCAATCGTCTCCAAGGTTGCAAAATTCTTTGCAACTAAGCTATGGAGAGGTCGAATTATTATAGCGGTTTTCATTTTCACGCTCCTCTTAATGCGTGGTGTTCTCCTATTTGGATTAAATAAGGGATTGGTAAAGAAAGTGCCAATTCAGTATAAGTATATGTTGGTTTTTATATTCCTCAATTTGGTTTGGATTGATTCAGTCACGATTGTTGGTTATGAGCAGCTTGCGGTCATCCTTGTCGCCGTGTATGAAGTGCTTCAAAAACCAATGTACAGTAGCAAAATGGCGTTTAAGCAAGTATTGCTACTGAACATATCAACAACTGTAGGAACGCTTTTGTATTTGAATATTAATTCTTGGATACTCATTACGATTTTAGCTATGTTGCTAATGTTTATTTTGTTGCATATCGTTGGCATCCGTTTACCAGCTGTGTATGCTTTCCCTCTGCTTACTTTTGTATTACCTGCAGACATTGTGACTAGTCTTCCGGTAGGTATATTGGTTGCCACGGTATTTTTCTTTGGTTCCGTGTTGGCCATTAAAAAATGGGAAATGACGAGAAATAAAAAGAGAATGCAATAAGAAAGAAAATTTCTTATTTTGATATGACCCGTAAATATGTGTCTTAACTAACATTAATGGGGTGTTTATATGTCTAAATTTACAGTTGAAATAAAATTAAACGCAGTGAATCGTTATTTAAATGGAACAGAGACTTATAAAGAGATTGCAGAAAGTATTGGTTCAAATCAAAATCAAATTATCACATGGGTAAAATTATTTAAGGCTCAAGGGATTAAAGGTTTTGAAAAAAGTTATACAACGTATCCTGTTCAGTTTAAACTAGACGTACTAAACTTTATGAACGAAACAGGTGCTTCTTTTCTAGAAACAGCAAGTAAATTTAATATATCTTCTCCGAGTACAATATATCAGTGGACAAAGCTATTAAAAACACAAGGACTAACAGCTCTAGAGCCAAAGAAAAGGGGACGTTCTCCCAAGAAAAAAGAAACCAATAAGAAGCAATCCAAAAATGTAAGAGAAGCTGAAGGCTCTCTTGAAACATTACAAGCAAAAATTGAGCGTTTAGAAATGGAGAACGCATACCTGAAAAATACAAATAAAATTAAATCACAAACAATATTTGAACTAAAGCACAAGAATGGCGTGGTAGATTTTTAAATAATATCTACAAAAAAATATTGATACAAAAAAGACAAACTACTTGGGTAGAATGTCTTTTTTTTATTTATAGACTTTAATATTTTGAGACTGTAAAAGGCTCAACAGAAAAACTGTAACAAAAAAGGAAAATAGCTACCTATCCTTGATAAACACTTTCACATGTATCAGGTGCTGGTTCATAGAAGCAATGATTTTTAAATTGACCAGTAAAAGGTTGACCGTACCATGTTGGAGGACATGGTGCGTATGGATTGAAATACCAAAGTGCGTATTTCGCTGGATGATCTCGCCAATAATCCAGAGTCAATTTTGCTAATCTTTTTTCATTAGGTCGCGCTCTTTGGTAAAACATATTACCTTTTTGAACAGCTTCAAAAGAATAATTTCCTCCCTGTACCTGATAAATGACATCATTAATGGTTCTTAAATCTTTAAAGTCTGGACACTCTGCTATAACACGATTCACAATGACATTGCCAACATATAGCATTCCTTGATTTCCTTCACCTACAGCTTCTGCTCTCATCATCCTTGCCACTAAGTCAACGTCAGAATTTATATATTTTACTCTTGGCATTTTTTCACCTCCACCATATAGTATGAAAAAAAACCTTCATTATTGAAAATCAAATTTATTCATTCAGAAAAGGTTGAAAAGTCATTTCGAAATACTTTTGTGAAAGTGAGCTAACAATTCCCTTTAATTTAGCTTTAGATTTTGAGCATTCTATATTGAAAACGCCAAGTACAAGCAGTTATGCTTTATAACACATGATTGTTTTAATGCTTTTTAACGAATGTATAAATATTTAAAATAACTCCTATAACGAACATAATTATTGCATTTAATGCAATGATCACCGCTATAAATCCTCCTGCAAAAGCAATCCCTTCTCTTGTGTTATCTGGTTCAAAGGCTTTAGCATAACTGACCCCTAAATACACAAAGCTTCCGACTATTACTGGGATTAAAACCGCCATGCCAATTGCAGAAGCCCATATAGGGATCTTCTTATTTTTGTATAAATAGGCTGCTAAATAATCACAAACTACAATAGATAGTAATAGAACGATCCAAACGATAGCATCTCCGTTCATTCCTAACCACTCCTTAGGTTAATTCAATTTTACTCGTGGCATTTTCGCCCTAAAGATATAGTATGGAAAAAATCCTCCATTATTGCGACTTGAAATTTTAAACGAAACGCCAACCAAAAAACACGTCATCTATGCTGTCAGCAAAACAACAAGATGGCGTGTTTATTTTGTAGTAATCAATTATGCCTCGGCATAATTGCGTCCGGAATCGGCTTTGTGCTAAGGCCTGCGTGAGGGCCGACACGATGTCGGTCATTTCGGTAATGCCACAGGACGTGGCGTTTTTACCGATGCAGGTCAGTTAGCCGTTATCGCATGGATGCGATGATTTTAGGCTAACATCCTTTAAGAACTCCTTTCCGATTCCGTGACATCCGCCAGAGGCTTTAACTTCTTTTGAAAGAAGTTAAAAATTCTTTTTAAAATACGGTGTTTTTTTCATCACGATACATACAGGAATAGCGATAATTAAACCGACAACGTTTTGGATTACGTCTCCTGGAATGGATGCTAAAGGGGCAACCCAGCTTTTGAACATAATCGCTTGCCCGATATAGTAGACTGCCATCATCACAGGCATTGAAACAGCTGCTGCGAAAATGTTTAACCCAATATTGTCGCCTCTATGACCTTTAGACCAAGCGATTTTCCCAACGATGGCGCCTTGTAATGCGCGGGAGATTATTGTGGTTGGCGCCCAAATTAACCAGCCACCTACGATATCGAATAAGCCCATTCCGATTGCTCCAGCAAGTGCTCCCTTTTTAGGACCAAATAAAATCGACGCGATCAAAAGCATGGATGTCCCTAAGTGAATAAGTCCACCTTGCCCGAATGGTAGCTTTATATTAATGAACATTGTCGCGACGAAAACAAGTGCTGCAAGGATTGAAGTAATGACTAAATCAAATGTTTTCGTACGTGGTTTTGTATAGGGTTGACTTTGTATATTTTGCATTTGCATGTCCTCGCTAGGATGAATTTTTTAATAATTTTTACTTTAGCAAAGGACTGACTATCATAAAAGTGCCAATTTGATAAAAATATTAAAGGTCAGTTTGTTTTTCTATAAGGGAGTGCATTTTCGCATCTATCTAATTATGATACGATGAAGAGAATACATGCAGGATTAGTTAGGTGGAGAGTATGATGAAAAAAGTTGCTGTAATTCAGGATATGTCATCCTTTGGGAAGTGCTCGTTAACGGCTGCGATACCTGTGCTGTCAGTGATGGGTGTTCAGGCGGTGCCATTACCAACTGCAATATTAACGGCGCAAACAGGGTATTCTAGTTTTTATTGTGAGGATTTAACGTCAAAGATGGACTACTTTGTGGATGAGTGGAGTAAGCTTGGTGCGACTTTTGATGGTATTCACACAGGTTTTGTGACAGGGAAGGAGCAAATCGATAATATCTTTCGGTTTTTAAACGTCTTCCACTCGAGTGAAACAACGTTGCTTGTCGATCCGGTAATGGGCGATTTGGGCGAGGTTTATAAAATGTATACAGGCGAGTTGCTTGATCGTATGAAGGCGCTGGTGAAGTGTGCAGATATTATTACGCCAAATATTACAGAATGTTGCTTGCTTACGGGTTTATCATACGAAAAGCTACAAAGCTATCAGGACGATTCAGATTATCTTCAGGCTTTAGAGGAAGCGGGCCATCAGCTGCAGCAGGAAACTAGAGCGAACGTTATTATTACCGGTTTGAATCCGCCGCCAGCAGATGCGAATAAGCGCTATGTAGGCAATATGTATATCGATGCACATCGTTCATTTTCTAGCATCCGAGAATATAACGGCGAGAGCTATTCAGGGACAGGTGATTTGTTTGCATCCGTCATTATGGGTGGCATGATGCGCGGGCAGGATTTAGTTGAGTCGATGAAGCTTGCGGAGACGTTTTTAGCCGTTTCAATTGAAGCTACGTCGAAGGAGCAGATTCCTCGCGAAGCAGGCGTGAATTTTGAAAAGTTTTTACGAATGCTACTTTAGAAAAGTCAGGGTTTTTATAACTGCGTTGTTACATGGGGATTCATCAGTTTATTGAAGGTAACGCCCGTACGAATTGATGAGGGATGGATTTTTAGTAAGAAGGTAATAATGAAAATCATGAATTAGGGAGGTGTATAATGGATTCAATTAGATATTATGTAGTGCAAGTAGATAATCGCTATTACCAGGGGGAAATTGACCTTCTTACATTTACGGATGACGAAGAACAGGCCTTTGCGTTTACGGATATTGTGGCGGCAAACGAATTGGCTAATGAGGTCAATGGAATCGTCCTGACAAGAGAAGTCAGTTATAAGGAGCTAGAAGACTTCTCAGCACAATATCTGGTTGAGTACGAAGCATTGCCAAAAGAAGAGCGTGACACGATAGAATCGTTTTGTAGGGAGCTCAGTATAGGAATGTTTGAATAAATGCCGAATCGAATCTTTTCGGCTCTTTTTTATGCAGTTTTTGACTGAGCTTAGGCATTCTACCCCTGTCCGTGTAGCACTAATATGAGGTGAGGAAATTGAAACTACTAGATGAACTTGTGGATATATTTTTAAATGGAAATGATAATGGCATATCGTATGTGTTAAATCGTCGAACGGGTGAAGTACTTTTGGATGCGCCAGAATTTATAACTGGTGAGCCTGAGATTGATTGGGATGATGAGGAAGTGGCTGTGGATTTAGTGATGATTCCAAACGTTTCATCATCTGAAATGTATGATGTCATGGTCAGTTTTGCTAAAAAGCAATCAGATCCGATTACGATGCATTTAATCAATGTACTTAACGGAAGAAAACCTTTTCGAATTTTTAAAGAAAAAATTAATGAATTAGGCATCGAAAATCATTGGTACCAATTTGAACAGGATTATGCTATGAGTAGAATGACAGAGTGGCTAAAAGAGTTTTCCGAAATTGAAGACAGTTAAGCAATAAGTATTTTGAAAATTAAATGCATGTGGAAAAATGAGGTAGCGTAGCAGTGTAAAACACATCCCGAGTAAGTATGAGACGAACAAATTGCCACTATAAGAGAAATAGCCTTGAAGGCAAACTTCAAGGCTAAGAAGGATTTTTTACTAATTTAGTTTTTATGAGCGAGAAAACATGCATTATTTTATTTGTAATCCAAAGCGCTACTAGGACAATAAACGCTGCGATACCATGGCGCACAAATGGTGTCACTTCAGATAACGGATATGGATTTACCGGTCCCGGTTCTGGAGTTGACATCAAATAATATATGATTCCACGTTCTGAAATCACAAGAGATATTACAATTATGATAAAAAAGAGTATTACTTTTATTATCTTCATTTTCTAACTCTTTAGATTTATGAATTATTTTATAATCAATGATTTTTTTAGACGAACTTAAACACCTTAAACATTAATAATTTTCGGAATTTTTTGATTTTATAAATTCTCCTCTTTTCTTTTTTGTGATGTGAATACCATACCATTTGCAATAAAGTTTTATAATCAACTTTTGCTATTTTATTGTCAAAAATTGATAATTCAGATAACTTGACTTAACTCATTCCTTAATGTTTTAAAGTGATGTTCAAACTAGATTAATGATGCTTTACTTCCAATTAAACAGAGGGTTTTCCTAAGATTCTTTTTGTTTTCATCACGGCACTCCTGCTTTTCTTTTTTGCTTATGTTATTACAAAACCATCAGCTATAAAGTTTCGAAATCATTTTTTGTATATTTTTCTACAAATTCTGAAATTTGAGGACAATCAGCTACAACTCTGGGATTCGCGCATGTTACATACAGAATAAGGTGCTTTAAACATGCAGATTCCAGGTAACCACAACGGAGTCTTTGAACAATGGAGATTGTTATTCCTAAAGTTTTCAATGTGGCATATCATTTATATTAAAGTATGGATTTTGAAATATTTACTAGAAATCTTATGTTTTAAGGCATTATAAAAATATGGTGTAGTATGGGGGATTTTTAAAAGATGGATCAGACAAAAGCAAATTTAAATTGGCGACCTAGAGGTTTTCTTCAGTGGCTACTCACAATCCTCTCTGTGATAGTATGTTTCATTATCATTATAGTGGCATACTATATTTTAAATCCAAGTAATATGGATAAAATAATGAGTCTACTTGCATGGGGGGCTTCTATATTTCCGATTATTCTAGTAATTACAGCATTAATAATAATAGTTTTACTAGCTCTTTCTTTTTGGAAGAAAACCTTAATTGCTCTTACTGTTCTAATTCCTATTTTGTTGTTATTAATTTTTTTAACTGTGCAGCCAATTAGTAATATGAAAAGCTATGCCAAAAGCGAGAATGTATCGGTTTCTCTTAGCTCACTTTTTTTCTATAAACAAAATATCTCAACAAAGCCTAGTGTAGATGTGGTGTATGGGAAAACTACGGACGGCATTGAATTAAAGCTCGATGTGTGGCCAGCAAAGAAAAAATCAGAGGATGTTTTAACACCTGTCATTGTTCAAGTGCATGGGGGTGGTTGGGTAAGTGGAGATAAAGGCCAAGTTCAAGACTGGAATCAGTGGATGAATGATCAAGGGTACACTGTTTTTGATGTCCAATACCGTATGCCTCCTGAAGCAGGTTGGAAAGATGAAGTAGGGGATGTTAAATCGGCGTTAGGTTGGATCGTGCAACATGCAGATACGTATAAGATTGATCCGAACAGAATCATTTTAATGGGTGAGTCTGCTGGGGGAAATCTAGCTATGCTTGCTACATATAGTATGGGAGATAAGCATTTACCACCATCAACGGATGTACCGGATGTACCAATCAAGGCGGTGATTAACATGTATGGGCCGTCAGATATGACTTTGTTTTACAAGAGCAATCCAAGTATGCATTATGTCCAAGATGTTATGAATAAGTACATTGGAGGTTCACTATCTGAATACCCTGAGCGTTATAAGATGCTTTCCCCTATATGCTATATTCAGGAAAATACGCCACCAACTATTACGTTTTTAGGAACGGGGGATCGTATTGTTCCTGTAGAGCAGGCGAACGTTTTAGACGAGAAACTGACTAAAAGCGGTGTAGCGCATGAGCTTTATCTTCTTCCAAAGGTCGATCATGGCTTTGATGCAAATCCAGGTAGTTTGAGCACGCAATTTGCCAAGGAGAAAGTAAAAGCATTTCTTCAAAAGTATGATAAATAATCATTACGCATAGATCCTAAGAGGAAACCTTTGAAGGCATTATCCCTTCAAAGGCTTTTCTATTTAGAAAGTACATGTAGAATTATTATTATCCGTCTCAAAGTATATATGAAAATGCTTACTGCAATTTGGGTTAAAAAGTGTATTACAATGCTTACAGTTTGTGCTATTCATATATTCACGAATCGTTAATTCACTTTTACATACGCCACAAAATATTGCCTTTTCATCAAAGTCTTCTTTCTTCCACGGCTGAATCTTATGATTTGAATTTTCCTCATGACATTTATAGCAAGGATAATATTCTCCACAACATTTAAATTTAAGTGAAATTGTATCTACCTTATTAAAATAGTGCTTACATCTTCCTTGATCATCAATAACATTTCCTAGAATCTTCATATTTCAAACCTCTTTTCATAAATAAAATCTACTTATTTTTTTGTTTTAAATTAAAACTTCGCTAGATGCACTCAATCGATTATATTGCCCCTCCATTATTCTAAAATGATGTTTTTCGTGGATGGCAAGGAGCTGGATAGATTGAATAAGGTTAGGATAGTGGGCAATGGGATCTGGAAAGATAATATGCCCGGCAATATCCTCCTCAATATTTTTTACTAATTCTTGCATTGCGCTCGTTTCGTTTACTAGTAATTGTTCGATTTCAGCGGTGCTCAAGGTAAAACGAATTTTTGTAGGAGGCACTAATATTCCTGGTGCTCTCATGCCTCGTCCTTTTTTGTTTTTATATTCCTCGTAAATATCATGTATTTCAGTAGCGTAAGGCTTGTTTCTTCGCATTTTTGCGTAAGGGGTGAGTAGTAAGGAAAATTTTGTTGCTGTTTTTAGCATTTTTAGGATGAGATAAAGGTGATAGAAATGTTCACCGATAGACCATTTTTCTTCTTTCTCACGATGCCAGAGTTGTTCCAGCGAGAGTGATTGAATACAAGGTAGGTAGTGTATTCGCTGCTTCTGTAATGTATGAAAATGATGCGCCATAGTGTTAGATTTCATAATTTAGAATCTCCTTTATGCTGTCATTTCCATTTTAGGGAGTTTTGTGGTGAAAGTACATGAAACTGACTTGGTCGGAGATTCCTACGACCTTTACAAATATATAGCTACTTATTTGTTGGTGAACCAGTCGAAAAACACTATGAAACCAACAATGTATAAAATACTGTATACATAATAACTAGTGATTCAACCAAAAAGGCAGTAATGACAAGGGTTTGCCCTTTGTCGTTACTGCCTAATTCTAATGATGCGTAAACTCGTTTTGTATGTGAGTGTATAAGGTTTTATGGGTTTTCTCCAAGAAAAGTTTTAGGGGCAAAGGGGGTAGTAGCATGTTTATGTAACATTAGTAGAACATCTATTTCATAAGCATAGCGAGTGTTCTATAATTTAAACTAAAAATTTTGGTTGCCTATCCGATATGATAAAAGAGGTGTTATTGTAAAAAAATACTAACAATAACAATGTTAGGTTTATTTTTGGTAATAATACCTAATTATCTTTACGAAGGAGGATCATTGAAATGAAATTTACGAAATTCTTTAGTTTTCTGCTTGTAGTAGTAATGATGTTTTCGTTCACAACATCTACAACACTTGCTGCATCATCTTCAAAAACGGTTACTTCTAGGGATACAATGAGTCTAACTCTTGCTCAACAAACAAGTGGAGATTCTAGTGTAGCTACATTTAATTTTTCTGGATTACCATCTGATGCTGTAGTTACTAAAGTGGTAGTTGATGCCAATAGTGGTCTCACATATGGAGGTAACGGAGCAATTGTTTCTAATAGAGTGCATATCAAAAATGATTCTATGGACAATTATACTTCTGCCCCTTGGGGTTCGCTTAATAAAACTGAAATAACTACTGGAGTTATAGGACAACCAGCTGCCGGTACATGGTCTATTTATTATAATGGGACAAATGTAAGTATTTTAGCAGGTAGTTCATGGAAGAAATATTCCTCTCCAAAATTAACTGTTTACTATAACTATGAGTAAATAATAATGTAACTAATTATAATGTTCTCTCAAATATAGGAGGTACAAATGCGATTTCCAACTATAAGTAGTGATGCATTAAAATTGTTAGGTGTTGAAAGTAAATTAACACCTATTTCAATGCCAAGTTTTTCAGGAATAAATGCGATGCCGACAAAATCAGCTCCAGCGATGAGTGAAGAAAAATATAAGGAAGCAATTATTGCACAAGCTAAAAAAGATTTTGAAAATGACAAATTTGGTGGGCATAAAAATTCTTCTTATAGGACATTAAAGAAGAGTTTTGTATCTGTAGCATCACCTGATCGTAAAGGCTCGATAGCACAAATGTTAAGGCAATTACCATTCATGCAGCGTGGAAATGTGAGCTATTTAGAGGTGAAGGATGCGAGGGGGAATATTACTTCTACCTATTCGCCCCATAATGGTTGGCATGCGATTGGTACACGAGAAGAACATCTCCGTGAAAGTGAATTTAATTCGATTTATACAGAAGCTTGGCGCTCATTTAAAGCAGCAAGTCAAAATAATCAAAGTCATATCAGTACATCCAGCGGTTCTATTGATGTGTCCGTTTAATGGAGCTTTTAAAAAGTCAATTTAAGATACCATTATCAAGTAAACCCCTAGAATCTTTTCTAGGGGTTTTGTGTCGTATATAGCTGCTAGCGCTTGCCCGTTTTATTTTTCAGTAGCTTCAAACTCAGGACTATATTGATTATTGATAAAGGGAAAGCTAACCAAAACCCTAAATGACCAAAGCGTTCCATTTGAATGGGTGATTGATTGTAAAAATAATTATAGGTAATACCTAGAACAAGTAAAATTGACAGCACTATATTGGTCGATGCAATTTTATTGTTGCTAGTCATAATTGCCTCCAATCGATCCTTTTATTGATGTATAGTATGCTTGGAATAAAAATCTGCTAAAGAATTTAAACGTCATGGCCTTGATTACATTCCTTAAGTAGTTACTTATTTCAATTGAATAAAACCATTTCCAACTTGATTGATTGAGAAGTTTTCCAATGGAAGAGCATGCGACAATAAGTAATCATACACATACATAGGAATCAAATGTGGCTCAGTACGATTTATCATCTTTATAATAAGTGCAGCGGCACCAGCAACAAAAGGCGCTGCCATAGAGGTTCCGGTCAACTCTACATAATCACTGTTTAAATGTATAGCGCCCCCTGAGTAACAGGTGGGCGCTATTTGACGCTTACAAATGAAATTCATATGAAAAGCAATAAAAGCTGTTACGCATCCGTTGGCTTAATAGATTTAGCTTTCCCTTTTTTAAAAATTCCTAAAAGAAGAAGCACAAGTCCAGTTAAAAATAGAAGTGGAAACATGACCATCATTAGTGCGACCGCCGCAAACCCCTCACCTTCATATCTCCCATACAGAATAGAAACAACCCCTGAGAATAAAGGAGCAATTACTAACATCATAGTTATTCCCCAAAGTATATATTTCTTTTTATTCGATTTACCAAGACCTATCATAAAAGCTACTCCTAGTACCAATACTAATCCCAAAGCAACTAATCCAATTCCCAATTTAGACCCTCCCACCCTTCATTTAAATTTCGGCAGATGTTTGAACACCCGCTGACGCTTCGCTTTAAGTACAAAAAATACTTGCTGATAGAAGTTAAATGTCATGGAATTAATTAGAACCTGGATAGATGAGCCAAAGTTAGAAGGTGCTCCGCCTATTTTTTGTACTATTCTGAATTTATTTACTACAATAAAAAATTTGTATTTTATTGAACAAGCGCCCCAGTTCAACATTAGATATTAGGATATATATTTACTTCACTTCCATACAAGAAAAAGCCAGTACAATTAGAACCGTTTTGTTCAACACCAAATACAGTTAATGAATTCTATCGCATTTTACCATAATATACAAGATGTAATTTTTGCTTTCTAAGAAAAATAAGGCTTATCACAATAACGTGTGGTTGATTTCAGTTCCGACTGGGCGCTTTTCTGAGGCGTTCGATGAGCCGCTTGGGCCTACACGGTAGAACAGTTAGAGTGTTTCTTTATTTTGTTTTGGAAAAAATTAATTTTTAGGACCTATTCGCTCACCTTTTGTTAACCAATTCCAAAACATCTCGAAAAACTTCACCTTTTTTTGTAATAAATAAGGAAGGCCAATAAACAACAAATACAAAAAAGCAAGAACCAACAATCCATTTAATATGCTGTTCATCTGTGTAGCAATAAATATACTAAGGATTATTATAAGAAGATATAGTATAGCTATTCTCTTGTAGGCTATCATAAAATTCCCCTCCTGTTCATACAATCATACATTAATTGGATGAAAGATGTAAGAAAATTGGCAATGGAATATTCCGTTAAAAATTAAAACCCACCAAATAAAATTAGGTTGTCTATAACCTAAATTATTTGGTGGGTTTATTTGTAAAAAGATCATATTTCATTAGTATGCTGACAATATTCACGCAATAAATTAGAAGAAGTACTGGCGTTTTTAATAAGATTTATTAGTAAATCGCGTTCTTTTGGAGAAAGACTATCATTAGTTAAGCAATTTGTATAAAATGATTGAATTTCTCTCGCTTTACAGTAACAAGCCAATAATTTTTCAATTTCTATATGGATCACCCTCCTTTTTTGTAATTAAGAGATTTTATAACTTCAGATAACTCCATGATGACAGCCTCTAATTTATCTATTTTCCTTTCAAAGCGAATGAACAAATAGACTGTTATGGCAATAGGGAACCCAAAATTTCCTATTAAGCTAATCCACATGGGAACATTTTCTGGTGTCATAATGTAAATCACCCTCCCTCTTGTTCAAAATCCGTGACATCTGCTGGACAGACCCTTACCGCTTGGCTATATCACCAAAATTTTAATTGTAATATGTAAAGAGAATCTTTCTATAATAAAGACAACCTTCCAGTTGAAAAATATTATTTTGTGCATGGTTTCGTTTTTAATGTTTTAGTTCTCTTTATAGAAAAAAAGGAGGTCTCTAAGATGAAGTATGATTTAACGGTATATTCAAGCGATGGATGTCAATATTGTGTCAGGTTAAAGGAATGGTTAGAAGCAAATAATATTACTTATATTAATAAGGATATTAATGAAGAGCACGTATTAAAGGAGTTTAAGCAATTTAATAGTAGCGCTATCCCATTTACTTTAGTAGTCACTGATAATAAAGCGGAGGAAATTATAGGTTATCAGCCAGAGAAAATAAAAGCTATTTTAGATAGTTGAAGAAGTTGGATTAAATCACCTCTTTTGTATAAAAGGTGATTTTTTTATTCTCTTTTAAGAACATTTGTTCTTATTTTGGTTTATAATATAGATACTACATTCACTTTATATAGAAAGAGGGCGGATATAGGAGGGATTAAATGGAGAAAGATAATCAAAAAATAGAGGAATTCTTTTATAGAAATAATGAGCAGGTTAACAATCCAATTATAAAAAGCTTTTTGTCGGATCCCCAAAATCTTTATTTAGTGCAAAAAGCAATTTTATATCCAACTGAAATTAATAGGGAACTCGTTGATGAATCTTTTCAAACTCACTATATCAATGTTAGGAAGACCAAATACGTCAGTAATTTAATTTATTTCTTTAGCTTAGATTTTGATAAAAAAAGGAGAAATCTGCAAAAGCATACTTTATTAATATTAGATAAGGGCTTATCAGAAGAAGGTGGCACGACTGCAAAAGAGCAAATAGAAGATGCAAGCATTGAAAAGGAACTTGATACTATTGTTGGGGAAGGGCTATTAGACAATATTGAAGATGAACAGCTTTTAAAATCCTTACAAAAACTAACGGTTAGACAGCTCCAAATTTTAGAGATGATTTATGTAAAAGAACTTTCTATAAAAGAAGTAGCTCAAACATTACGAACAACTCCACAGAATATATCAAACCTTCACAGGAAGGCTTTAAATAAACTCAATAATACACTCAGAAAAAAAGAGGAATGACTTATGGCAAATTTTGAAAATCAACATAACGAAGAGACTCTAACGATTATAGAGAATTTCATACCTAAAATTAAACATTGTTTGCACAATACAGATTATCAAGAAAGGGAAGACTTGGAGCAAGAAATTAAATTGAAAATTATAGAAAAGCTTGCAACAGTAAAGTTTCAAGATGCGCCTAGCTTTTGGGATTTTTTCTCGTGAACTATATCCAAGGTGGTTCGGGTTGGAAACCTAATTAAGTTCTTGGCAAATCTGATCAGTTTGAGTAAATAGTTCTTGGTAAATCCGATTGTCTCGAGTTAGTGGCAGATCTCTTTCACGTCATACCCGAGCAGGGTGAGGTATAACCTGATCACATTCGTGGCTTATCCAATCAGATTGAGGTACCACCCAATCACATTCGTGGCTTACCTGATCAGATTGGGGTACCACCCGATCACATTCGTGGCTTAGCTGATCAGATTGGGGTACCACCCGATCACATTCACGGCCAACCCGAGCAGATTAAGTAGCCACCTGATCACATTCGCAGCCTACCCGAGCAAATTGAGTAGCTACCCGATCACATTCCTGGCCAACCCAATCACTTCAAATTGCAGACACCTCAAAAAAAACGATGCACATAGCGTAGACACTATGTACATCGTTTTATTGATTAATTATCCTAGCCTTTTAGGAAATCAGGCTTTGCGAAGTTTGGGTTTGGATATTTATAGAAGCCTTCGCCTGTTGCGCGACCTAGTTTGCCTTTATCGATATACTCTGTTTTTAAGAGATTGGCTAATTTTTTAAAGTTTTCTTCACCAGTAGCAGCGGCTTTTGCTTCTACAATGTTGAATGCAGTGTTAATACCGACAATGTCAAGGATGGCGAATGGACCTAGTGGTGCTCCTGTTCCGATCATCCATGTTTTATCGATTGTTTCTGGGTCTGCTACTTCTTTTACTAATAGTGATTCAGCAGCATCTAAAAATGGAACTAGTAAAGAATTCAAAATGTAACCTGGTTGTTCTTTATATAATGGCAGTGGAACCATGCCGATTGCACGTGCAAATTCTACGACTTCATCGAACACTTTCATATCAGTGCCTGGGTGTTTCATAATTTCGGCTGTGTTGTTTTTCCAAATCGTATTTGCAAAGTGAAGCGCTATAAACTTCTCTGGACGACCAGTTGCTTCTGCAAATTGGCTTGGTAATAACGTTGATGAGTTTGTCGCAAAGATTGTTTTAGCAGGGGCAACGTTGCCAAGGTTTGTGTAAAATTCTGTTTTAATTTTAACAACTTCAGGAATCGCCTCAATCACAAGATCAGCATTTGCAACCGCTTCTGATAAATCATTTTTAAATGATAAACGTGCATATGCAGCATCCACTTCTACTTGAGTCGCACCTAAATCTTGTTGGTATAACGGTTTTAATTTTGTGATACGATCTTGTGCATTTGTTAATGCCTCATCATTAATATCGTATACCGTTACATTAAAACCTTTAAAAGCTGATTGATAAGCAATTTGACTACCTAGAACACCGCTGCCTGCAACCGTAATATTTTGAAAATCCATCCTAAATTCCTCCCTTGAAATTGTTACATTAATATAATTGTTTGGATAGGGTATGCATCCCTTATTACAACTCCATACTACTTCTTTCGATATTGAAAAATCAAATAAAAGCCTCGATTATTATAATGATATAAAGAATCTACGCTGAATGAATTCCACCGAAAATAAAAAAAACGTCACCCGAGAGAGTGACATTTAATGTTCAAGAGCTGCTAATGCTTTGTCCATTTGGCGTTCATTATATTTTATTGCATTACTATTAGTGGATTCGAGTCCCTTAAAAGTATAATTAGAATTTTGATAAAACCCAGAGACAATATCGTTAATAGGTGTTTCTTCTTCTCCATTGTATCTATTCACTACATATGCCTTAAATATATTTCCTAGCATATATTCATCATTTTGTACATTTGCTAAATATTTTTTGTTCTTATATTCGGCTATAATGTAATCCTCGAATTCTTTGATTTAAGCCTTTGTTGCCGGATATTTTTTAGCGAAGGCATCAACTGTATCGAGCTTCTTAGAAGGAGTGCTATTAAAAGAAGCAACCTTTTCAACTTTATCCTGCCAAGTTGCATCTTCTGTTGAGTCTACTTTAGCTGCGGGTTTTTCCTTATATGTAATAGCCACATCTGATTTATTTGCTTAAGATTTAGGTGAAATATCCAAATGGGCCAACGTACAAAAAATGATAATGATAATGGGAATCGCGGTTAATTTCAGCATTTTTAGTGCTTTAATTCGATCCAACTTTATGAAATTGAATACTGCAAGAATAAGAAAGACAATCGCTATAATGATACTGATTAGAGTTATAAGTTGTAATATATTTACCAAGTACTAAAACTCTCCTTTCTTAAGATCGAAATCTTCTATTTATCAAATATTTTAATATATAGAATAAAATAGAACTATACTTAGCATTGAATTTTTTTCCACGCAAAGAAAATCCCTTGATTATTTCGCATGATTGGGTGTTGGTTATCTACTTTATACCTACTAAAGAATAAATAGGTATACTAATTTTCCTAGATAAATAAAAAGAGACATAAAGCATATTTATGATATGGTGTTTATTCTAAACGAAGAATAATTGTACATTACGTTTGATTTATTGGAAAAAGTACATGATACATTGTAGAAATTAAGTAATATACCCCCTGAGATTCTGTGGAGATTTAGTAATTTTTTACGTTAGGGGATATAGGACTTTCTTATAATTTTGAATAATTTACATATTTTTATAGATTTACTAACGGTTGTTTTAGTACACTGAATTTATGAATTGAAAGGGGCAAGTATAATGAAAAAGACGTTTTTAGCTGGCGCGCTTAGTATTGCATGTTTTACAGGAGGTTTTGGATTACAAGCAAATGCTCAAGAAACTGTAGATGTTTCTAGCATTATCCACCCAAAACATGCTGTTGCAGCGACTAAACAAGCGCAATCGATGACATACCAAGATCTTTATAAAACACTAGTAATCTCTAAATTAGCCTATGAAGATAAAGAGATGACATTAGTAACGACGAAAAATAATATGACATTAAAGATTTCGTTACAAGGACTATTGAAAACTACTGAAATGAGTGCACAAGAACAAAAAGAATTTAAAGAGGTTTTCGGTGACTCTATTCAAATGAGATTTACTCCATCTGGAAATGCATTTAAGGCGGAAGTTTATGCTGAAGGGAAATGGCAAGCTTTAGCTGATGAAGATTTGAATGATTTTATTGGATCAATTCAAGAAGAGGATTTTGACTTAAAACCAGGTGGTTACTTCACGGATACTATTGGGCATTGGGCAGAGGGACATATCCAATTATTGTTCCAATTAGACATTATTAATGGTACATCTGCTACAACATTTAATCCAAATGGACAAGTAACACGCGGACAATTAGCTACTATGATTTTCCGTGCTTCAGGATTAGATGTGAAGGAAGATTATGAAGGTCCTGCTACATATAAAGATTTGGCAAAATACCCGGGCGCGAAAGAAGTAGCGATTTTAGAGGAATATGGCCTAATCGATATTTTTGATGGTGCTAATTTTGAGCCGTATAAACCTGTTACACGTGAGGAAATGGCATTTGTAACAGCAAGATACTTAGAAGCAATGGAATTTGATGTAAGCAAGGTTAGCAAAAATAACCCATTTGCAGACAAAAACCAAATGCGTAAGGAAACTGTTGAATCAATCGGATTATTAAAGCAATTAGGTGTGATTGATGGAGCTAACGGTCAATTTAATCCAAAAGGTAATCTGTCACGTGCACAGTTCGCTAAAATCTTATCACTAACAATAATGTTAATTAGTGATGATGAATAATTAAAAGAAGAAGCAATCCACAATATTGGGTGGATTGCTTTTTTATTCGACTAGCATATGAAATACATGACTTAATAAATATCCTAATAAAATATACGCTATAAAGGATTTTCGTGATACTGAACGAATATGATGCAAAATAAATTCTGAAATACTGGCTGTTGCTATTAACCCAATCGATACGCCCATTAGTACTCCTTGTGCCTTATCAGATAACTCCCAATATTGGCCGATCTGTATAAAAATACTAAAGAAAATCGAGAATGCTACAAAATACATAAAGAGTCTCCATAGCCTTTCTCCTTGTGATAGTAATGCTGTTGATAGTGCAAAGCCTTCTGGTAGATGATGTAGAATAATGGAAGCTGTTATGGCAATACTTAATGCGGATTTCCCTAGTAACTGTCCGACAGTAAGACTCATTGGAATAGTATGGATGATTATAGCGATTGCAAGTAGTGATACAGAGGGGTTTTGTGTATGGGAAGTGTGAAATAAACTATTAAGTATTTCAAACATTAAATAGCCCATCAAAATTCCAAGTAAAAGGCCCATTGATTTGTACATGTGAAAAGAAGAAGGAATAACGTCTACTACAAGTATGCCAACTAAAAATCCTCCACTTAGTAATGATAATCCATGAGTTGTATGCTGGAATAGCCTAGAGAATACCCAAGCTAGAGCTCCTCCTATGCTAGCACTAAAAAAAAGAAAACCACCAAGTATCATTGCACTCAACTGCAAAATTCCTCCACCCTATATATTCTTTAAGCTGTTTTAAAAAATATATGCTAAGTAGAAACGAATATGATAATCGTAAGTTTTAGAAAAGGTCCATTGTATGAATTACTAAAAAGTAAGAGGTTATTTTATCGATAAATCTATTTTTGGGGGTTTTATTATCGAAATCTGTGTGATCAAACCAGAATAGATATCAATCGCAAATTATGGTAGGTTCCTTACCATAATTTAAAAATCCCCAGCGTCAATGCAACGACGCTGGGGATTTTTATAAATCAATTATGCTTCTGCAAAATTCTGTGACACTCATTAAAAGAGTTAAAAGTGTATACCTGGTTTATCGCTTAGCTTGCAGCCTGTACCATATTTCGCTTTTAAAGCACCTTTAAAATTAGTTTGTTCAAGTTCAGGGTATGCCTGTTTCCAAAGTTCAAATACATTGTGACTTGAAGCAGTACCCTCTTTTGTTAGTCGAACAATATGGAAACCATATTCATCGTTGCATCGAGCTAATGGACGATTTTCACGCACTGTAATGATTCGGCCGCTCGCTGTAACATCATATAAGCCCTCGTAACCTGAAATAGCACGTCTTTCTTCATCGAAATCAGCTGTTTTCTCTACTTTTTCTTTTTTTGCTTCTTTGACTTCGTTCTTTTCTACAGATTTAGCAGTTTCTTTAATTTCAGCTTTTTCTGCAGGCTCAACTACTTCTTTGACTTCTTCTTTCACTACAAATTCAGCCTCTTCTTTATTTGGAGTTGAAAGCTGTTCCACAATGACGAAATCCTTGTTAGAAGCTTTGTCGCTCATTGTCGCCATGACGTTCATAATAGAACCTACATAACGTACTGGTTTATCTTTGCCTTCTTCAATTACAAAAATATTATATTCGGTTTTATTTATTTTTTTCATAATAATATTTCCTGTTTTAATAGTAAAACCGATAAATTTGTTCTTTTTAAGTGCTTGTATTGCTTGTTGCTTTGTTAAAATCATTTTTTAAATCTCCTAAAGAATTGTTTTTTCTATTTTACCATAAAATCAGATTTCCTGTTTTTCTTAAATATTGGATGTTTCATTATTGCTCTGATAATACTTTATGCTGAGGGGAGAATTGCGTTTATCGCTATAGCGTGAGGGTGATTTCCGTTCTGGCTGGGCGTTTTGTAGCTGCCGCTTTGCTTTCGCTACAGAAAACATTTGTTGCTGACGCTTCGCTTTCGCGCAGAGCAGAGCTTCCTGGGGGCGTACGATGATCCCCGAGCTTGGTTAGCGGCGGAATTTCAAGTTTTAGCGGCGTTCCTTGCTTGGTTGGCGGCGGAATTTCGGGTTTTAGCGGCGTTCTTCCTTTGGTTAGCGGCGCAACTCACACTTTTAGCGGCGAATTCCAACATAAGCAGGACAATTTGACAAAACTAAAGTCAGAGTTGAAAAAACTTTGTATAGAATTTTACACAATATTAAGGGCTTGACGATCCCCAAGGAGCCGCCCACCCTCCATTTTCATAAACTTACTTTAAAAATATAGAATCTTTCGAAGGGAGAAATTAGGTTGTACGAAGAATCGTTCAAGTAACCTTGCAAACTGATTGGGCAGGTAATAGAATTGGTCGGGTAACAAGTAAACTGATCGGGTACCCCCGAAAAGTGATCGGGTAGAGCGAAGAACTGCTTAGGTAACCTCGAAAAGTGATCGGGTAGAGCAAAGAACTGCTCGGGTACCCCCGAAAAGTGATCGGGTAGAGAGAATAACTGCTCGGGTAACCCCGAAAAGTGATCGGGTAGAGTGAATAACTGCTCAGGTAACCCCAAAAAGTGATCGGGTAGAGTGAATAACTGCTCGGGTAACCCCGAAAAGTGATCGGGTAGAGAGAAGAACTGCTCGGGTACCCCAAAAAGTGATCGGGTAGAGTGAATAAATGCTCAGGTACCCCGAAAAGTGATCGGGTAGAGAGAAGAACTGCTCAGGTAACCTAGAAAACTGATCGGGTAGAGCAAAGAACTGCTTAGGTAACCTCGAAAAGTGATCGAGTAGAGCAAAGAACTGCTCGGATACCCCTGAAAACTGCTCTGGTCCCAAGGGTAAGCGCTCTAACTCGTACTCAACAAAATCAAAAGGAGGATTTATTTATGGTTCAACATTTATTTACTATGAATTTAAAATGGTCGGAGGGGAGAAATGGGACGGGTAATATTGTTGCAGACAATCTACATACGGAAATTTCTATTCCTCGAGAAATGAATGGACCGGGGATGGGGACAAATCCTGATGAAATGCTGCTTGGAGCGTCAGCAACCTGTTATTTAATTACACTGGCTACATTACTTGAAAATTCGAAGATTGTTGTGTTGGATTTGTCTATGCAAGCTGAAGGTTTTGTTGATGTCACGAACGGTGTTTTTACTTATGAGAAAATCGTACATAAGCCAAAAATTGTTGTACAAAATTTATCTGAGCGAGAACAAAAAAGAATTAATCGATTAGCTGAGAAGGCAGAACAAACATGTATGATTAGTAAGGCATTAAAAGGAAATGTTCAAATTACATGCGAAGTACAGATTATACAAGGTTAAAAAGGAACATCACCATTAATGGCTGAATATAATAATATGAGGAGTTATTCAAAAATGATTTTGAAATAACTCCTTTTTTTAATTTTAAAATGTATGCATTTTAGTAGGCAGACTGGGCGACTCATTGACTGTCGTTTGACTGTCGCTTCGCTTTCGCACAATAAACACTGTTGCCCTGACATCCTCAAGAAAACGTCTAGTCGGAACGGGAATCAACCCATGTTCTGGTGATGTCATCTTTTTCTACATATTATTATGAAATTGCTTTTTCAAAGTTCTATAAATGTCTCAAATGAATATATAAAGTTAAGTGGTAAAAAAATGCAAAGGATGATGTGTTGCACGAGCAGTCAGCTCAGACTATTAAATTTTATAGTCAGTACGGGAAAAGAATTTTTGATATTGCGGGGGCACTCCTATTACTTTTCATTACCATCCCTCTTATGTTAGTAGTATTCCTCGTTTTACTTATTAGCACAGGCCGTCCTGTTTTTTTTAAACAAATCCGTACCGGACAGGATCATCAGCGCTTTGTTATTTGGAAGCTACGGACAATGACTATACAAGCAGTTCCTGTGAATATGCCTACTATGTGTGCAGACGGAATTCCGGATGATTATTTTTTTAAAACTGAACAGGATGCACGAATCACAAAAGTTGGGGCTGTTCTTCGGAAGTTCAGTATTGATGAAATTCCGCAGCTCATTAATGTCTTAAAAGGAGATATGAGTATTGTTGGACCACGACCTGAAGTTCCAACCATCACAAATGCTTATAACACTTTACAGGCACGGCGTTTAGAAGTAAAGCCAGGTTTAACGGGGCTTGCTCAAATTAACGGCCGCTCTAATATTTCTCACGGGCAAAAAATTTCATATGATCTAGAATACGTTGATCGTCATTCCTTTTGGATGGATTTTAAAATTATCATTAAAACACTTTACGTAGTTTTAGCGAGAACAGGTGCTTATTAAAAATTAAGGAGTGCTAGGTTCTGAAGATCGCTCAGCTTATTACACGGTATGGATGAGATTGGAGGAACGCAAAAGCATGTAGAGGCACTTGCCGTAAAATTAAAGCAAGATAATAACGAGGTAACTATGGTAACAGGATTTTATGATCCGCCAATCGCGAGCTTGCATTAACGAAAAAATTGCTCCTGCACATAAAATGCAGACGATTCATAATGGCATCTACTAAATAGAGAAGCGAGTAGCACCTATTAAAGAGAATAAGGAGCATCCATTAATCGTGATGGCTGCTCGTTTTAAAGTGCCGAAAAGCCAGGATTTATTGCTAGAGGCCTTAGCGAAGCTTTCTGACGTACCTTGTAGGTGATGGCTCACTGGGCCCTAGAGAATGGATTTTTAATTAATCGAGATGATAAAGATCTACTAAATAAAAGGCTTAAACAATTATTAATGGATGAGAGTTTACGTCAAAAAATGAACGCTTTTTAAGAAAGTTAACGTTTCTACCTGTATCAGAAAACTCTGTTTATCTACGAACAGGCTGTATTAAAATCGGCTAAGAAAGGTGATTAATTTGCAATTAATTCGCATTCGAACTGATGATGAGCTTATGTGGTACAAGGATATTTGGGATGAAATTTTAGCAGCGGAGGACAATGATAATCCATTTATAGAATTTGCTTGGTTTTATAACTGGTGGCAAATTGTTGGGCGAAGAGAGCGTGTTGAGCTCTATGCTGTTGAAGAAAATGGTTCTATCATTGCCTTTTTCCCCTTTTTAGTTCGACTTCGATGGGGAATACGAATTTATGCCTTTGCGGGAGAAAATATTGCGAATTATTCAGGTGTTGTGGCGAAAAAAGAATGGCTGTTGCTCGCTACGACTTTTGTGTTTGATCAGCTCATTGAAAAGTATAAACATCTACTATTTTCGCTTCATGGATTATTGGAAAGCAAAGACTCTACAAAGGTCATTGAGCAATATTTTGTTGAAAGGCAGTTACGTCCGAGTATTTTTCGTGTAGTGACCCCGTATCTTGCCTTTCGCGATGTAGATTTTCCTAACTATTACAATCAACGTCAAAACATGCATGGTGTGGATAGAAGAGAACGGAAGCTGCGTAAATTAGGTTCATTAACGAGGAAAATACCTTCACAGGACGAGCTTTGGCAAATGTTTAGATTATTTAATCGACGATGGGCTAATAAAATAGATACAAGTGATTTTACGAAAGGTAAGAAAAAGGATTTTTTTGAACGGTTAACGCTTCTTAAAGGGGAGGCATTGCAAGTTGAGGTAGACGCACTTGTTTTTGAAGACCAATGGATTGCCTTCACCTACGGAATTTGCTGTCGTGGACGTTATGTAACTTACGCACTTGCACATGAGCCAACATTTAATTTATTTGGGCCGGATAGATTAGTGAATCAGGGAACGATCAAGCGAACGTATTCTGATAACTATCGCTTGTTCGATATGAGTATTGACTATGAGCCGTATAAGTTCGATTGGCGCTCTAATATTGATTTTACAAGACGTATGCTTGTAAGCAGTGGCACGAAGCGAGCGAAACTATTGGCGAGCTGTTATACGCTGAAGGAACGATTCAAGGAGTTTTTTAAAGGCAATCATCGTGTCGTGGAATGGAAACGTAATACTCTAGGTCAATTACGTTACTTAGTAAAGTATGGGAAAGTAAAAAATTGGCTAGAATATGGACAACTGTTCGTAGAGAAATTTATTCGTTTTAAGCAAGTGGATTTGTATGAATTATCCCCATCAGATAATGTTACACCGCAACAACCTGTAGGAGATTTGTTTGAGGAGTTGTCAATACAGGAAGCGATGCAACTCGATCAGGAAGAGATTATTTCTCTTTTTTATAAGGGATACACTATTTACAAAGATTCTTATGCAGAAACGAATAAGCCTGCGTTTGCGTTACATGCGGTGAACTGGCGTGTAGATGAATTGCAAATTGTTGAAGAATTGCCAAAGCAGACATATTTTTTAACCTATGATGTTTATAAAAATATCGATATTATCACAGCTTTTTTCCAAAAAATGAAACCTGCACAAACACTTTGGGTTACTGCAAGCTTTTGGCAATGGCGAAAGCGTAAACGATTATTGCAGCTAGGCTATAAACGTATTTCTCGAATGAAACATTTTAAATGTGCTCGTTACGGGCGAAATCATGTAGAAAAATACACAGAGAGTGGGGGCGATGTTCATTCTGTCCATTAAAAGTAAGCGATGGAATATCGCAATGCAGCATTTTTATTTTGTAGAGAAGCCAGCCAATGTTAGAAAATCAATGAAGGTTATTGGATTTACAAATTCACTTGTACCAAGCCGTAAACTTGTTAAAAGTGAAACTGTTCATATTCACCTTACAGATAGTGAGTCATCATTGTATCTTGCTCTTTCGGAAAGTAATCGAAAAATTCTTCGTCGTGCACAAAAAGAGTCCTATCAAGTTTTTATTTATAAAGAACCATCAGATGAAAATTTACGAGCCTTTCAACAGTTTTATAATAACTTCGCAAAAAGAAAAAAACTCGAGCTAATTAGTAAGTCTCAAATGGAAGCTATTACGCTTTTAAAAAATAAAGGAGCACTATGGTTGTCTGAGATTCGCAGTTTTTGTGGACAAACACTATGCTATAGACTCGATATTATATACGCTAAAAAAGCGATGTCCTATTATGTAGCGACTTGTCATTCACAATCAATGCCAGAACATTTAATAAGACCAATTCGTTATGCAAATCGTTTCTTATTATGGCACAATTTATTGCATTTAAAGGAGCAAGGCTTTGTTTTATATGATATGGGGAAGCTGACAGATGATCAAAATGTTCGTGCATTTAAGCTAGGCTTCGGTGGACAAGTCGTCGATGTATACTCTGGTTACATTACCCAATCCAAAATACGTGCACTGTTACTGGGCGTGCAAAAATGGAGGAAGTAGCAATTGAAGTAAATCGTGGAGGTCTTGTCATATCATTGGATTTTGAGCTAAATTGGGGTGTCCACGATGTATTTAAGCACGGACAATACAATAAAAATTTATATGGCGTCCGTGAATCATTACCTAAAATACTAGAGTTGTTTGAACAGTATGGCATTCATGCGACTTGGGCAACAGTGGGTCTATTGTTTGCAGAAACAAAAGCTGAAATGGCTCATTACTTAAGAGGTATTCCAATAAAATATAAAAACATGCGCTACGCAGCACATACACAACTTGCAAAAGTAGGAGAAAATGAGCAAGAGGACCTTTTGCATTTTGGCAAATCCTTAATTGAGAAAATTAAACGTACACCACATCAAGAAATAGGCAGTCATACATTTTCACATTTTTACTGTTTAGAAAATGGACAAACTGAAGCGGATTTTCGTGCAGATTTACATGCTACTGCCATGATTTGTGAAGAAAATATCGGACCGATGAAATCGATTGTCTTTCCGCGGAATCAAGTGAATGAAGCATATTTTTCAGCATGTAAGGAAGTAGGATTTGTATGCTATCGAGGAAATGAAAAACATCCGTTGTACGATCCTCAAAAATTCACGAAAAAAGGTCGACTATTAGGTGCGAAAAAATGGCTGGATAGCTATGTTAATGTAACGGGGAATCATCTAGTAACGCTAGAAGAAATGCAAAAGGATTCCTTTATTAACATTCGTTCAAGTGCATTTTTAAGGCCCTATTGTAGCCCTTTACGATTTTTTGAAGGCTTAAAAGTCCAACGTATAAAAGAGGGAATGCAAGCAGCTGCACGGTCTAAAGCTTTTTATCATTTATGGTGGCACCCTCATAATTTTGGCAAGAATATCGAAAAAAATTTAGCTATGCTTGAGGAACTTTTACAGTATTATCAGGAATTGCATAAGCAATATAACTTTCAAAGTTATACGATGTACGAGGTCGCAGTGCTTTGCCAAACTTTATACCGCAAAAGTCCGATAGGTGAAGACTAATAATCAGCGGTGGTGAAGAAAACCAAAAAAGTAGCAAACTAGAAGATTACCTAGTTCGCTACTTTTTTATTGGGGTAATGCCGAGGTATAATGATCTCGAGGCGATAAAAGAGTCGTTATTTACCGCTCCGTTTAGAACGCATACCTTTTAATAAAGTGATATTATCCGAATTGAGAAATTGCTCATACACTTCACTATTAACATCATATATTGCAAGTTTTCCTTCATCATCGTAGTGTATTCCCCACCCATATTTCTTTACCAATGGAGAAGCTCTAAAACACGCTTTAGGTTTTTGGAGAAAATGTTTTCTTAATTCATCTAATGGATCTGATTTAATTTGGTTTTTAATCAAATAAGTTTGAAATTGTACTTCTTCCTGAGTGTATTTGTAAGGGTTATTACTGATTAAGTCATATTCGATCGAAGCTATAGTAGGTTTGTTATTTCTTGGGAGAGGTGTAATAGCTGAATCAACTTCCGAATCCTCTGAAATTTTAATAAAAGTATTTTTATAACTCATTAAATCAATCCTTCCTGTAACCATTTACTTTCGTTAGCTTAATAAAAATTCGATGAAATGCACTTACCACCCATTGTTTTTAGGGTGTTGATTTTGAACCTCCATTAATTTAGTGACCTGTAAATTATTTCTACATCCGACCTCTGTTATCCTATTATTCCCATGAAAAAAACTAATATAGATGAGGTGAAACGGTGCAACTTTGTTATAAACGTATAACTTTCCGGTACATCTTTCTTACAAATCCACATATGGAGAATTTTTCAGAAATTAAGAGGGAAAATACCGAGCTTTGACGAAATTGTATGTACTAATGGTACTATTATTGTGGAAGATAAATTCACTAGGTATATTTCAGTAAACAATAAATTACATAGGGTAATTGACTTCGATTTGGCTCATCACCAAAAGTCGGGATGACAAAACGTTTGTCACGTGAATAAGTTGATATCCGTTCCGACTCGACGCCCCAGGAAAGCGCACAGCCGGAACGGAAATCAACCCTACGTTATGATAGTTATAGAAAAATAGCATGAAGGTGGTCGGTTAACATGTTTATTCAACCAGAATGGCAGTATAAGCAAGAGAATGGTTCAGCTATGCATCAATGGGTGAAGCAAAAAGAAAATCCACTTCCAAATGATGTAGATATTATTTTGTATGGTGCTTTATTATCGTATGCTAGTAAATCATCCAAAAAGGCACTGTATCCAACAGCATTTCGAAAGGCATGGCCAAGCTTTCAATCATATAATTTAGATGAGCAAGTAGATTTGCGCTCGTTAGCAGTCGTTGATGTAGGCGATGTGGCCATCCATGAGACGGATAGAATGCTTTCAGAGTCAGCTATAGAAGCCGCAGCAGAAAGCTTAAGCACCGCTTATTCTAAAAGTTTCACGTGTCTTATAGGTGGAGATCATGCGATTACAGCTTGCTCTCTTAGAGGAATAAAGAATGCTTTTCCGAAGGATCGCATAGGGATTATTCAAATTGATACGCATTTGGATGCTCGGAATCAGGAGGAAATTGGCTTAGCTATGGATTCTCCAATACAGCAGCTCATTGCAGCAGGCGTTGTAGAGGGGAAACATGTTTACAATGTCGGGTTACACGGCTTTTTTAATTCACCAGAAATGATTCACTACGCGAAAGAACAAGGAATACATATGATTACGTTAAAGCAAATGCGCCGTGACGGCATACAATTAACGATTCGTGAAATGCTTCGTCAGCTTATGTATGAGGTAGATCGTATTTATGTATCAGTAGATTTGGATGCGCTTGATATTACATTCGCCCCAGATGTACCTGCTGCAACACCAGGTGGATTAACGGCCTATGAATTATTTGATATTCTAAAGCTCATTGGGGAAAATGAAGGGGTCCGCCATATTGACTTTGTCTATGCCGATCCAAAGGAGGGGGACCTACGCCCGGAAACTGTAAAGATGGGCGTGACAGCATTTTTACAATGGCTAACAGGTATTCGACTAGATTACCGCAATCGTATTCAAAAAAATAACGTCCAAGGTGTAAGTAAATAATCAAGTAAAAGTAGATTTCTCACGTAGGTCGTGGAGTTACCTCTACATGTGATGCAATCAACTTAAAATTTTATTGCATATAAAAAGCTATCGTTTTGCATAAAGATTGACCAAAACAATAGCTTTTTTAAGTCACTCTTTTTTATAGGCTCTGTTAAGCATATTGTTGACTTCTGAAGCTTTGCTATATGTATGTTGATACAATTTAATACAAGGGGGAGCAAATATGGTTATAAAATTAGAATCCGAGCGTCTATGTATAGAACCCTTTACTAGTGATGACGCATTCAGAATTAAAGAATTGGCTAATGACAAGAGATTAGCAGATATTCTTGGGCTTCCGCACCCATATGAATTGAAGTTCGCACAAGATTGGATTGAGGTGCAGCCAGAACTTATAAAACTGGGAGTCGAATATCCTTTAGGAATTGTTTCTAAAGAATCAAGAGAAATTGTAGGTACGATTACTTTAAGAATTGATAAGGTCAACAATAGAGGTGAACTTGGCTATTGGATTGGTCAGGACTATTTGGGGAAAGGTTTTGCAACCGAAGCTGTAAATAGAATGATTCATTTTGGTTTTACCGAACTAGGTCTCAACAAAATTTGGGCATCTGCCATTTCTAGAAACAAATCATCGACTAGGGTGTTAGAAAAGTGTGGATTACGAGAAGAAGGAACACTGAGACAAAATAGACTTTTATTAGATACATATGAAGACGTTGATGTTTATGGACTTTTAAAGACAGAATACACCGCTCGGCTCTCAAATAAAATTGGCAGTGTGATGACAAAAGGAAGGCCCGTAGAAGAGTATGTCACGGAATTATGCTGAGGCATAATTAAAGTTTAGTGTACTGCATAAAATTAACACCATCTATATATTGTAGATGTTCTTATATAGTTTGCTATAATAGACAATGCTTAATAAAAGTATCATAAATGAATACAATTATTGTATTGTTATAGAGAGGACTATTTATCATGACAACAAAACCAAAACTTTTAATTGTGGATGGCATGGCGCTATTATTCCGTTCATTCTTTGCTTCGGCTGCAATGGGGCATTATATTCGCCTGGCGGATGGGACACCTTCTAACGGTGCCCAAGGCTTTGCACGTCATGTATTGACGGCACAATCTATTATGAAGCCGACCCATCTTGCTGTTTGTTGGGATATGGGTGCACATACATTCCGTAACGAATTATTTGATGGCTATAAGGCTAATCGTCCATCACCACCAGAGGAAATGCTACCGCAATTTGATATGGCGAAAAATTTATCGCAACAAATTGGTTGGCAAAATTTCGGTGTTAAAGGAATGGAGGCAGATGATTTAATTGGCTCAATGATTACAAAATTTCAGGATGAGGCTGACATTACGGTAATTAGCGGAGACAAGGATTTACTGCAGCTTTTAAGACCATCAGCGGAAATTGCTTTTACGAAAAAAGGCTACACAGAGTATGACGTTTATACGCATACACGCTTTCAAGAGGAATATGGCATCGAACCGATTCAATTTGCACAGGTTAAAGCTTTTATGGGAGATACGAGTGACGGTTATCCAGGCGTTAAAGGTATTGGACCAAAGCAGGCACTTACGTTAATTCAAACATATGGTTCTATCGAAAATGTTCTTACGTCAATAGACGAATTAAAGCCAGGTCAACGCACGAAAATTAAAGAGAATCTAGACATGCTAAAATTGTCACACGAGCTTGCAACAATTCAAACGAACGTACCGATCGAGGCAGAATTAGCGAGCTTAGTATTACCTAATTACGAGCCTCAAACGTTCAAAGAAATAGAAGAACGAGGCTACACATTAATCGCTAAACAAGCACGCTCACTGTATTCACTTATTTAACTTCTTTTAGTGGATGTCAAAACATCCGCTGAAATAAAGGAACTCAGGCTAAGATCTTCATATCCTTTGAAAACGCCTGAGTGACCAACATCATGGTCATCAACGCAGAGTATAGAAATATACTCTGTTTTTTTTATGGCTCATCACCAAAGACTGACATTTGTTAAAACATATGCCATGTACTTAGGTTGATTGGAGTGAAGGCTGGGCGACTCCTTAGGGATTAGCGTCACAGATGAGACCCTGGAGCGAGCGAAGCGAGTGAAGCGGCTCATCGGACGCCCCTAGGAAGCTCTGCTCTGCGCGAAAGCGAAGCGTCAGCGGCAAATGTTTTATCTGTGCGAAAGCGAAGCGTCAGCGGCAAATGTTTTATCTGCGCGAAAGCGAAGCGTCAGCGGCAAAGCGCCCAGCCGGAACGGAAATCAACCACACGTTATGGTGACGAATCTTTTTATATAAATTTTTGTAACCTTTTCCTAACCTCAAACGAATTATAAGCAAATAAGTAAAAGGAGGGGAACGATTGATTGATTCAAATAACTTAGAATCAAGAATAGTTGAAATCTACAATTTGTATTACTTAGACGTTTATAGATTTCTTGTTTGTTTTACGGGAAATCAAAATGATGCTGAGGATTTGACCCAAGAAGTATTCATTCGGGTATTAAAAGGTTTATCGAATTTTAATGATAAATATCATTTGAAAACATGGATTTTTTCAATCGCAAAACACGTAGCAATAGATCACTACAGAAAGAAAAGGTTTGCTTCACTATTTAAGGACGGCTTTTTTAATCAGCTATCATCGAATGAAAAGAAGCCTGATGAGGAATTTGAGGTAACAGAAATAAAACAATTTATTCATGAAGCTATTGCTAAATTAAAACCTAATTATAGAGCAGTAGTCATTCTTCGAGGTATTAATGAATTTTCCATAAACGAGACTTCGGAGATCCTTCAATGTAGTGCGGCGAAAGTAAAAGTTGATTATCACAGAGCCCTAAAAGAGCTTAAAAGAAAACTGAATATTGAAATAGAGGGGGTTTTGACAAATGCAAAATGAAAAAGACTTATTTGATATGCTGAAAGAAATGTACCCTCAACATCCTAGAAAGGAGTTTGTTTCTGCAACTGAAAGTACTCTTAGACAACGAGCACGAAGCATGGGTAAAAAAAGAATCTTCACAAAATTCTCTGTGATTACAAGCGGCGTTTTAGTTTGTGCATTTATTTTTTCATGGTTATTCTCCTTAAATGGGAGTGGCACAGTTTCAGAGGTAGCCCATAGTGATGGAGGGGCGTCATTGTCTTATGCAATGGATGAAAAGGAACCTGTAGTATATATTTATCATTCACATAATACGGAATCATTTATTCCAGAGCTTCCTGCACAAGAAATTAATCAGATGATTTATAGCGATACTAAAAATGTAACATTGCTAGGTAAAGAGTTAAGTAGAGCACTAAAGGAAATGCAAATTAATTCAGTACATGATGAGACCGATATTGCTGGAATCTTAAAAAGAAGAGGTTTAAATTATTGGGAATCATATAAAGTATCGCGGGAAAATTTACAAAAAGTTTTAGCTGAAAATGACAGTATTCGCATGGTGTTTGATATACATCGAGATTCTCAAAAAAGACGTGAATCCACAATTGAAATTAAAGGGAAGGATTACGCAAGAATTAAATTTGTCGTATCAAAAACGAGTGGAAACTATGAAACGAATAAAATATTTGCCACTCAGCTTCATGAACAACTAGAAGTATTATATCCGGGATTATCAATAGGTGTAATAGAAAAAGGGGTCGATCCCCAAAACACCTATAATCAAGAGCTCCATGATAATTCAGTATTATTAGAAGTTGGAGGTATAGAAAATACGATGGAAGAATCGTATAGAACAATGGATGTATTTGCGGAAGTTCTAAAAGTTATTATTGAGAAGAGTAAATAAGCCTTGAATTATTGATAAGAAAAGAGCGTGTCTAACATTGCAAGCACGCTCTCGTCTAGTTCGGTGTAATTTTCACGAAGCTCAATACTTTTTCATTATCTTTAAAAGGAGCCGTTCGAATTTTACTTTCACGATTAGGGCCGCCATTATCATGGAACATTAACCACAGCTCATCATTTCGTATTTCATAGCCAATGAGAGGCACCCAATGATAAGCGAAGGCAGATTTTTTATCGCGCCAATTTAGGCTAAAATATCGGTCAAAGCGGATGGCGACAGGGCGACCTGCATCGATTTCCTGCATAGCTTCCTTTAACGTACAATCACGAATATCCCATGTTGGACGGAGCCGACAAAGATTGCGAATTAGACGCCATTTAAATAACCCGATTTTTGTGCCACCGAGAAGTTTATAAAGCTCATTTACCGAAGGAGCTCGATCTTCCAAATAGTTTAAGACTACATGTACAGTTGTAGGACCACAAGCTGAATTACGGTATTTTGGTGAAATGGATGCATCATATTGAGACTTTCCGAGTAGCGACAATTGCTGGCGCATCATAATCTCCTTTTAAAAAAGAGCCGCATTTCAAAAAGAAATGCAGCTCATTTTTCCATTATTGTTGAGCAGATAAGAACTCTATAACTTGCTGAGGTGTTTTAGCATTTGCACTATGTAAGTGTGCTAATTTTTCACCGTTTTGGAAAATTAATAGGCTTGGAATACCCATTACATCATATTTGTCCGCGATTTCTGGAAGCTCATCACGGTTAAGTTCATACCAGTCAAATTGGTTGTATTCTTCGATGATTGGATCGATGAACATATTCATGCGTGTGCAATCTGGGCACCATCCAGCGTAAAATTTCACTAGAACTTTTTGATCACCTGAGATCAGTTCATTAAATTGTTCAGCAGTTGTAATTGTTTTCATTAGTATTTCACTCTCCTTGCTTTCCATTCTACACATTTTTCCCTCAACCTGAAAGTTTTCTGTTTGGAATTATCACTATCTACTTATTGTCTTATTTTCGCTCGTAAAAAACGAAAAAAGTTATATATTGCAAAAATAATTGGTGAAAAAAGATTGCTAAATCAGACAAAATAATCTAAACTAAAAACAGAAAAAGTAGTTTTATCTTTATTCAGCAGAAGATATTAACCTCTAATTCAAAATGGTTGCTGAATGAAGATAAGCCTTTGTAGTATGTCACAGATTACGCCTAAGATGATCTGGACAAAAATACACTAAGGCAAACTTGATATTTTTTTGGCCAAAAAATGAATGACTATTCATTCAATGGAAGAATAAGGGGGAATTGCTTGTGACTTACAACATTAAAAAAGCGGCTGTTCTAGGATCTGGGGTAATGGGCTCTGGAATTGCAGCACATTTAGCAAACATCGGTATTCCAACATTATTATTAGACATTGCACCGAAGGAACTAACAAAAGAGGAAGAAGCAAAAGGTCTTTCCTTAGAGCATCCTGCTGTAAGAAATCGTATTGTCAACGGAGCTCTTCAAAAGTTATTAAAGCAAAAGCCAGCACCACTTACTTCTAAGAAAAATTTATCACTACTAACGGTTGGTAACTTTGAGGACGATTTAGAGAAATTAAAAGATGTAGATTGGATTATAGAAGTTGTCGTTGAAAATTTAGCGATTAAACAAAACCTATATGAAAAAATTGATGCTGTACGTAAGCCTGGCACAATTATTAGTTCAAACACATCTGGCATAAGTATTAATGCAATGGCAGAAGGACGTTCAGAAGATTTTCAAAAGCATTTCCTTGGAACTCACTTTTTCAACCCACCACGCTATTTAAAATTACTTGAAGTCATTCCGGCAAACACAACAGCGCCAGAAGTTGTAAGCTTTATGAAAACATTTGGCGAAGATGTACTTGGAAAAGGCGTTGTACTTGCTAAAGATACACCGAACTTCATTGCCAACCGTATCGGAACGTACGGCTTACTAATTACTTTACAAGAAATGATGAAGGGTAGCTATTCGGTTGGTGAGGTGGATTCTGTAACAGGCCCACTAATCGGTCGTCCAAAATCTGCAACCTTCCGAACGTTGGATGTTGTTGGTTTAGATACATTTATTCATGTAGCGAAAAACGTTTATGATCAAACAACTGGTGAAGAGCAGCAAGTGTTTGCAGTACCAGAATTCCTACAGAAAATGGTTACAAACGGCTGGCTAGGAGCAAAATCAGGTCAAGGGTTCTTCTTAAAGCAAGGTAAAGAGATCCTTGAAATTGATCCAGACACACTAGAATATAGCCTAGCAAAAAAATTGAAAACACCTTCTATCGAGATGGCAAAACAAACTCGTGGATTAGCAAATAAAGTAAAAACACTAACATATGCAAAGGATCGTACAGGAGAGTTATTATGGGGTATCTTAGCTCCGACGCTAATTTACTCGGCACAGCTACACAGTGAAATTGCTGATGATATTGTTGCGATTGACAATGCTATGAAATGGGGCTTCGGCTGGCAGCAAGGGCCATTTGAAATATGGGATGCAATTGGCGTGAAAGAGTCCGTAGCTAAAATGGAGGCTGAAGGTCGTGAGGTGCCGGCATTTGTAAAAGATATGTTAGCAAGCGGCTTTGAAACTTTCTATTCGGAAATTGACGGCGATCTAGCTTATTATAATGGCTCTGACTACGTAAAAGTGCCAGTTAATGAAAAGGAAATTAACTTAAAACGTTATAAGAAAAAGCACGGTGTTATCAAATCAAATACAGGTGCTAGCTTAATAGATTTAGGTGACGGAATTGCCTTACTTGAATTCCATTCCCAATCAAATGCAATTGGCTTAGACATTATTCAAATGATTAACTTTGCAGTCGATGAAGTAGAAACTAACTATAAAGGCTTAGTCATCGGTAACCAAGGGAAAAACTTCTGTGTTGGTGCGAATCTAGGAATGATTTTAGTAGAAGCACAGGATGATAATATTTTTGAGCTAGATTTCGTTATTAAAGCATTCCAAGATGCAATGCAAAAGATTAAATACTCTCGCAAGCCTGTTGTAGCAGCACCTTTTGCTATGACACTTGGTGGAGGAGCAGAAGTTTGCTTACCAGCTGCACATATTCAAGCAACGATGGAAACGTATATGGGCTTAGTAGAAGTCGGCGTAGGATTAATTCCTGGCGGAGGCGGTAATAAGGCACTTTACCAAAAATTCATCAAAGGGTTACCAAATGGCGTTGAGGTAGACTATCAACATATTGCTAATAAAGTATTTGAAACAGTTGCAATGGCAAAAGTTTCGACGTCTGGCGAAGAAGCACGTGAAAATAACTTCTTAAACTTTGCTGATGGGATTTCTGTTAACCCAGATCACCAACTATACGATGCAAAGCAAGCTGCACTAGCACTTTATGAGGCAGGTTATCAAGCACCTGTACCTGCGAAAGTTCCTGTAGTCGGTGCATCAGGCTACGGTACGCTATTAATCGGTGCGCAAGGGTTGTTTGAATCAGGCTATATTAGTGAACACGATTTAAAAATCGCTAAAAAATTAGCGTATGTCATTGCTGGTGGTAAAGTTCCGTATGGCACATTAGTAGATGAACAATACCTATTAAACCTTGAGCGTGAGGCGTTCCTAAGCTTAGTTGCAGAACCTTTATCTCAACAAAGAATGCAGCACATGCTTTTAAAGGGCAAACCACTGCGTAACTGATTTTAACTTCTTTCAGCAGGAGTCTCCTAACTCTATAGGTGGTGAGATGAATGCGAATTCAAGTCACTTTTCAGCAGGTATCCAACATCCGCTGAAAGAAGTTAAAGCCTCCGGCGGATGTCACGGAATCGGAAAGGAGTTCTTTGTGCAAGCACAAAGCCGATTCCGTACGCAATTATGCCGAGGCATAATTGATAATACAAATTAACCATACTTGCACATGAAACAAAGGGGGATTAATACGATGCGTGAAGCCGTTATTGTAGCAGGAGCACGAACTCCGATTGGAAAAGCGAAGAAGGGTTCTTTAGCAACAGTTAGACCAGATGATTTTGGAGCGGTTGTTGTCAAAGAAACATTAAAAAGAGCGGGCTATGAAGGTCCGATTGACGATTTAATTTTAGGGTGTGCAATGCCTGAAGCTGAGCAAGGCATGAACGTAGCACGTAATATAGGAGCGCTTGCCGGGTTACCAAATACAACACCAGCGCAGACAATTAATAGATTCTGTTCATCAGGTTTACAAGCAATCGCTTTTGCAGCAGAGCGTATAATGCTAGGACATTCTAAGGCGATTCTTGCTGGTGGAGTCGAGTCGATGAGTATGGTGCCAATGGTAGGTAATACACCTCGCTTAAATCCAACTTTAGCAGAAACTGCTCCCCAATATTATATGGGGATGGGGCACACAGCAGAGGAAGTGGCACGTCAATACAATGTAAGTAGAGAAGATCAGGATGCATTTGCTGTGCGTTCACATGAGCTTGCGGAAAAAGCGATTAAAGAAGGTAAATTCAATGATGAAATCGTACCAATCGAAGTAGAGCAGCATTATGTAGATGACAACAACAAGCCACAGGTGAAAAAATTCACGTTTAGCATGGATGAAGGTGTACGTCCAGGTACATCTGTAGAAGGTTTAGCGAAGCTTCGTCCAGCCTTCCATGTTAAGGGCAGCGTTACAGCTGGTAATGCCTCTCAAACTTCAGACGGTGCAGCGGCAGTACTTGTGATGGATCGTGAGGAAGCAGAGAAGCAAGGGCTTACACCAATGGCGAAGTTTTTAGGCTTTGCAGTTGGTGGTGTACCTCCTGAGGTGATGGGTATTGGACCAATCGTGGCAGTACCTAAAGCACTTGAAATTGCAGGGTTAGCAATTGATGACATTGATTTATGGGAAATTAACGAAGCATTTGCGTCACAATCCCTACAAGTCGTACGCCATTTAGGCATCGACCAAAACAAAGTAAATGTCAATGGTGGAGCAATTGCCGTAGGTCACCCACTTGGTGCAACTGGAGCCATTTTAACATTAAAGCTTATTCATGAATTGAAGCGTCAAGGTAAGAAATATGGCGTTGTGACAATGTGTATTGGCGGCGGAATGGGTGCTGCAGGAGTGTTTGAAATTCTATGATTTTTGCTAGATCAGCTTGGAGTGCAGCGTTTCCGGTTGCCTCCGAACACAGTGCTTCAAGCTTTTCTATATATTGGGGATTAAAACTACTAACAATAGATAAATAGGGAGGAATTTAGAATGACAGAAAAAACAACGGATTTCATTAAAGGCGGCGGATTTATTATTGAAGATGTGGAATTAGATCGTGTATTTACACCAGAAGATTTCACAGATGAGCATAAAATGATTGCTAAAACAACTGAAGAGTATGTAGCAAATGAAGTGTTACCAGTCGTTGAAAACTTAGAACACCATGAATTTGAGCATTCGGTTCGTCTACTAAAAAGTGCAGGTGAACTCGGCTTATTAAGCGCAGATGTACCTGAAGAATATGAGGGTCTTGGACTAGACAAAGTTTCTTCTGCATTAATCGCAGAAAAAATGTCTGTTGCTGGTGGCTTCTCTATTACGCATGGTGCACACGTAGGTATTGGTTCTTTACCAATCGTACTTTTCGGAAATGAAGAGCAAAAGCAAAAGTATTTACCAAAGCTTGCATCAGGTGAATTAATTGCTGCTTACGCATTAACTGAGCCAGGTTCAGGTTCTGATGCATTAGGTGCAAAAACTACTGCAAAATTAAATGATGCAGGGACACATTATATTTTAAATGGTGAAAAGCAATGGATTACAAATGCAGGCTTTGCAGATGTATTTGTTGTCTATGCGAAAATCGATGGCGATAAATTCTCAGCATTTATCGTTGAACGTGCCTACAATGGCGTTTCGGTTGGCGCAGAAGAGAAAAAAATGGGGATCAAATCTTCATCGACTCGTACATTAATCCTTGAAGATGCAGAAGTACCTGTAGAAAACCTTTTAGGTGAAGTAGGTCGTGGACACGTTATTGCCTTTAATATTTTAAATATCGGGCGCTATAAATTAGGGGTTGGAACAATTGGTGGCTCGAAGCGTGCATTAGAGCTTGCCATTCAATATACAAACCAACGTCAGCAGTTCAAAACGAAGCTGTCTGATTTCAATCTAACAAAAGAAAAATTATCAACAATGGCTTCACAATTATATGCGTCTGAGTCATTAAACTATCGTACAGTAGGTTTATTTGAAGACCGTTTAAGTCAGCTAAGCCCAGAAGAGCAAAAGCAAGGGAAAGTAATCGCTGGTGCAATTGCTGAGTATGCTATTGAATGTTCTATTGCTAAAGTATTTGGTTCAGAGACTTTAGATTACATTGCAGATGAAGCGGTTCAATTACACGGTGGTTACGGCTTTATGGCTGAATACGAAGTAGAGCGTATTTATCGTGATTCTCGTATTAATCGTATTTTTGAAGGTACAAATGAAATTAACCGCATGATTGTACCAGGTACATTTATGAAGAAAGCATTAAAAGGTGAATTACCATTATTACAAGTTGCTCAAAACTTACAACAGGAGCTTCTAATGCTAATGCCTGAGGATGTAGGCACAGAGCCGCTAGCACAGGAAAAATATCTTGTGAAAAATGCGAAGAAAATTGCTGTATTAGCAGCAGGCATAGCAGCACAACGCTACGGTGCGAAGCTTGATCAAGAGCAAGAAGTATTGGTGAATATTGCAAATATCGCAAACCAATTATTCGCGATGGAATCAGCTGTATTGCGTACAGAAAAAGCGATTGCTCGTGACGGCGCTGAAAAAGCTCACCAAAAATTACTGTACACTCAAATCTTCTGCCAAGAAGCATTTGCAGAAATTGAAAAAGAAGCAAAAGATACGATTCTTGCTTCAGCAGACGGCGACGCTGCACGCATGACATTGTCTGCACTACGTAAGTTAACTCGCAACAATCCATACAACTTAATCGCGAAGAAACGCGAAGCTTCTGTTAAATTAATTGAAGCAGAAAAATTTGTAGTTTAATATAGCAGTCCCAACCTAGCTATCCGAGATGTGATAGCTAGGTTTTTTTGTTGGAAATAAAAGTATAGCTCTTCGGTGATTTCTGTTCCGGCTACGCGCATTCGATGGGGTCGCTTCGCTTTAACAAAATAACATCCAACTTTTAGTTTTATCAGAACACTTTTACGATTTATCGCCCGACTTTTGAATTTTATCTACCAACTTTCACGATTTATCACCCAACTTTTGAATTTTATCTACCAACTTTCACGATTTATCACCCAACTTTTGAATTTTATCGACTAACTTTCATGTTTTATCACCCAACTTCTAAATTTTATCGACATCCACCTGCCAAAGAGCAAAAAAGGATTCATACACAAAACTGTGTGCGCTTTATAATGTCGCCCTGTCTCCACTCCATATGTATCCTTTGAAATGTAGTTTGATAGCAAAAGGGTTTCATCTGTGCGAAAGCGAAACAGGCGAGACCTTGCACGGAGCGAAGGAAACGGACCACTCCAAAATGCCAATCGCTGATAAAATGCTGAGAATCGCTGATAACATCAAGAAAATCGCTGATAAAATGCCAAGAATCGCTGATAACAACAAGAAAATCGCTGATAGAATGCCGAGAATCGCTGATAACAACAAGAAAATCGCTGATAAAATGCCGATAATCGCTGATAACAACAAGAAAATCGCTGATAAAATGCTGAGAATCGCTGATAACATCAAGAAAATCGCTGATAAAATGCCAAGAATCGCTGATAACAACATAAGAATCGCTGATAAAAATTCCAAGAACCCCCGAAAGCATCATGAGTAGCTTCCAGCCGGAACGGAAATCAACCCCACGCTTTGGCTTGAAGAGTTTCATTTTGGCTCGTAACGGTTATGATGGTATACTACAGAAAATGAGGGATACACTGAAAATGTTGTTCCTAAAGATGAAAGTAGAGGAGCCTATAAATGACGATTCAATTTATTCAATATCCGAAATGTACTACTTGCAAAAAAGCTCAAAAATGGCTAAATGACAATGGGGTTTCATACGAAGAGGTACACATTGTCGAACAACCACCTACAAAGGATGAATTATCAAACTTATGGCAAGCTAGTGGACAACCTTTAAAGAAATTTTTTAATACTTCTGGTATGAAATATCGAGAGCTTGGCTTGAAGGATAAACTTGCTGAAATGACTGAAGAGGAGCAGCTTGAACTGCTTGCATCAGATGGTATGTTGATTAAGCGTCCGATTGTAACCGATGGAAAAAAAGTTACTTTAGGGTTTAAAGAATCAGATTTTGAGCAAGCTTGGAAATAACCGCTTTTCACTTGTTTCAGTAAATGTTGTATGTAGCGAAAGCGAAGCGTCAGGTCAGAACTCTTCACCTCTATAGGTATTGAGCTGAATGAGGCATAATTGATTCTTGTTTTTATGGTAGAAGTATGGCACACTGAAAATGAATATATTACATATTTATGGAGGGGTTTTTTTCATGAGCACACCTAAAGACTTACGTTACTCTGAAGAGCACGAATGGGTAAAAGTAGAAGATGGTAAAGTACGTATCGGTATTTCTCATTTCGCACAAGCTGAACTTGGAGATATCGTTTTCGTTGAACTTCCACAAGTTGGCGACGAAATCAAAACTGATGATCCATTCGGTAGCGTAGAATCTGTTAAAACAGTTTCTGAATTATACGCACCAATCTCAGGTACAGTAGTTGAAGTAAATGCAGATTTAGAAGATAGCCCAGAATTCGTTAATGAATCACCATATGAAAAAGCATGGATGATCGTTGTAGAGCCTGCTGATGCTTCAGAAATTGACAAGCTTATGACAGCTGAGCAATACGAAGAAATGATTGCAGAATAAGACAAGCCTTTAACTTCTTTCAGCGAGTGTTCAAACATCAGCTAAAAGAAGTTAAAGCCTCCGGCGGATGTCATGGAATCGGAAAGGAGTGTTTAGATGATGTTAGCCTAAGATCATCGCATCCATGCGATAACGGCTAACTAACCTGCGTCGTGCAGGCCTAAGCACAAAGCCGATTCCTGACGCGATTATGTCGAGGCATAATTGATCAGAAAAACGTCGGAAACTACCGACGTTTTTTTTTATCTTAACCATCCTGCCACTATAGTTGGTAAGGTAAATGCAAGTATATTCCCTTATTAATAGGTATCTAACTGTATCAACGACAAGGTTTGTTGATATAATGAATTATAAGGGATATGTCTAAATGGGGGTGGCGTGATGTTCGAGGGAAAATGCTTAATTGTCGAAGGCCGATCGGATAAACTTCAAATCGAACCTATTTTAAATGAAGACGTAAAAATACTTTGTACAAATGGTACAATTGGTGTGCATCAATTAGAAGAGCTACTCGACCCATATGAGGGTTGTGAGCTTTATACATTTTTTGATGCAGATACATCAGGTAATAAGCTACGGGCATTAATGGACAGACATTATCCAGAGGCTGAGCATTTACGTACGATGCCAACATATAAGGAAGTTGAGACAACTCCGAGGAAAGTGCTAGCGGCGATATTGCTTCGTGCACATTTCTCAATCCATAATGAATATATTTTGTAAGGTTGCGTGAAAAAAGATGGAAGAATGGTCAAAAGAGCAGTGGAACACGGCTATCCAGTCCGGTGAAAAGGCTGCCTTTTATTTATATACGCCAATGTGTGGAACGTGCGCAGTTGCATCGAAAATGATGGCGGTTATTAAGCAATTGCTGCCACAGCTACAGATTGGTAAGGCGAATATTAATTTTATAGAGCAAATAGCTTATGATAATAAAATCGAAAGTGTACCATGTTTACTCGTATGTGAAGGCGGAGAAGTGATAGAAAAGGTTTATGCCTTCCAATCCGTACCATATTTATACGAATTGTTAAAAAACTAATTGACTGAATATTAATCACATGGTAAAGTAACAAATATATTAAAAAAACAATAAATATATCGAACTCTTATAAAGAGCGGCGGAGGGAAGTGCCCTATGAAGCCCGGCAACCATCACAAACGTGAAAAGGTGCCAAATCACCCAAAGATTTATCTTTGACAGATGAGAGAACGGTTTAGCGTATATGTACGTGACCCCTTCTACTTGTCTTTAAGTGAAGGGGTTTTTTAATTTCTTTCAGCGGGTGTCCTGGAATCGAAAAGGAGTGCTTAGAGGATGTTAGCCTAAAACCATCGCATCCATGCGATAATGGCTAACTGACCTGCATCGGTGCTGCTGTTGCTGCGTTAGCACTACGCTTTCGCGCAAAAAACATCTGCAGGCCTAAGCACAAAGCCGATTCCGGACGTAATGTTTATCTGTGCGAAAGCGAAGCGACAGCAACAATTATGCCGAGGCATAATTGATATAAGAAAAGGAGAATTCGCTATGATCAATCTTCAAAATATTACGAAGAAATACAAAACTACGAATGGCGAATTAACAGCAGTTAAAGACGTCAACCTTTCTATTAATAAAGGTGAAATTTTCGGCATTATCGGCTATAGTGGCGCTGGTAAAAGTACAATGATTCGTTTGTTAAATGGTTTAGAAAAGCCTACATCTGGTACGGTGACGGTTAATAATCAAGAGTTTTCGTCCATAAAGGGGCAAAAGCTTAGGGATGCTAGACAAAAGGTTAGTATGATTTTCCAACATTTCAATTTACTTTGGTCTAGAACTGTTGCAGAAAACATCGCTTTCCCACTAGAAATCGCAGGTGTGCCAAAGGCCAAACGGGAAGCACGTGTGAATGAATTGATTACACTAGTTGGCTTGGAAGGGCGCGAAAAAGCATATCCATCACAACTATCGGGGGGACAAAAACAACGGGTAGGTATCGCTCGTGCACTTGCTAATAATCCAGAGGTATTGTTATGTGATGAGGCAACATCTGCACTCGATCCGGAGACAACAGATGCTATTCTTGATCTACTTGTCGATATTAACGAACGATTAGGTCTAACGATTGTGTTAATCACACATGAAATGCACGTTATCCGTAAGATTTGTCATCGTGTAGCGGTTATGGAAGCTGGTGAAATTGTAGAACGTGGTGAAGTATTACAAGTATTCCAAGCTCCACAAGCAGCCATTACGAAAAAATTCGTTTCTCAAATTACAGATACAAAGGAAACACAGGAAACTGTGGCACAAATTAAAGAAAATTACCCTAATGGACAACTTGTTAAGCTAATCTTTGTAGGAGAAAAAACAGAGCAGCCTGTCATTTCACATCTTGTGAAACAGTTTGATGTAGAAGTAAGTATTGTACATGGTAATATTTCGCAAACGAAAAATGGAGCGTACGGTACACTTATTGTGCAAATTGATGGCTCAGAGGCGAACGTTGCTGCTTCACTGAGTTACTTAAATACAGTCGAAGTACAAACGGAGGTGATTACAAATGCTAACTAGTCTTTTTCCGAATGTCGACTGGGAAAAAATGTGGGACGCTACGTATGAAACATTGTATATGACAACAATTTCTACGGTCATCACATTTATACTTGGATTAGTAATTGGAATCTTATTATTTTTATCAAGTCCCAACCAACTATGGGCCAACAAAATTGTAAACTTTTTAACAGGATCAATCGTTAACATTTTCCGCTCGATTCCATTTATCGTATTGATTATCTTATTAATTCCATTTACGAAATTTTTACTCGGCACAATTCGTGGCGCAGATGCGGCTTTACCAGCATTAATTATTGGAGCTGCACCATTCTATGCGCGAATGGTATTAATCGCCTTACGCGAAATTGATAAAGGTGTTATTGAAGCGGCTCGTTCAATGGGTGCCAAAACGTCAACGATTATTTGGAAAGTATTAATTCCCGAATCGTTACCAGCGCTTATTTCTGGTCTTACTGTAACTGCTGTAGCACTTGTTGGTTATACTGCGATGGCAGGTATTATCGGCGCAGGTGGTCTAGGAAACTTAGCATTCTTAGATGGTTTCCAACGTAATCGCACAGATGTAACTTTAATGGCAACTATTTTAATCTTAATAGTAGTATTTATTATTCAATGGATTGGCGACTTAATTACAACCAAAACAGATAAACGCTAAAAAGAGCATCATACTATGAACATCTAAAAGGTTATCTCGGTTTCATACCGCTAACATATTTTATATAGGAAAAGGGAGAGTAATAAAATGAAGAAGTTATTAACAGGATTATTTTTATCTGTATTAGTACTAGCTCTAGCCGCTTGTGGTGCTGGTAAAAAAGAAGAAAAAAGCTCATCATCTGATGCTGGTGATAGTAAAGAGAATGTAACATTAACAGTAGGTGCTTCTAATACACCACATGCTGTTATTTTAGAAAAAGCAAAACCGATTTTAGCTAAAGAAGGTATCGATCTTAAAATTGAAACATATCAAGATTATGTATTACCAAACCAAGATTTAGAATCTGGCGAAATTGATGCAAACTATTTCCAACACATCCCTTATTTAGAGAAGGAAATTAAAGAAAAGGGTTATGATTTTGTAAACGCTGGTGGTATTCATATTGAACCAATCGGTATTTACTCTAAAAAATATAAATCTCTTGAGGATCTTCCAGAAGGTGCAATAATTTTACTTTCTAGCTCAGTTGCAGATCACGGACGTATGCTTTCATTATTAGAAGCTAAGGGCTTAATTAAACTTAAGGATGGAGTAAATAAAACATCTGCTGAACTTAAGGATATTGTAGAAAATACTAAAAACTTCAAATTCGATGCAAATACAGCTCCTGAAATGCTTGTACAAATGTATGAAAATAATGAAGGTGATGCAGTTCTTATCAATTCTAACTACGCAATCGATAACGGCTTAAATCCATTGAAAGATGCAATTTCTCTTGAAGATAAAGAATCTCCATATGTAAACATTATCGCTGTACGTGCTGGTGATGAAACAAAACGAGAAATTAAAAAATTAATAGAAGTATTAAAATCTAAAGAAATCCAAGACTTCATTATTGAAGAGTGGAAAGGCTCAGTTGTACCAGTAAAATAAAATGTATCGAAAAAAGGGTATGTAAGTATGACAGCTTACACACCCTTTTTGCTTGTCTACAAAAGAATAAAACAAATGTAATGATCACGCAGAGTTGGTGCTTTCCACGGTTTTGGCTTCAATCTCCTCGTCACTACGTTCCTGCGGGGCTTTCAATGCAAGCCCATTCCACAGAAGTCGCCACTCTCTACAGAGGTTGTCAAAAAAACACTATGTAATTTTATATCAAAATAGTGTTTATCTACAGTTTGAAAGGGTATGTAAGTATTAAAGCTTGCATTCCCTTTTTTTTCTTGTTTAAAAAAGGATGTCTATTATCAGAAAAGTATAACATTTTTATCGAAAAGGGTCTTCTTTTGTGTTTTATAGCAAAAATATAATATATTTTAAAAGTGACTGATTTACCAAATATTTTATATAGAAATTGATTAGTGATCTTTATTACTATAGTTGTTGTGTTTATAAATCGAAAAAGTGCTAGAAAACATGAAAGAAAATCAAATATTTCTTACATCAACTGGAGTGAACACCAATGAATAAATTAATCATCGCAGAAGACATCATGCAGGAGCATGAGGTGAAGGGTTATTTTGAAACATTGCGTGAGAGCGTCATTCGCTCACGTTTCACAATGACTGCAGTCTTTTTTAAATTAGCTAATTCACCACAAGGAACAGATATAGAACGTAATCTAATTTCAGCTTTTCTAAAATCAAAAATACGAAAAACAGATTTACTTTTCCAATTAGCGGATGGCGTGCATTGGGGAGTTTTTTTTCTACAAAGTAGTGAAGTCGAGGTAAAGGCGTTTTTAAAACGGATTTTTGCAATTCTGAAGCAAGAAAGGGAATTTCAACAAATAGCGTTAAAAGCCTCCATTACTGAAATAAGAAATAATAGTGTAAACTTTGACACTTTGTTAGATAAAAATAAGCAAAAACTAGCAGATGACGAACAGCCGACTTGGTCAATAGAACAAGTTACAGATTATAGTGAACAACCAACTGAGCAAGTAAAAGTAAGCATTATTGAACAAAATGCAATCTTTAGAAAAGTGCTAGAAACAACGCTCAATGATTTAGATATTCCTCATTTTACGTTAGATGTGGCTACCTATGAAGATGGCTATAGTTTTTTACAGTCCGAAAGCTATAAAACAGGCCATATGCATTTAGTTGTCATGAACGATATTTTACCACGTAAAAATGGCTTAGAAATTTTGCACATTTTACGAGAAATGCCGAATGAGAAAAAGTTCATCATTTATATGATGTCAGAACGAAACTCAGAAGGGGCGACACTTAATGCTTATGAAGGTGGAGTCGATGAATTTATCGTAAAACCATTTAATTTACGTTTGTTAGAAGCAAAAATCAGGAGAACGTTTGCGAGGTTTTGGCTATGATCGAGCTATCGATTTCTTTTCTTTTAACGGCCATCGTTGTTTTATTAGTCATTTTATTTTTATTTACGATATATCTACTTTTGCAGCATCAGCGGGAGATTCGCTTTGCAGAAACGTATAATACTTATTTACAAAACTATTCACAGCACTGGTACAACTATTTAATCAATGAAGAAAATTTCTCTATAGTCCTTGTACCCCGCGGAAGAGCTCAAGTAGCAGCTATAGAAACAATATTTTCATCGTATTTAAAAAATATAACGAATGAAATAGTTGAACATAAAATCAAAGAGTTTTCTAATCTCTATTTAAAACAGTTTTATAAAAAGGATTTAGCAAGTAAACGTTGGAGCATTAGGATGAATGCTTTATATCGAATTGCTGATTTACAGATAGAGGAATTAGTTGATGCTTGTCAACAATTCGAGAAAGCCAAAATTTCGGAGGAAGAATATTTTCAACTGTTAAAAATTTACTCTCTGTTCCAACCAGAATTATTTATCGAAAAAATTAAAGAATCGAGCGTTAACTATTCTGAAAGCGAATATAGAAGATTATTTGTCTTGTTAGAGGATGATGTTTTTATTCGATTGTTTGAAGACTTTGATAGCTGGACGAAAAATATCCAATTTGCTGCAATTGATACTGCAGCTGTAAAAAGAAATATGCAATATATTGATAAGTTAAAACAGCTATTAACACACGAGGTTCCAGAAATAACAATAAGAGCATTAAAGGGTCTTTACGAAATTGGTGTAATTGATGAAATCGATCCTTATGTCCCATTTGTGACTTCAGATATGTGGGAAGTAAGATTAATGGTTGCCAAACTCTTTAAGCATGCGCCACTAGACTATACCTATGCTTATTTAGAACAGCTTCTTGAAGATGAAAATTGGTGGGTACGCTCACAGGCAGCAAAAACAATTGCAGAAAATAGAGAAGGAATTGCAAAATTACAGCAATTTATGGAGTCTTCAAACGACCAATATGCAATTGAAATAGCACAGGAAACAGTAGTCAGAAGGCAGGGGATCAAATGAAATTAATTTTAGATTATTGTATGTGGTTCTTTGGCGGCATTATTATGTTTTATATGTTATTCGTTATCGTTTCATATTGCACAATGTTTGTAATTGCCATGCTAGATTTACGAAAACGCTATAAATTAGATCCCTCAGAGTATGATGATGCACATATCGATGCCTTCTACTCAAAACCAGTATCCTTACTAGTCCCTGCTTACAATGAAGAGGTTGGAGTTGTCGATACAGTCTATTCATTGCTGAATTTACGATATCCGCAAACGGAAATTATCATTATTAACGATGGTTCTACTGACACTACACTGCAAACGGTCATCGAGCATTTCAGAATGAAGCCCGTTGATAAAATTGTTCGTGCAAGTATCCCTACAAAACAAGTGAAACAAATTTACGAATCAGAAATTTATAAGAATTGTATTTTAGTAGATAAAGAAAATGGTGGTAAGGCGGATGCATTAAATGTAGGTATTAATGTTTCGCAATATCCTTATTTTTGCTCTATTGATGGTGATTCAATTTTAGATGAAAAATCATTACTTCGTGTGATGAAGCCGATTATTTTATCTGATGGTGAAGTGATTGCGGCAGGTGGGAATATTCGAATAGCCAATGGAGCGAAAATGCAGCTTGGTTCCGTTACTGAAACGCACTTATCAAATAATTACTTAGTAGTCATGCAAACAATAGAATATTTGAGAGCTTTTTTTATGGGGCGAATCGCTTTAAGTAAATTCAATCTTGTGCTTATTATTTCGGGAGCATTTAGCGTCTTTTCGAAAGAATGGGCTGTGGAAGCGGGCGGTTATTCAACGAATATTATTGGAGAAGACATGGAGCTTGTCGTGAATATTCACCGTTTGATAAGAAAGAAAAAAGAAAAGAAGCGTATTGAATTTGTACCAGATCCTGTGTGCTGGACGGAAGCACCTCAGACATTAGGGGTATTGCGAAATCAACGTAGACGTTGGCATCAAGGATTATTCGAAAGCCTTTGGAAGCATAAAACGATGACATTCAACCCAAAATATGGCTTATTAGGGTTTATTGCATTGCCTTATTTTTGGCTTGTAGAATGTCTAGGTCCAATTGTTGAGCTAGGTGGTTATATTTATATCGTTGTAGCATTTTTCTTAGGGAAAATCTATTATGAAGCAGCGGTAATACTGTTGCTGCTCTTCGTTATTTATGGAGTTATTTTTTCAATAGCATCTATACTATTCGAGGCATGGACAATGAACGCTTATCCGAGAAAGAGAGAGCTATTACGAATGATACTTTTAGCATTTACTGAAATTTTTTGGTATCGACCACTCACTCTTTTATGGCGCTGTGAAGGATTAGTTCGGTTTGTGCTAAGAAAAAGCGATTGGGGTAATATGAAGCGTGTCGGCATCGCTGAAAAGGAGAACAGTGTATGAAGCGAATATATATAGGAATTATAGCTATTCTAATTCTCATTATTACACCTATAGCATGGTGGTATTTGAGCGATGAAAAACCGCTGAACGTCGCGATTCTAGATAAAACGGTTCCGAATGAAACATATCGAGAGCATTTAGGTGTGAACTGGTTTTTAAACCATTATAAATACACAATCGATGATCATCCGTATGATGTACAAAAAAATTACTATGGTACGATTCCGAATGATAAAACGAAAAGAGTATCTGAAAAAAAGTTTCCGACCGACTATAGCAATTATGATGTTATTTATTTGGCAGATACGTATGGTGTTTATAAGGATGATTTAAATGAAAAAAAGCGTCTAGGTAAACGCTCAGAAAAAATTGTTGGTGGCTTGGAAATGGATGAATGGCAATCAATAGTAGGTCGTTTAGCAAGCAACAAGAAAAGTATGCTAATTGCTGAATACAATACATTTGCGTCACCAACATCAGAGGCAGTTAGAAAAGAGCTACAGGACTATTTAGGAATATCATGGTCTGGATGGATTGGGCGTTATTTTGATGAGCTTGATTATCATAAAAACTCAGAAATCCCACAATGGGTCATAGATGAACATGGTGATAATTGGCCATATAAGGGCGGTGGCTTTCTTTTATTTAATGAAATTACAGAAAAGCTCATTGTGCTGGAACTGGACAAGCATGTAAAAACGGAAGGTATTCAGCTGCAATTTACTGAAGAAGGGAAAAAATTCTTTAATACTTCTGCTAGTGCAGAGTATGGCTATTGGTTTGATATTATCACGCCTAAATATGCAGAGGATGCTCTTGCTAATTATAAATGGGACTTAACAAAAGATGGGGAAAAACTATTAAAGGACAACGATATTCCACAGCAATTTGCGGCTATCGTTTCACAGGAAAAACGCTACACTACAAGCTATTACTTTGCTGGAGACTTTAACGATATGTCACGGGTACCGTCTCTTTACAAAATAAAGGGATTACCGACCATTTATAAATACGCTGAGAAATATGCAGATAGTTCATTTTACTGGTCGATTTATATACCAGTCATGCATAAAATTTTTGAAACGTTTGAGCAAAAAGAGGTTCAAGAAAACGTTAATCATGAAAAACAAAATTATAATGCACGGATTAAAGGTGAATCATTTGAAGTCTTACGCGATGGGAAATGGGAGCCACTAGTCTTTAAGGGCGTTAATATCGGTATGGGGAAACCGGGAGCATTCCCTGGCGAGGCCGCTATTACGGAAGAAGAGTACTATCGCTGGTTCCGTCAAATTGGTGAGATGAATGCCAATACGATTCGTGTCTATACATTACACCCACCAGGTTTTTATCGGGCACTTGCTAAATACAACGAGGAAAACCCAGATAAACCACTGTATGTCTTGCATGGTGTATGGATTAATGAGGAAGGATTGTCTGACTCACTAGATGCCTATGATGAAACTACCTTAAAGGATTTCCAAAGTGAAATGAAGCGCATGGTAGACGTTATCCACGGCAACACTTATGTGAAGCCAGTAACAGGACATGCTTCAGGATTATACGATGTTGACGTTTCAAAATACGTTATTGGCTGGGTGCTAGGAATTGAATGGTATCCGCACATGGTAGTCGGTACGAACGAAAAACACGCTAATATAGGTGAATACAATGGGACGTATTTTGAAACAAAAAATGCTGCACCATTTGAGCATTGGTTAGCGGAGCAAATGGATCTTATTACTACTTATGAGAAGGATCAATACAATTGGATTCGCCCTATGAGTTTTACAAACTGGGTAACAACTGACTTACTAGACCACCCATCTGAACCTTCTGAAGATGAAGATTTAGTAGGAGTCAATCCAAATGTCATTTATACGAAGGGTGAGATGCAGGCACCAGGACAATTTGCTTCCTATCATGTGTATCCATATTACCCTGACTTCTTTAACTTCGACCAAAAATATTTAAATTATAAAGATTTCCGGGGCAATAAAAATAGTTATGCAGGATATTTAAAAGACTTACATGAAGCTCATCGTATGCCTGTTCTTATTGCGGAATTTGGAATCCCAGCAGCGCGCGGTATGACACATGAAAATGTTTATGGCTGGAATCAGGGGCATATGTCCGAACAGCAGCAAGGTGAAACACTTCAACATTTATATGAAGATATTATGCATGAAGGCTTGCTAGGAGGACTTGTCTTTACATGGCAGGACGAGTGGTTTAAGCGAACATGGAATACGATGGATTATGATGATCCAAATCGTCGACCATTTTGGTCCAACGCACAAACGAATGAACAGCAATTTGGTGTACTAAGCTTTGATAGGTTTAAAGTAAAAGTAGACGGCGATACAAAGGAGTGGAAAGGTACACAAATGTACAATACCGCACCTTCTGATTCCACAGATTTTGCTGTCGATTACGATGAAAGATATTTGTATTTCAAAATAAAAAGTGATGTTTTAGATAAAGCATCACCGCGTATTTTACTTGATGTCGCACCAAACCAAGGAAATACGTCGGCAACATCAATAAAAGATATGACCTTTTCAAATGGCGTAGATTTTATTGTGGAATTAAATAAAAGTGGAGACTCTCGAGTCGTCATAGATGAGTACTATGATTTCTATGATTATTTTTACGGTCATAAGTTAAATATGATTCCGCCTCGTATGGCAACTATCACAAAAAATAGTGGTAAGTTTGCACCGATTAACTATGTGCTAAATAAACAGCTATACTTACCAGAGCAAAAAATTACGACCGATTTTAGTTATTATGAAACAGGGAAGCTTCTTCAAGGGAATGCCAATCCAAAAGCAAAAGATTATAATTCATTAGTAGACTATACTTGGACGGATAATAATGTTATTGAGCTACGAATTCCTTGGCTACTAATCCAAGCAAAAGATCCAAGTCAGCGTGAGTTTATGGGAGATCTATATAAAGATGGTGTGACAGCTTCTACTAAGGTAGATAATATTTATATTGGTGCTGTCTTTGTAGATAAGGATGGCAAGGTTGTGAAATCTTTACCAGAGACCAACGGCCATGTCTTGCCTGCTCTTTCAGCTTATTCTTGGGAACAATGGCAAACTCCAAAGTATGAAGAGCGTTTAAAACAATCCTATTATATTTTACAAAAATTATTTAAAGCTTAATCAATTATGCCTCGGCATAATTGCCGCTGTCGCTTCGCTTTCGCGCAGATAAACAATGCGTCCGGAATCGGCTTTGTGCTTAGGCCTGCAGATGTTTTTTGCGCGAAAGCGTAGTGCTAACGCAGCGACAGCAGCACCGATGCAGGTCAGTTAGCCGTTATCGCATGGATGCGATGGTTTTAGGCTAACATCCCCTAAGAACTCCTTTCCGATTCTGTGACATCCGCCGGAGGCTTTAACTTCTTTCAGCTGGTGTTTGGACAACCGTTGTAAAGTAGCTTAAATCCGCATTCATCTCATCACCTATAGAGGTGGGAGACTTTTGCTGAAAGAAGTTAAATAGAGCTTAGGATAGGTGAGTATTTGCCTATTCTAAGTTTTTTGCTTTTTATTGGCTCGTCATCAAAAGTTATGGATGTCTTAAAACGTTTGCCATTATCTATGTTGATCTTCGTTCCGATTGGGCGACTCCTTGGGGATCAACAATAAAGGAACGAAGGCTAAAAGCATCACGTCCTGTGATAACATCTTCGTAGCCAACATAGTGCTGCTACCGTTTCTCTTTTGTGCAGATAAAACCCTTTTTCCGCTGCCGCTTCGTTAGCACTACGCTTTCGCGTATAAAGCATCGGCTGGCCGAGACCCTGCAGCGAAGGGGATGTTAGCTGTGCGAAAGCGCCCAGTCGGAACGGAATTCAACCAGACGTTATGGTAATGGTATTTTTATCAGAAAATAAAAAAGAGTTTTGCAATTCTGCCTATTTAGTAAGCTGTATATTCTCTCAACTGTTTATGTTAAATTACTAATAATACATTCGAGAAAGACAGTTGTTTTTTTTAGGAGGACAATATCATGAAGTTTAAATTTGGTTTATTGGCAAAAATTATTGTTGCTATTTTGTTAGCGGTAATACTTGGAAGCTTTGCGCCAGAGTCATTTGTACGTATATTTGCAACATTCAATGGCATATTCGGTAATTTTTTAAAATTTGTTGTACCACTTATTATTATTGCATTTATTGCTCCGGGCATTGCTCAGCTTGGGAAAGGCTCAGGGAAATTATTAGGTTTAGCAACATTCTTTGCTTACTTCTCAACAATCATTGCAGGAATATTTGCCTTTTTTGTAGCGCGCAATGTGTTGCCTAATTTCATTTCAAATGGTGATATGGAAAGCATGAAAAACCCTGAGGAATTTTTAGCACAGGCATTCTTTAAAGTTGAAATGCCTCCAATAATGGATGTCATGGCAGCATTAATTTTTGCCTTTATCGTAGGAATTGGTATGACTGCCATTCAAAGTGATGTTATGAAACGTGGTTTTGAAGAGTTTAATGTTATCATTGAAAAGTTAATTTCATTTGTAATTATTCCACTTTTACCATTTCATATTTTCGGGATCTTCTTGAACATGACATACGGAGGTCAAGTAGCAAAAATATTATCTGTCTTCGCAATTGTCTTCGCACTTATAATTGTGATGCATTGGGTAATATTGCTAGTTCAATACACTGCTGCGGGAACTTTAAATAAGAAAAATCCACTTATGTTACTTCGAACAATGCTACCTGCATATTTTACAGCTTTGGGCACACAATCCTCAGCAGCAGCTATTCCAGTTACATTGCGACAAGCGCAAAAAACAGGAGCTTCAGAAAAAGTAACGAATTTCACAGTCCCACTGTTTGCCACTATTCATTTATCAGGTAGTACGATCACAATCGTAACTTGTTCTTTAGGTGTTATGATGATGAACGGTATGGATATAGGTTTTGCACAATATATCGGCTTTATCTTTATGCTAGGTATTACAATGGTTGCTGCACCAGGTGTCCCTGGAGGGGGAGTTATGGCAGCAATTGGTTTACTACAAACAATGCTCGGCTTCGATGAAACAATGGTTGCACTAATGATCGCACTATACTTAGCGCAAGATAGCTTTGGTACAGCTACAAATGTAACTGGAGATGGAGCATTATCTATGATTGTCGATCGTTTCAACAAAGAGACTAATTCATAAAAGCTGAGTAACGGATAGAACAGCTAAAGTCGCGGAAAGAACCGCCAAAATCGTAGATAGAAACGACGCAGCGACGGATAGAAATATCAAAGTGACGGATAGAATAGTCGAAGTCGTGGATAGAATCATCAAAGTGGCGGATAGAAGTGCTGAGGCGACGGATAGAAACCAGAGCGGCGGGAAGAAGAGCCGAGGTGACGGAAAGAAATCAGAGCGACGGATAGAAGAGCCGAAGTGACGGAAAGAATCGTCAAAGTGACGGATGGAAAGGCGAGAGCGACGGAAAGAATCGCCAAGGAGACGGATAGAAACTAGACCGACGGAAAGAAGAGCCGAAGAGACGGAAAGAAACGTCAAAGCGACGGATGGAAAGGCCAGGGCGACGGATGGAAATCAGAGCGACGGATAGGACAGTTAAAGTCGTGGATAGAAACGTCAAAGTGGCGGATAGAACAGTCGAAGTCGTGGAAAGAATCGTCAAAATGACGGATAGGAGTGCCGAGGAGACGGAAAGAAATTAGAGAGACGGATAGAAGTGCAGAGGCGACGGAACGAATCGCCAGTGACGGATAAAAGTGATTGTTAAAATCGCTAAAATTACGAAAAGAATCAACTAAGTCAACAAAAATTGCCATTTAGGAACTTTTCATAAGGGAATATTTAATAATAAGCAATATGATCTCATTTGTGGTCATATTGCTTTTTTGATGCGCCCGGCATGTGTCTATAGAAAAATACAGATAGATTGATCAGTCTTTTAAGAACAAATCCCTATTCTATGAGGAGCAAAAATAAGAAGAAACATATCCTTCTTTTTGTTTATTTCTATTTATAGAAATTTTCGATATGGTATAACTAGTTTGAACGAATGGGGCTGTGTGAAATTATTAATAGTCGAAAGTTTAAGTTGATGATCATATGCATATTGTTTATGTCACTAAATAGTACAACCATAAAGGCTAATGGTATTACAGAAGAACAACACTCTACATGGATTTGGAATCCATGGATACTTGTAGATAACGAAACCAGTACATTACAATTTTTAGAAAATAAACGCATAAACAAAGTTTATTTACAAATTGATTATGAAATATCGAGAAGCGTTTATCAAAACTTTATAGAAAAGGCTACCGCAAAAAACATCCAAATATATGCACTTGCTGGAGAATCCTATTGGATTACAGAGAATGGCATTGAGTATCAAAATCAACTTATGAATTGGCTAGAGCTTTATCAACGTGAAGCAACAGAGGCCCAAAGTTTTTTAGGAATACATTTAGATATTGAACCATATGAAACACATATTTGGACTACAAAACAAACAACCGCGATTCAAACCTATCAACAGTTAGTTATACATGCGAAAAAGAAAGCACGGTCATTAAAATTACCATTAGAATTAGATATACCTTTTTGGTATGACGAAATTTTATATGAGACTAAATATGGTAAGGGTATTTTATCTGAATGGTTAATTAATTATTCAGATGGTGTGACGATAATGGCTTATCGAGATAATTCACAGGACATTATACAAATCGTAAAAAATGAAATTGAATATGCTAAACGAATGGATAAAAAAGTTGTTGTAGGTGTTGAAACTTTGAAGTCAGCAGAAGGAGACTTAGTTAGCTTCTCAGAAGAAGGGGAAGCATATATGGATCAACAATTGAACAAAATTCAACAATATTTTTCCGAAAATCAGAGCTTTAATGGTATTGCAATCCACCATCTTGAAAGCTGGATGGAAATGCGACCATAATATCTTAACGGTATTAAATTAATTAAGATAAGTTGTTCTTGTAATCAGTAATTAAAAGGCATGTTCCCTTCATTTGTTCGTTGTCATACAAGAAAATAATCTACAACTTTCCTCAGCTTATTTGAGGAAAGTTGTAGATTTTTCTTTTTTATCCAATGTTATTTTGGGGCAATTTTCAAATTGTTTAGAATTTGTTTAGTTTGAACTGTTATAGTCTTATAACACGATTCTAATAAGATATACTGTAAAACGCTGAAAAGCTCCTAACGAAATTGCGTAAAAAGCAATATCCTACCATTATATTATCTCCAATAGCACATGTACTAAAGAAAAAAACTATTATGTTTTCGTCTAATAGTTAACTATTTTTTATATCTTCTTTCGGTAGATGTTTTGTTGCAAATCAATGCATCAGCTACAAAATACTTTTACCTCAATACAGAAAGTTCTAGAAGCAGTTATACTCATTTAATTTACTAAGTATAGTTATCGTTTATAACATGATAGTTGGCTGATCACCAAAAGTAGTGGATGACAATGTGAAACGTATGCCATATGTAAGTTGATAGGAGTGGGGGCTGGGCGACTCCTTGGGGATTAGCGGCTCATCGGACGCTACCAGTCGAAACATAAATCAACCACACGTTATGGTGATGAGCCTGATAGTTCCACAGAACAAACAAATATCATATTGAATAATTGTAAGAGGAGTATAGGATGAACACTTTAATTAAAGCGACACAAAAAGTAAATATTTTAAAAGAAAGTGATATTATACCATTTTTTGATGTGTTAAAGGCAAATGTTATTCGTTCAAATATGGAAATGACAGTTATATTTTTAAAAGCAACTGTAACTGACCCCAATCAAAATAATGTGATAGTAGATTTAGAGGAACAAATTGCTGATTTTTTAGTATCCGAAGTTCGGAATACCGATATGCTTTTTAAGTTAGAGGGAAGTTTGCGATGGGGAATTTTGTTAACACAAAATGGTGAAGAGGAGGGAAATGCATTTTTAAATCGAATTTTTCAACTCGTAAAAAATGATTATTTCCCTTCTATAATCGATTCAACTTTTACATTGCAGGGGATTATTGTAGCAGTTAAAAATGATCAAGTAACGTTTGAAGATTTAAAAGATAAACAGTTTGAAGTTTTTAGTGAACTATCAGAACCTTGGAAAATCGAAATCGTGACGAGCTTTAAGGCTCAGCCGCTTAAAACAGTGAAAGTAAGTATTTTAGAGGAAAATGCTATTTTAAGCGAAGTATTAGAAATGACAGTTCAAAAAATGGTTATAGATCACTTTCAATTGGAAACAAAAGTTTTTTCAGATGGGTACGAATTTTTACAGTCAGATTGGTATTTATCAGGACATACTCATATTGTCATTATGAATGATATTTTACCTCGTAAAAATGGTCTCAATGTCTTGCACACATTAAGGAATATGGCTAATCAAAAGAAATTTATTATTTATATGATGACAAATAGGAAATCTCAAGGAGATATGAATTACGCATATGAAAGTGGCGTTGATGAGTATTTAATTAAGCCATTTGATTTAAATTTATTTCAAGCACAATTAAAGCGAACATTTGCGAGGTTATGATTATGATTGAATTATCTATTCAATTATTACTATATATTATTGTTATTCTCTTACTATTTTGTGGTATAGCTATGATTTATTTAATCTATCAGAGAAGGTATGAAGAGAGAAAAAAGCATGAGATAGAAAAGTATATTCAAAAAACAAAAATACTTTGGCAGGAGTACATTCTACAGGACGGCCAATTTACTGATACGCAAATTCCTAAAAGTAAAATTCAAATATTAGCGGTAGAACATATATTTTTATCGTATTTAAGAAATATATCCAATCCGATTATCCAACAAAAAATCTATACTTTTGCACAGATGAATTTAAAGGAATATTACCAAAATGAGCTGAAATCCAGAAATTGGAGTAAGAAAATGAATGCAATGTACCGCATTGCTGATTTCCATATAAAAGAGCTTATTAGTACTTGCGAAGTATCAATTAATTACAACCGTTCTATAGAAGTATTTCAGCTATTAAAAATATATTCTATTCTTGAAAAAGAAAAATTTATACAAGAAATATTGCTATGTAATTATTCTTTTTCAGAAAGTGAATATAAAAAGTTATTTTCGTATTTAGAAGTAGAAATGCTTCAACGACTTATGGAAAAAATGGAGAATTTACAACAAGCAGCACAATATGCGTTGATTGATACAATTGCAGCAAAAGGTAGTATGGATGTTATAGAGGGACTTGAAGATTTATTAGTAAGTGAAGATACTGAAATTCGCATTCGTACTCTTAAGGGACTTGAAAGAATTGGGGTTATCCGAGATATAGAAACGTATATTCCATTTGTCAATTCGTCTATATGGGAAGAAAGATTAATGGTCGCAAAAATATTTAAATATGCACCTTTAACATTTACTGCCGAGCATTTAGAAAAATTGTTACAGGATAGTAATTGGTGGGTACGATCACAAGCAGCAAGCACGATAATTGAAGATCCACGAGGTTATCAAAGATTAAAAGAATTCATTACAACAACAAATGACCAGTATGCAATTGATATGGCTAATGAAGTATTAGAAAAAAGGATGCGTGCAGTATGATTATACTTGACTATTTAATGTGGTTTTTTGGTGGGGTAATCATAATTTATATGCTACTAGTTATAGTAACGTATGGGCTTATGTTTTTGTTTGCACTTTTAAAGCTACGAAAAGAATATAGGCTTGATCAAACTGAAATGGATGATACGTATATTGATGCGTTCTATTCTAAGCCAGTATCTGTAATTATACCCGCCTATAATGAAGAAGTAGGTATTGTGGATAGTATTCATTCTCTACTTAGTCTACATTATCCTGAATTTGAAATAATCATTGTCAATGATGGTTCTACTGATTGTACTCAAGAAATAGTTATTGAGCATTTTCAAATGAAAAAAATTGAAAAAATAATAAAGATGGAAATCCCAACAGATCCCATTATTCAAATCTATCAATCACAAATTCACCCAAATTGTTTTTTAGTAGAGAAAGAGAATGGTGGAAAGGCAGATGCTTTGAATGTAGGCATTAATGTTGCAAGTTATCCTTATTTTTGCTCTGTTGATGGAGATTCAATTCTGGAGAGTACATCTTTATTACGTTTAATGAAACCCATTGCCTTATCTGATGGTGCGGTAATTGCGGCAGGTGGGAATGTTCAAATTGCTAATGGAATGAATATGCACCTTGGTTCCATATTAGAAACAAACTTGTCTAAAAATTATTTAGTTACTATGCAAATTATTGAATACTTTAGAGCTTTTTTAATAGGACGAATTACGCTAAGTAAATTTAACTTAGTTTTAATTATTTCGGGTGCATTTAGTGTATTTTCGAAAAAATGGGTAGTAGAAGCAGGTGGCTATACTAAAGGTATGATTGGTGAAGATATGGAGCTCGTAGTAAAACTACACCGATATATCCGTAAAAAGAAAGAAAATAAACGTATTGAATTTGTAGAGAACCCTGTTTGTTGGACAGAGGCACCAGAAACCATGGCCGTTTTAAGGCGACAAAGAAGAAGATGGCATCAAGGATTATTAGAAAGTTTATGGAATCATAAAACAATGACTTTAAATCCGAAATATGGTGGTATTGGGTTATTATCCTTCCCTTATTTTTGGCTCATTGAAGGCTTTGGGCCAATTATCGAACTTGGTGGATATATTTATATTATTTTTGCTTTTTTCTTAGGTGATATCTATTATGAGATAGCTATTTTACTACTTTTAGCATTTGTACTTTATGGTGTTGTATTTTCAATTATGGGTGTGTTATTTGAAGCATGGAGCAAAAATAAAACGTTCAAGGTTGCAGATTTAATACGTATGATGTTATTAAGTTTTACAGAAATTTTTTGGTATCGTCCTATTACACTCATTTGGCGCTGTGAAGGTCTTTTGAACTTTTTAGTAAGAAGACGAGAGTGGGGCAAAATGGATCGTAAAGGTATTTCAAGCAAGGAGCAAGAATCGATATGAAGCGTATTTATTTGGGAATTATAGTAGTGTTATTGCTTATAGTGATACCAATAGCTCTTTGGTTCGTGTCACCTAATAAACAGCTGAATGTTGCAATCATTGATAAAACAGTGAAGGATGAATCATATCGAGAGCATTTAGGGTTAACTTGGCTATTAAATTATTTGAAGTACGAACATAAAGAAGGTCAATATGATGAGTCTAAGGATTATTTTGGCACAATTCCAGATGAACAAAATAACAGTGTATCTACTTCTAAAATGCCAAAGGATTACAAAGATTATGATGCAATCTATTTAGCAGATACGTATGGTGTCTATGAAGATGATCTTAACCCAAAGCAAGAAAGGTTTGGGGCACGCACAAAGAAAATTGTTGGTGGATTAGAGTCGCAAGAATGGGATGCTATTATGAAACGTTTAACTAGTACAAAAAAAAGTTTATTTATAGCAGAATTCAACTCTATTGCATCACCAACGTCTCCTGAAGTGCGAAATCAAGTGCTAGATTATTTGAAAATAGATTGGTCTGGTTGGATTGGCCGCTATTTTGAAGAATTAGATTATAGAAAAAATAATGAAATTCCACAATGGGTTGTTGATAAATTTAAGGATGATTGGAAATATGAAGGTGGGGGCTTCATATTAGTGAATGACTTTAGAGATGAGGTTTTTGTTTTAGAGTTAAATAAACATATTGATAAAGAAGGTATTTATCTTAACTTCACTAAAGTAGGGCAGGAGTCCTTGGGTGTTTCATCGAGCCCACGATATGACTACTGGTTTGATATTGTTACCGCGAAGAATGAGCAAGATGTTTTAGCGAATTATGAGTGGAGCTTAACTGACGAAGGTGAAAAATTATTAAATGAACATGATGTCCCTCTTTCGTTCGCAGCAGTTGTTTCAGGTGAACAGAAAAATACTACAAAATATTATTTTGCTGGCGATTTTAATGATATTAATAAAGTACCATCTTTCTATAAAATGAAAGGTCTGGAATCGGTCTATAAATTTTTACAAAAATTTTCAGGTGATGATTTTTATTGGTCAGCATATGTACCGATGATGAAGTCTATTTTAAAAGAATTCGAGAAAAAAGAAGTTAAGCAGAAATCTGACAGTTCAGCAAAAAATAATTTAGGTTATAATACACGGATTAACGATCAAAAATTTGAGATTTTAAAAGATGGAAAATGGGAAGCTACCACCCTCAAAGGCGTTAATATGGGGATGGGAAAACCAGGTTATTTCCCTGGAGAAGCGGCCATTACGGAGGATGAATATTATCGTTGGTTCCAGCAGATTGGTAAAATGAATGCCAATACAATCCGAGTCTATACGTTACATCCACCTGGCTTTTATAGAGCTTTAAAAAGATATAATGAGGAAGCAAAAAATCCTTTATATGTACTACATGGAGTGTGGATTGAAGAAGAAGGTTTAGAGAAAACTTTAGATGCTTATGATCCTGCAACGCTTGAGAATTTCCGAGCAGAAATGAAAACCCTTGTAGATGTTATTCACGGTAATAAATATGTAGAGCACGTAGTAGGACATGCATCTGGATATTATGATACGGATATTTCACAGTATATAATCGGTTGGGTTATTGGTATCGAATGGTACCCCCATATGGTAAACGGAACAAATGAAAAGCATGCTAATATTGGACAGTATAATGGTGTTTATTTCGAAACAAAAGATGCTTCTCCATTTGAATATTGGCTTGCAGAACAAATGGATTATATTACGCAATATGAGCAAAATAATTATGACTGGATGCACCCTATGAGCTTTACAAACTGGGTTACAACAGATTTATTAGATCATCCATCTGAGCCAAATACAGATGAAGATATTGCCAGTGTTAATCCGAATGTTATTTATACAAAAGGGTTAGCGAAACAAACAGGTCAATTTGCATCGTACCATGTGTATCCATACTATCCAGATTTCTTTAACTACGATCAAAAATACTTGTCGTATGTGGATCATCGTGGAGAAAAAAATAGTTATGCAGCTTATTTAGCAGACTTACACGCTGCACATCGTATGCCGGTATTAATCGCTGAGTTTGGAATCCCTGGCTCTCGTGGTTTAACCCATGATAATCCGTATGGCTGGACTCAGGGATTTGTATCAGAGCAGAAACAAGGTGAAATATTAACCCATCTTTTTGAGGATATCATGGCAGAGGATTTACTTGGTGGATTAGTATTTACCTGGCAAGATGAGTGGTTTAAACGTACATGGAATACGATGGATTATGATAATCCAAACCAACGCCCTTATTGGTCTAATGCTCAAACAAATGAACAACAATTTGGTTTACTAAGCTTTGATCGTCATAAGGTACAGGTTGACGGAGATATATCAGAATGGAAAGCTCCTCTCTTATATGAACAACAAAAAAACAAGCCTTCAATGAGTGTTGATTATGATGAAAGATACTTGTACCTCCAATTAAATGGAGATTTACTCAATAAAACATCTTCTACTCAAATTCTATTAGATGTTATTCCGAATCAAGGAAAAACATCAAAATCAGATTTGAAAGGAGTAACGTTCAAAAATGGCATTGAGTTTGTTGTGGAGCTTAATAAGAATAAGGAGTCACGTATGGTCATCGATCCTTATTATGATTTCTATTCTTATTTATATGGAAATGAATTAAAGCTTATCGACATTCCATCTTCAAATGTTATGAAAAAGAACACTACGTTCAGTCCGATTTACTATGCTTTAAATAAAGAGCTATACTTGCCGGAACGAGATATAGCTGTACCTTTTTCAGAATATGAAACAGGAAAATTAATAGAGGGAAATGGTAATCCGAAGGCAAAGGATTATAATTCTCTTGTCGATTATAATTGGAGCGATAAAGGAACTATAGAATTACGTATTCCTTGGTTACTTCTTCAATCAAAGGATCCTAGTCATAAAGAATTTATAGGGGATTTTTATAAAGAAAACGGAGAAACATCAGTTTTTGTAGATAAAATAAATATAGGTGCATTATTTCTTAATGATAAGCATGAGGTTGTGTCTTCATTGCCAGAGATTGAAAAAGGTGTACTTAATCAATTGCATAGTTTTACATGGGATAATTGGAGTATGCCTAAATCTGTAGAACGTTTGAAAAAATCCTATGAAGTTATGAAAGAAACATTTAAGAAATATGAATAATGTTTTAAAGGAGAGAGAAAGATTGATTCAATGGAGAAAGCTTATTGTTATATTAGCGATACCATTTGTGCTTTTATGCATAAATGGTATTACAATAACGCAAGCGAAATCTTTGATAGAACACAAAGAAATAACAGATTTAAATAAGGAATGGACGATCACATTTAACCAGCCAATTAATAAAGAATCAATTACTAGCTCTTCAATTACAATAAAAGATGAGGCAGGAAATGATTTTCCGTTTACATTTGAAATTGATAAAAATAAAGTCAAAGTGAAGCCTGAAAAATCATACGAAAACTATACGACATATACTTTAAGTGTCCAAACTGATATTGAAAATGATAAATCAAAACGTTTAAAAAATAGTTTCAAGTTGATTTTTACTACCAATTTTGCAATCGAAGATCTTAAAAAAATCAAGCCGTTAAATAATTCTAATTATCATGGACAGGCACTTGTAACCCTATCCTATGACGATGGTTATCGAAATTGGTATGATAAAGCACTACCACTTCATTCGAAATATAATATGCCAGGAACCTTTAATATTATCGGTGATAAATTGTACTCAGATGATAAGAATTATATGTCACCATCTCAAGTATGGGTTGCACATGATTTAGGTTTAGAAATTGCATCTCATACACAAAGTCACTCATTTCTAACAAAAAAATCGGTGGATGAAATTCATTATGAATTTGATGAAAGCATAAATACAATCGAGTCTTTACTAGGTAAAGGTATCGTTTCAACAGTTGCGATTCCTTATTCCGATTATAATGAAGAAGTAAGAAAAATTGCTATGCAATATTTCGACGGTATACGTGTATTAGGTAGAGAAACTAATGTACCTAATAATTATGATCCATACTGGTTAAAATCATATCCTATTACAAATACAATAGAATTCGAGGATGTAAAAAAATGGATTGATAAGGCGGTTGCTGAGAAGTCTTGGGTTATTATTATGTTACACGGTATTACAGAAGATCGATTGGAAGAGTATGAAACAACGCCAGAAATTTTAGAACAGATTATGAAATATATTAATGGACTAGGTAAAGATTCTATATTATCAGTGAATACAAAGGAAGGATTACAGCTTACTAAATAAGAAAGCGGAATCCCAAAAAGAACCGAAGGAGAGAATTATCAAAGCGACGGAAAGAAAGGCGAGAACGACGGAAGGAATCGTCAAAGCGACGGATAGAACCGCCGAAGTCGTGGATAGAAACATCAAAATGATGGATAGAACCATCAATCTGACGTATTGAAACACTTTAAGCCCCAAAAAAATCGCCAGCTACGGCGATTTTTTTATTGGAATTGAGAAAGACGTGAAAAGAAATTGGTAACGAAGTCTAAAAATATTTTTTCTGATGGAGCAATTTCGCGGTTTACAGGTGAAATAATGCCGACTGTTCTTGGAATTGTAGGTGATATAATCGGTACTTTTACTGTGAAGCGTGCAGCTGAATCATACAGTGAGCTTTCTGGTAATAAGCTGACCCCAATGCCTGCAGCGACAAGACCCTTTAGTGCATCTAAGTCTTCACCCTCGGAGATGATGTTTGGCGAGAAGCCGGCAGCTCGGCAGGCATCCATAGCTACTTTATGTAATATGTATCCATCTGGGAATAGCACAAATAAATCGTTACGTAAATCGGCAAGCTGAATACTTTCCTTTTTGGCTAATGGATGTTTTGCTGGCAGTAATGCTGCGATGTTTTCAGTAAATAAAATTGTTGAATGAATCGATTCGTCCTTCGGTGGAAGCGGGCCTAAAAAAGCTAAATTTAACTCGCGATTTTTGACTGCATCAATTAAAAAACGATAGGAGCCTTGACGGAGCTGGAATTGTAAATCTGGATATTCACGCTTGAAGGCTGAAATAACAGTGGGCAATACATAGCTAGCCAAGCTCGTTGGAAAACCAATTTTTATCGTACCTTTAGCAGGATCTAAATATTCTTCAACTTGCTTTGCGGCAAAATCGATGGCTTTTAAAGCAGTAATTGTGTGCTCGAGAAATATTTTTCCAATCGGTGTCAATTTAACATTCCGTCCGACACGTTCAAAAAGTGGTGTGCCTAATTCATTTTCTAAATTAGCAATTTGTCGGCTTATTGCAGATTGAGCAACATGAAGATGTTCGGCAGCTTCTGAAATGTGTTCACGCTCAGCAACTTCAACAAAATATCGTAATTGACGTAACTCCACTAGATCTTCACCTCTATTAATCGAAAAATACGATTGATTATGCCTCAATTATATACTATTTAAGATGAAAAATGATTGTAAATAAACAAATGTTAGCTAGAAAGCGGGGGAGATGCACAGTAACTTCATTGGAGCTCAAGAAAGTAAGGCGAAGGCAGTTTTCTCAAAGAATGTTGCTAAACGAAAGAGTCAGATATTTAAAAGAGTATGTTATATTTTGGATTGCAGTAAAAGGCGAATGGAATAGTATAATTAGGCGTAATTTAACTTGTTTCGTAAGAGGTGTTTAGTTTGTTTAAAAAGAAAATATTGATTGGATATTCAGAAGACGCTGTCCTAGCAATTATCGAACACTTAGAGAAAAGTAGCATTCCGTTTGAAATAGGAATCAAAGATATTTTAAAGCGGTCGTCTGAAGAATACGAAGGTTTTTATATGGTCAAAGTTCAAAAAAAATGTTCAAAACAAGTAGAAGCTATTGTTGCACAGTATGTGTCGCAAGAAGGTTTGAAGCATCGGTATAAAGTGAAGAAAAAGAAAAGTAGAAAATTAGAGAGGAAGGAAAAAGCTCTTTATTTGTTTGCAGCTTTTATATACTTTTTAGCAGCATCGGTCATCGAAATGGGTAAAGCATTAGAAGCGGACATTGTTTCGTCTATCGGTTGCGCCGCTTTATTGATGGGCGGCGTGTTTATGGCGACAAAATTTTACAAAGAGATGAAAAAAGAACCGGGTGATTTGAGAGAGATTAATAAGCTGACGATGATGTTCGGAATTAGTATGATATTTTATGCCGTTTCTTCTTTTATATTTGTACTTCTATATTAATTACTTCCTCTAGATAGAGACCTTGTTCTAGTGTCTTGAATAAGGCTTGTTGGTCCGCTTCTTTAATTTACTTACTGCTTCATACATACACAAATCTCCAGTCCGCCTCCTGAACCTGCATTATATTCAATCATAATCGATATTTTCAAGGGGAAAACAGCCAAAGGGAAAAATAAAGTAGATTAAAAAAATTGCATGATCTACATTTATTAATTTTGGCCCACCCACAGTTTGACATATATATATAAGTTGATTTCCGTTCTGGTTGACGCCCACAGCCGGAACGGAAATCAACCCACTTTATAATGAAGAACCTTAATTTTATGAACTAGTACTCTCGAGATTTCTTTCCTTTAATTGATTCCATTCTAATAAAAAAGGTTATAGTATTGGTATTGTTATTTATATATTTCTGTCACAAAACCGCTACAATTCGCACTTTCTGCGGGGTTTTCACTATGTAGCTAGATGAAACTGATTCTCAATTAGAATTATTTCATTGAAAATGAGGTAAGTTGATTCTCATTGTCAATAACGATTAGCAATAATCTGAAAATGCTTACAAACTCTTTATTTTTAAGGATTGTTTCAGAGAAAATTGAAAGTGATTGAAATGGTTTGCATAGAGAACGATTTTCAGTTAAGATTAGAATGATGATAATTAAGGAATGGTACACCATTCACTGAACACACTATGGAGGTATTTTCATGTCAACTTTAGTTATTAAAGATCTTCACGTTGAAATCGACGGGAAAGAGATTTTAAAAGGCGTAAACCTTACAATTAATACAAATGAAATTCATGCAATCATGGGACCAAACGGAACTGGTAAATCAACACTAGCTTCTGCTATTATGGGTCACCCTAAATATGAAGTAACTTCTGGTACAGTAGAACTTGATGGCGAAAATGTACTTGAAATGGAAGTGGACGAGCGTGCTCAGGCAGGTTTATTCCTAGCAATGCAATATCCTTCTGAAATCGCTGGTGTAACAAATGCTGACTTCTTACGTTCAGCTATCAATGCACGCCGTGAAGAGGGCGATGAAATTTCTCTAATGAAATTTATCCGTGAATTAGATAAAAACATGGAATTCCTTGAAATGCACGAAGATATGGCACAACGTTATTTAAATGAAGGTTTCTCTGGCGGTGAGAAAAAACGTAACGAAATTCTTCAATTAATGATGATTAAACCAGCTTTCGCAATTTTAGATGAAATTGACTCTGGTCTTGATATTGACGCGCTTAAAGTTGTTTCTAAAGGAATCAATGCAATGCGTGGAGAAGGATTCGGCTGCTTAATGATCACTCACTACCAACGCCTACTTAACTACATTACACCAGACCATGTACACGTAATGATGCAAGGTCGCGTTGTTAAATCAGGTGGCGAAGAATTAGCACAACGTTTAGAAGCTGAAGGCTATGACTGGATTAAAAAAGAATTAGGTATTGAAGAAGAAACTGAAGAACAAGAAGCATAAGAGGGAGGACGAACTAGCATGACAGTGGAACTTAACTTGCCTGTAACAGTACAGGACGTGCGCTCGTTCTCAGAAGCAAATGGAGAACCGGCTTGGTTTACAGAACTTCGCGCGGCAGCACTAGACAAAGTAACTGGTTTAGATTTGCCAAAACCAGATAGAACAAATATTACAAAATGGGATTTCGTAAATTTCCCAACTCACACAGTTGACAGTGAAGGATTCGCTTCACTTGATGCATTACCAGAAGAAGCAAAAGGTTTAATTGATCTTGAGGCTCAAGAAAATCTTTATATTCAACGCAATAACACACCAGCTTTCATCAAAACATCGCAAGAACTAGCTGATAAAGGTGTTATTTTTACAGATATTTTAACAGCGGTTCGTGAACATGGCGACCTTGTTAAAAAGTACTTTATGACAGAAGCTGTAAAAGTTGATGAGCATAAATTAACAGCACTTCATGCGGCACTTGTTAACGGTGGTGTGTTCGTATACGTACCTAAAAATGTCATTATCGAACAACCGCTTCAAGTAGTATTCTTAAATGATAACGCAGAAGCTTCATTATATAACCACGTGTTAGTTGTTGCTGAAGCAAATTCTGCTGTAACTTATGTTGAAACATATATTTCAACAGTTGAAGAAGCAAAAGGTCAAGCAAACATTATTGCAGAAGTAGTAGTTCAAGACAATGCACAAGTTACTTACGGTGCGGTTGATGTACTTGCGAAAGGATATACTACTTATGTAAATCGTCGTGCACGACTAGCTCGTGATGCGAAAGTAGATTGGGCTCTTGGCTTAATGAATGACTCAGATACTATTTCTGAAAACATTACACATCTAATCGGTGACGGTTCTCATGCTGATACAAAAACAGTAGTTGTTGGTCGCGGTGAACAAAAACTTAACTTTACTACTGAAGTTCGTCACTGGGGTAAGAACTCAAATGGTCATATCTTAAAGCATGGTGTAATGAAAGATGCAGCACAATCAATCTTTAACGGTATTGGCTACATCGAACACGGTGCGACAAAAGCGGATGCACAGCAGGAATCACGTGTATTAATGCTTTCTGAAAAAGCTCGTGGCGATGCAAACCCAATTCTATTAATCGATGAAGACGATGTAACAGCAGGACACGCAGCATCTGTTGGTCGAGTGGATCCACTACAACTTTACTACTTAATGAGTCGTGGTATCTCGAAAGCAGAAGCAGAGCGCCTTGTTATCCATGGATTCCTTGCGCCAGTTGTTACGCAATTACCAATCGAAGGCGTACAAAAGCAACTGACGGAGGTTATTGAAAGGAAAGTTCGCTAATGATGAATAAAGACATTAAAAGCTATTTCCCAATTTTAGATCAGGAAGTAAACGGTCATAAGCTTGTTTACCTTGATAGCGCAGCAACTTCTCAAAAACCTATTCAAGTAATTGAAGCAATGAAGCATTATTATGAATTCGATAATTCTAATGTACACCGTGGTGTGCATACATTAGGAAATCGTGCTACTGACAAATATGAGGGTGCACGTGAAAAGGTTCGTAATTTTATTAATGCTACATCAACACAAGAAATTATTTTTACTCGCGGTACTACAACTGCTTTAAATACAGTGGCATCAAGTTATGGTCGTGCTAATGTTGCTGAAGGTGATGAAATTGTCATTACTCACATGGAGCACCACTCTAATATTATTCCTTGGCAACAACTAGCAAAGGAAAAAAATGCAACGCTGAAATATATTGAGCTTGAAGCGGATGGCACACTTAACTTAGAAAAGGTTCGTGCGACAATTACACCTAAAACAAAAATTGTGTCGGTGTCAATGGCGTCAAACGTCCTTGGAACGATTAATCCTATTAAAGAAATCGCTCAAATCGCGCATGCGAACGGTGCTGTAATGGTAGCGGATGGTGCACAAGCAGCACCACATATGAAAATCGATGTACAAGATTTGGATGTAGATTTCTTAGGGTTCTCAGGTCATAAAATGTGCGGACCAACTGGAATAGGTGTACTATATGGTAAAAAGGAACACCTTGAAAAGATGGAGCCAATTGAATTTGGTGGCGAAATGATTGACTTTGTTGGACTTTATGATTCAACGTGGAAAGAACTACCGTGGAAATTTGAAGGTGGAACTCCTATTATTGCAGGTGCAGTAGGTTTAGGAGCCGCTATTGATTTCTTAACTGAAATTGGGCTAGATAACATTGCGGAGCATGAGCATAAACTTGCAGGCTACGCGATGGATCAGCTTGAAACAATTGACGGACTTAAAATTTTCGGCCCACGTGACCCAATGAAGCGTTGTGGACTTGTAACGTTTAACCTAGACGATGTACATCCACATGATGTGGCAACGGTTCTTGATATGAACGGTATTGCTGTTCGTGCAGGACATCATTGCGCACAGCCACTAATGAAATGTCTTCAACAAGTAGCGACAGCGCGTGCAAGCTTCTATCTGTATAACACAGAGGAAGATATTGACCGCCTAGTTGCAGGGTTACGTTCTGCGAAGGAGTATTTTGGCGATGTCTTTTAATAATTTAGACCAACTATATCGTTCAGTCATTATGGATCATTATAAAAATCCTCGTAATAAAGGATCTATTGAAGAAGATGCTGTAACGATCGATATGAACAATCCGACTTGTGGAGACCGTATTCACTTAACGCTAAAAGTGACTGACGGTATTGTTGCGGATGCGAAGTTTGACGGTGAGGGCTGTTCGATTTCGATGTCTTCTGCATCCATGATGACGCAGCTTATCAAAGGGAAAAAAATTGAGGAAGCATTAGAGCTTGCTGAAATTTTCTCTAAAATGATGATGGGCGAAGACTATAGCGAGAAATATGACCTTGAGGATGTTGAGGCACTACAAGGTGTTTCTCAATTCCCGGCACGTATTAAATGTGCGACATTAGCTTGGAAAGCGATGGAAAAAGGTGTAAAGCAATAATATCTAAATTTGAGTGAAAGTCACTATAGGTGCTTTCACTCAAAGTAAGATATCCGAGCTTGAAACAAGATAACAATAATGCATGAACGGAGGAGAAACGATGGCTAAAAAAATGCCTGATATTGGCGATTACAAATACGGATTCCATGACAAGGACGTATCAATTTTCCGTTCAAAACGTGGTTTAACTGAAGAAATCGTCCGTGAAATTTCAAATATGAAACAAGAGCCAGAGTGGATGCTTGAATACCGCTTAAAAGCACTTGAAACTTTCTATACAAAACCAATGCCGCAATGGGGTGGCGACCTAGGAGATTTAGATTTTGATGAAATTACGTATTACGTAAAACCATCAGAAGCTACACAAAAATCTTGGGATGAAGTACCTGATGAAATTAAAGCTACTTTTGATAAATTAGGTATTCCAGAAGCAGAGCAAAAATACCTTGCAGGTGTATCTGCTCAGTACGAATCTGAGGTTGTATATCACAACATGAAACAAGATCTTGAAGACCTTGGTATTGTGTTCAAAGATACTGACTCAGCTTTACGTGAAAACGAAGATATTTTCAAACAATACTGGGGCAAAGTGATTCCTTACACTGACAATAAATTCGCTGCGCTAAACTCAGCTGTTTGGTCAGGTGGATCATTTATCTATGTACCACCAGGTGTAAAAGTGGAAACGCCATTACAAGCTTACTTCCGTATTAACTCTGAAAACATGGGTCAATTCGAACGTACGTTAATTATTGTAGATGAAGGCGCTCACGTACACTACGTTGAAGGTTGTACAGCTCCTGTTTACACTACAAACTCTTTACACTCAGCAGTAGTAGAAATTGTTGTACGTAAAGATGCATATTGCCGTTATACAACGATTCAAAACTGGGCAAACAACGTTTACAACCTTGTAACAAAACGTACAGTTGTTGAAGAAAATGGTACAATGGAATGGATCGACGGTAACATCGGTTCTAAGTTAACAATGAAATACCCAGCTTGTATCCTTAAAGGTGAAGGCGCTCGTGGTATGACATTATCAATCGCATTAGCAGGTAAAGGGCAACACCAACACGCAGGTGCGAAAATGATTCATATGGCACCAAACACATCTTCAACAATCGTTTCTAAATCGATTGCTAAACAAGGTGGTAAGGTAACGTATATGGGTCAAGTGCGTTTCGGCCCTAAAGCAAGTGGTGCACGTGCTAACATCGAATGTGATACGTTAATCATGGATAACCAATCTACTTCAGATACAATTCCATACAACGAAATCTTAAATGATAATGTTTCTTTAGAACATGAAGCGAAAGTTTCAAAAGTATCAGAGGAACAATTATTCTACTTAATGTCTCGTGGTATTTCTGAAGAAGAAGCGACAGAAATGATTGTAATGGGCTTCATCGAGCCATTCACAAAAGAATTACCAATGGAATACGCAGTAGAAATGAACCGTCTTATCAAGTTTGAGATGGAAGGTTCTATCGGATAATATGCCGATAAACGTTGGCAAGTAAGGGTTTTACGCTATGGCCAAACCCCTTATTGCCCACAAATTTCTTTTATAAAGAGGCTGGGACAAAACCCATCTCTAAACTAAAAAGCCGGCGAAATTTTACGATCAGTAAAATTTCACCGGCTTTCAATTTTTTTCATAAAAAA
>NZ_JBNNVB010000024.1:0-86908 GCF_050280325.1 Lysinibacillus sp. NPDC093216 | reverse complement strand
CCCTTTCAGACAATTAAGGTAGTAATAGTTACCTCTTGTCTGACCTCACTTTCATCCCATGTCTAAAGACGGGCTACACCCTGCATAGGCTTTCTTGTTCGGAAAATCTGTAAGGGGGCTACTCTTGAGGATATTTCAAATTATTTAGAATCATGTCAAACTAAATTAACAGAGGGGCTATTGAAAATTGGTAACGGTTTGGTGTCAAAAAAGGTTTTAACCCTTCATGGTCATGAAGTAAATGCTTGGAGAATACTTATGTCGATTCCCGAGCATGAAATCCATCATCGCGGACAAATCTCTACATATTTACAAATGAACAAGATTGAACCGCCTCAAATTTTCGGATTAAAAATTGAGCAGGTAAAAACAAAATAATTTATGAAAGAGCTTTGGACATCATCTTATATCCAAAGCTTATTTTTGTCTTTATATAAAATTTCGCTATGTTATACCCACTGTTTATAAGATCTCCACCAATCTGCTTTTACGGGCTGTTAATTCAGGATAAAATATGATTTTCAAATCTACATATATGTTGTAAGAATTTATTAATAATTTAATAAGGACCTTATAATAATTCACCCTTACACTAAAAGAAATACATTTGAAGGAGGTATTCTCGTGGATAAAGAGGTACTTATTCGAGCTCAAAATCTATGTAAGACATATTCCACAGGAAGTGAGCAATTTCATGCAATAAAAAATATTAATATTGAAATATATAAAGGAGATTTTACAGTCATTATGGGAAACTCCGGTTCAGGTAAATCGACACTGCTTTATCTTTTAAGTGGTCTTGATTCCATTACGACTGGTGAAGTTTATTTTCATGGGGAAAGGCTAGATACATTTACCGAACAGCAGTTAGCTACATTTCGCTCTAAAAAAATTGGATATGTCTATCAAAGTAGTAATCTCGTCCCGGATATGACATTGCTAGAAAACATCACCCTCCCAGGATATATTGCAAAATATCCTAAAAAAGATGTGATCAAAAAAGCGGAGATGCTATTAAATAAAATGGGACTTGAAGAACAACGAAATCGTTTACCTTCGCAAACCTCTGGTGGACAGCAACAAAGAGCTGCTATTGCTAGAGCATTAGTCAATGACCCAGAGATACTGTTTGCAGATGAACCAACGGGTAGTTTAAATTACGATCAAGGTGTAGCTGTCTTAGATATTTTAACGACTTTAAACAAAAAGGGTCAGTCTGTAGTAATGATTACACATGATATAAAAGCTGCCTGTCGTGCTAATCGGCTTATTTTCATTCAGGATGGAAAAATTGGAGGTATTTTAAACTTCGATCAATACGATGATGCTAGCATACAAGAGCGTGAACATATTATCTTTTCTTATGTCGCAGGAAAGGAGTAAAAAATGCACGCAATTATTACTCTTTGTTTTGCACATATCAAAAAAAGAAAAATCCAAAATGTACTATTAGCAATCCTAATTATGCTATCCACCCTTTTATTAGCTACCTCTGTAACAATTATTATGAATACAAACAATATTTTTGAAAAAATACATCATGATTCAAATGGGGCTCATCAAATTTTAACTATGGGTAAGGATATTCATAATCCAATCACTGTCAACATTTGGTGGCAAGAGCAACAAGGAGTTACTGCCTCTAATCCCATTCCTTATAGAAATTTATCTGGCTTCACAGCGAATGGTGTAGAAACGCAAAATCTCTTATTCATGATGAATACACCAAAAATGCCCTTCGCTATTGATCGATTACTATTTTCAGAGGGTGAAAATCAGGACTATCTTACTGAGGGAACGATTTGGATTCCCACTTCGATGGCTTCTACTTCGAATATTTCACTTGGAGATGCTATTGAATTTAACACCGGCGAAAAAGCTTTTTCATTAAGCGTTTCTGGTATAGTTGTAGATTTGCCATATGGTGGACTCTTTTCAAATAATGCTCGTATTTGGATGAACGACTCTGACTATCATAAACAATTTGATACGATGATAGGATCTGAACAATATATGATGGCTCTTCGCTTTGATGATTATCAGCAAAGTACAAACTATTGGATAGAATTCGAAAAATTTTTAAACGGCCCCTACCTTGAATCAAAAATGGAATACGTGGATCTCTATTCGTTTAATTTAATTATTAATAAAATTATCGGATTTATCATGATTGCTTTTGGTGTAGCAATGTTATTCATTTCATTGTTTATTATTGGTTTTAGTATTTCAGATGCCATTTTAACGAACTATAAAACGATTGGTGTCATTAAATCTCTCGGACTTACTTCTCGAAAAATTAGTGCGACCTATGTTTTACAATTTGCTTTATTATCCGTGGTCTCGATTATTCCTGGCCTTATTGCCAGTACAATCCTTTCCAGAGTGATTATAGAAAGCTCTTTATCTTATTTAAAGTCCGGAAAACATTTAACGATTATTCAAGATTTTAGAATCACCATGCTACTTGCTGTCATAATCCTTGTCATTGTTATCCTTACTGCGTTCATTTACTCAAACAAAACACGCCACGTTGAACCAGTACAGGCAATTAAATACGGTATGTCAGAATTTGCAAACAGTAAATTGAATCGTCGTTTAAATAACTCTAATCGCCTTTCTAATTTTGTTAATTTGCAAATTGGCATTAAAAACATCACCAAAAATATGAAAAGTTCCATTCTTATTATTGTTCTTACAGCCATTACTTCTGCTATTTTAGTGTTTAGTGCAGTCATGCTTAATAGCTTTATTTCCATCAAGCAAAACACACCAGCATTTGGCTACGATTCATCACATGTTGTAGTAACGGTTTCTAATGAAGCAACATTTTCAAAACAACAGTTTGAACAATTTTTACGCTCAGATGAACGCATTAAAAATCACGCTTGGCTAGATCAATTTACAGGGGTTCTCCCTAATGAACCAAATCAACCGTTAAATATTAAAGTCGATACTCTTGAAGGTAGTTTTGATGCTGCTGGATACGAGACAATTTCTGGCCGTAATCCCGTAAATAAAAATGAAATAGCCATTGGCCTTAATGTCGCGAAGGCTTTACACAAAAATCTAGGGGACATCGTGGAAGTCTATATCGAAGGCAAGCAGCATCATTTGATTGTTACCGGTATCTATCAATCGATAGCAAATATGTCTAATTCAGCGAGAATTACCGCTGATGTTATCAAAGTTTATAATGCTACCTATTCTGCTTCAAAACAAAGTATGATCAATTTGGTAGATGAGACATTATCAGATCAAATCGTTGATGATTTAAACAATAATTTTAAAAGCTCTGTCTCAGCTGAAACACAACAAACATCATTAGATAATGTCTTTAAAGTAGTGGTCGCTATTTTAATAATCCCATTATCTGTTATCGGAATTTTATTTATCACTGTAACATTCATCATTATTTTTAGTGTTTCTAGAATAAATGTAAGAAAAGAAAGCGGAACTTACGGAATTTTTAAATCTATTGGTATGACCTCAAATACTATTAGATGGTCGATTACATCAGGAATTCTGTTTCTTTCATCACTAGGGACTATATTTGGGATTTTTATCGGTATTAAAGTAATACCCGTAGCTTTACAAAGTATTCTTTTAGAATACGGCTTACTTGAACTCCCCCTTGCGATAAACTGGCCAGTTAGTATTGGATTATCTCTTTTAAGTATTTTGGCCGCTTGTTTTGGTTGTTGGTTATCAACGAAAATAATCGCCAAAACCTCACCTCGAATTTTGCTCGTTGACTAAAAAATGCCCCCGATCTACTTAGGTAGTGGGGGCGATTATTTTCGTATAAGGATTGTCATTTTTAATTTATTCAATCCAACCTCCAACCGTTTCTTATAGATCATCCCAAAAAAGCCAAAGTTTAAAGAAGCGACAAACAATACTGGTTGGGCAATTTTCCGTGCGTTAAATGATGATAACATTATATAATAGAAGAAATTCAAACTAGATTAGATTGGATGTGATGACATGGAAACAATTCATATTCCTATCGATGCTGAACATATTATTAGTACCTCTAGTAAAGGGGATCAATCGAAATGGCGTATTGGCAACACGTGGGTCAAACAAAATGCACGAGGTTATGAGGGACAAGCAGAAGTATTAGCTTCCCTCATGCTTGAATGCTCAACTCTTGATCGCTCTAAATATGTCGTCTATCAGCCATGTATCATTCAGTTGGCTGACGGTGAACAATTTGATGGCTGCTATTCACTCGACTTTCGTGGTACAAAACAGGAAGTGACACTTGAGCGCTTGTTTGAAGCAAATTTCAGCTCTACTGACCCTATTACAAATAACAAAACACTTTCTACTAAAGAAAAATTCGAGCAGTTAATGGCACAGATTGAGCAGTATACAGGGCTCGTTGTACATCATCAGATTGCACAGCTATTCGCATTTGATGCCCTTATTCTAAATGAAGATCGGCATACAAATAACATTTTATTTTTATACGATCCAAAAGGAAAAACATGGGAGTTGGCACCTATTTTCGATAACGGGCTTAGCCTATTATCTGATGAAAAAGACTATCCACCTGGCAAACCTTTAACGATTTTAAAGCGAAAAGTAAAAGCAAAACCACTGAATTCATCTTTCACAAAACAACTTGCTCTTTATGAAGGACCACCCTTTATTGATAAGGAGAAATTAATAGCGACAATCGAACAATCACCGTACGATTTTGGACGTGCTAAGGACGTATTACTTTCACAGTTGCGTAATCCAGCTTTGAAACATTTATTCATAGAAGGAAGTGAAGCTATTGATTGATTACATGACTTTTGACGTGATGTGGATGGATGACATTATTGCAAATGTTGAGTTAAAACCGACTGATGGTGGCACACCATATGTCATTAACTATATTGAAGATTTTAACAAGCAATTTTCGCCGACGATGGAGGGGCATATTACCTTAGAAGAACTGGAACGTTGGCTAAAATGGCGAACCTTCCCCCCTACTCGGGTCAACGCAAAAGAATTACTGACTTCACTAGATATGCAAGCCTATAATCGTTGGGGCATCGTGCGTAAAACACATGGTGTAATGGCAGATGATGAGATTTGGATTCGATTTAAAGGCGAAACCCTCACACATCGGGATGTCTGCTTACGCAAGGATCTATACTATCCTGAGGAACCAAACTTTCTAGAATTTCAATAAGTTAACTGGGGTGATAAACCTCTTTAGTAAAATAAACCATTAAAAATTAAACGAGCTCTCAGACGTATTTTAAATCGAGTTGACGGGTGATTGCCCATCTTGATTCGTCTGGGAGCTCTTTAAGAAAACCTAGCATAAAACAGAACCCTCATAGAATAGAGCAGTAAAAAGTATATGCCTATTGTTTTAAAAACGTGTATTTCAGAAAATTAATTTCAAAATACACGTTTTTTAATGCAACTTTTAATTTTCTTCAAAAATAAATAATTCGTTGACAGTAACCTGTAAAACAGATGCTAACTTAAAAGCTAAATGTAAAGTAGGATCATACTTTGCATTTTCAATAGCATTGACAGTTTGTCTTGAAACACCACAATATTTTGCAAGCTCATCTTGGGAAAGCTTTAATTGTTTGCGAACTTCTCTAATATTATTCTTCATTAGGCATACTTTCTTGAAAAGAATAATAAAGATACAAGATACACAATACATATGGTAAATAAGAAAATATACGGGCTCATTCCCAGATTAATTGCTTGCCCTGTAATACTGCGGTAAATATCTAAAATAATTTCAATGACTAAAAACCCAATAACAACACTGAAAGTATAAGTCATCGCTTTAGATTTAATATAATCTTGACGTTCATCTTGTCGTTTTGCGATAGAATACAGTGTAAAAATAATAATACCCATTGAGACTACAATCAAGCATAGAAATATAATAACAAAAATATTCATATCACTCACTCCTATTCTTAAAATGTAAAAAGTATTTGACACTCACAGTGTAATTCTTTTCCATTTCAATGTCAAACACTTTTTACATTTTCTCAGTGATGAATATAAAGATTTTCTTCCCTAAATAATCTTCCAAGGTAAACGGCCTTATTTTCTAACACAAGCCGTTGAACTTTTCATCTAAACTATCTGTTCCGTTATAACGTACCTTTAATCCTGCTAAGCAAGAACTTATCAAAATCATATGTGCACCTCTTTTTTAGCCATATCGTATAAGTAAAACTTTAGCCCATTAAAAGAGTCTGTCAATAGTTTTTACATGGCTTATGTTACTTCCTTGACCTACTCTATTATCTAATATTGATTTTTTAAAACCATTTTTTATAGGACAACCATTTCACTGGGTTGTGCTACTATTTTATTATCTATATTTTATTATGAATTCATTTCATCATTTAAAAAGGAGGAAAAAGACTTGGTTGAATTTACAATTTGTTTTCTTAAGAAAGGTGACCAAATATTATTGCTAAATAGGGATTTTCCAGAGTGGATGGGGGCTTGGAATGGTGTAGGTGGAAAGATTGAGAAAGATGAAACTCCACTGGCTGGTGCATTACGAGAAATTAAGGAAGAAACGGGCATTGTACTGAAGGATATTACATACAGAGGAAAAATAACATGGACCGATGGAATGACAGACTTTGGCTGTATGTACGCTTTTATTGCTGAATTACCGGAATCCTATCATTATGTGACACCGATTAAAGTTGCAGAAGGCATTTTAGATTGGAAAGATCTATCATGGATTTTCCATCCTAAAAATGTAGGAATAGCAGATTTAAAATATTACTTACCGCAAATGCTAGAAGAAACAGTTAACTATGAATACATATTTACATATAAAGATAGTGAATTGATTGATATAACGAGTACCCCATTAGTACTTACTGTCTAAATATATAACAAGCCTCGTAAACGCGACAGTAGCGTTTACGAGGCTTAGCTAATTATTTTCTTAGGGTTGCGCAAATCGCATTCTGCACATCGACCAATTCAATGTTGTTTTTTGAATTTCTTCATAGATGTTCCACAGCCTATCGACTACCCGTAATTCAACATTACGTTTAAACATCTCTTCAAATAAATTTGCTACTTCAAATTTAGCAATAGGATATTGTGTTGTTTCACTTGTATAATAACCAGCATTTTGATCCTGTAGTGTAAATTCGCGGATGTCAAACTCATATAAATAAAGTTTCGTATTTTTCATCGTCTCAAACCACTTGCTTTCAATTATTACAACATGTCCGCATGATGCTGATGCTATATAGGTCCGTTTATCCTGTTCGGTTGTATCGGTACCAATATGGTAGCAAACTCGCGGACAATTTCTAGGTGTTAAAAAATTAGGCAAGTATGTATCGTTGATTGCCCATACTAGACCTTTTTCTGGATCTAAATCTAGTCGATCAGGTAATCGTGGGTGAAATACTGTTATATCACTTTCCTCACTAACATGATAAATGCGCAAATGTTTCCCCTCCTTATTTTCTGAAATTCTGTATATTGATTCCAGCGTTTGACGTAACTGTTCTTGCCATACTACTTACTCATTTCAGTATAGCATTGTAACGTTACCTTTCTTGTGCATATTTATATTTTTCATTAACGGAAAAAAGAAATAAAGCCAGAAATCCCTAACCGGATTTCTGGCTTTTCTAATTTAAGGACTGGATTGAGTTTTGATAGGCAATGCATTGTCTAATGTGGTCTGTCGTTTAACAGTGATCTATCAGGACCCTGTTTGGCTTGCTAACGGACTTAGTAAAACAAAAATTGCTGCACCGACCATCGCTCCAAACAAGCTCATTTTCTTTTCCATCGTTATCTCCTCTTATTCCCTATGTGTCATAGAACGCTTGCATATAACACCCACAGAACAACAGAAATCGCTTTGGCTAGCATCTATCATTTTGAACTATAGTAAAAAACGTACAGGTTCCTCTAAATAGCCTGCCACACTACGCATAAATGCACCTACTGGCTCGCCATCAATAACACGATGATCAAATGTGCAAGACAGTGTCATGGAATGGCCAATTTGTATCGTATCTTCTACTACGATTGGCTCTTTCACAATTTTATGAAAGCCTAAGATTGCTACTTCAGGATAGTTAGTAATCGGCGTCGCAAATATCGCCCCGTCCTTTCCTGTACTAGAAATTGTAAAAGTACTACCTGTTAAATCTTCAACCGTTGCTTTTTTAGCAAGGACCCTTCCCAATAAGCTTTCTAGTTCTTCTGTAATTTCAAAAATACTTTTTTTATTTGCATGCTTTATCACTGGCACAAGTAGACCGTCTGAAGTAGCAACTGCAACACCAATATGAATATAAGGGAAAATCACAAGTGCTTTTTGATCTTCATCTACCTTGGCATTAAACTGCTCATGTTCCTGTAAAGCTGTCGCAACTGCCTTAATTAAAAAAGGTAAGTAAGTTAGTTTTTTGTCCTTCATTTCCGGCAGCTGTTGAACACTTTTCCTAAAAGCCACTAAATTCGTCACATTAATTTTTTCCATTCCGGTGCATAATACTGCTTTGGAAACGGCTTTTTGCATATTTTCAAAGATTGCTTTGCGTAAGCCACGAATAGGGATGATTTTATTTTCATTAGCTTCATCTTCACTATGTTTTGGCTTGTTTTGCACTAATGCTATCGCGGACGATGATTGTTTAGCATGTTCATCTAAATCACATCGCAACACCCGTCCGTTTGATCCACTTCCTTGTATTTCTTCAATATTAATGCCCATAGTGCGCGCTGCTTTTCTAACTGAAGGGGCCGCCTTCACCCTTCCTAATACCAAAAATTCAGTCTTTTCTTTCAGGATACTCTCCTCTTTTTTCTCTTCAAGCGGCTGTGTTTTCTGAGTTGGTGACGAATCTGAGATTTTACTAAATTGACAAAGCAGGCTACCTACCTTAATGGTATTTCCCTCCTCGCCTCCAAGCTCCTCAATCACCCCTGTAATTGGAGCTGTAATTTCTACTACGGCTTTATCTGTTTGAACCTCTACTAACGGCTCATTAATCGCTACTTTTTGCCCTTGCTTTACAAACCAGCCAACAATCTCAGCTTCATGTAAGCCTTCCCCTATATCAGGGAGTAAAAAATCATACATTACTATCCCTCCCTAATCTTTCATGACATTTTGTACTGCACTTACAATGCGCGCTACGGTTGGCATCCATTCTGCCTCAATGCTCGATACTGGGAACGGTGTATCATAACCTGTGACACGTAAAATCGGTGCGTGCATAGCATACATACAGTTTTCGGCAATAACTGCTGTGATTTCCGCCCCTACACCGCCTGTTTTTGCCGCTTCATGAACAACGACTAGTCTGCCAGTTTTATCTACCGACTGAATGATGGTTTCATAGTCAATAGGTGCGATTGTTCGTAAATCAATGATTTCCACAGACACACCCTGCCCTTGTAATTGCGCTACTGCCTGTTTAACCGTTACGACACTTGGACCATATGTAACGATGGTCACATGCTCCCCCTCTTGAACAATGGACGCCTTACCAATAGGCACTTCATAATATTCTTCTTGTACTTCCTCTTTTATCGTTCGGTATAGCTTCAACGGCTCTAAGAACAACACTGGGTCTGGATCTTTAATTGCCGCTGCGAGTAACCCTTTAGCATCGGAAGGCGTACTTGGCATGACTACCTTTAAACCTGGTGAGTGTAGAAACAATGCTTCTAAACTATCTGAATGTAATTCAGGTGCATGAATCCCTCCTCCGTACGGTGCTCTAACAACCAGTGGCACAGTAACTGTGCCTTCCGTTCGAGAACGAAGGCGTGCGGCCTGTCCTACCATTTGATCCATCGCCTCATAAATAAACCCTAAAAACTGTATCTCTGCTATTGGTTTAAGTCCTCTAGTGGCTAAACCTACTGCAGCTCCGATAATTGCAGACTCAGCAATCGGTGTATCAACTACACGCCTTTCTCCAAAACGTTCCATGAGCCCATCCGTCACACGGAAAACTCCTCCATTTTTTCCGATATCCTCACCGAGACAGAGGATTGTTTCATCATTTTCCATTGCTTGGGTTAAGAATGTATTGATTGCCTGTACTATTGTCATCTCCATCATTACACCTCTCCTCTTTCTTGCAATTGTCTTACTAAGTTTTGAGGCATTGTTTCATACGTTGCTCTTAGTACTTTTGGAATCGTGGTCTTATCGATTGTAAGTGCCTTTTCATAAGCTTTTAAAACGATTTCTTCGCAGTCATTTAACAGCTCCTCCTCTTGCCTCTCATCCCATAGCCCAGTAGTAATAATAAATTTTTTCATTCTTTCTATAGGATCATTTGTCAGCCATTGCTCAACTTCAGCTTGGTCTCTATATTTCGTAGGATCGTCTGCAGTTGTATGCGGTCCTTGGCGGAATGTAACAGCTTCAATCAGCACAGGCTCTCCATTTTTAGCTTTTTCTATAGCAAGCTTCGTTGCCTCATAAACTGCTAATACGTCATTGCCGTCTACTCTAATTCCTGTAATCCCATAAGCCAACGCCTTTTGTGCGATTGATTGGCTAGCGGTTTGTTTATGAATTGGATTACTAATTGCCCATTGATTGTTTTGAATAAAGAAAACCACTGGTAATTTATATACACCCGCAAAATTTAATGCTTCATGGAAATCGCCCTCAGAGGTACCTCCATCACCCATATAAGCAACCGAAACACTATCTTCCCCTTTATATTTACTAGCCCATGCCCCACCTACCGCATGTAAAAATTGCGCTCCAATAACGATTTGAATAGGAAAAATAGATAAATCAGTTAAATGCTGCCCAGCCATCTTACCCATTGTGTAACAAAAGAACTTATCGATAGGCATCCCGTGAACAAATGAAGCCGCAATATCACGGTAACTAGGATAAATCCAATCATTCGAATTCAATGCGTAAGCGCTTCCAACCTGTGCCGCTTCTTGCCCTCTAATTGGCGGATATGTTTTTATTTTACCTTGGCGTTGAAATTTCAATGCAATCCCATCAAAGATTCTTCCTTGTACCATATGTTTATACATTTCGATACATTGCTCATCTGTGGCAGTTCTTTTAAAGAAAGTTTCCGAAAGCGAACAATCTTTGTTCAAAACTGACGCGGTGTCAATTTTTAAACATGATTGATTTAACCACATTTCAACTCCGCCCTCTAAACATGACTGATTTAACCACATTTCAATTCCTCCCATATATCGTTTTTATAATTAATATCGTTATTTTAATTATAGGCAAGGAATCACCGTCACGTCATTAGCTAATTTTGTTTTTATTTAGCTTTTTTACACCTTAAACAGAATTATTTAAACAAACCAAATGTATACATCGTTGTCACATCACGTGCAATTTCCTCAATTGGAATGTCCGTTTTGCCCAAAATAATTTTCCATAAATACCGCTCTCCAATGTAATACAACGAACCCGCAATAACCTCCGCATGATAATTTTCATTGCGAATCAGCCCCAACTGTCGAACAATTTCTACGTTGGCAGACACCCTTTTAATAAATTGATCCGTGATTGATTCCCATTTCTCCTCAATTAACGGGGACACACCTTTTGCTTCATGAATCAATCTGAATATTTCCTTGTTTTCAACTGCCAAGGATAAGTAATTATATGTATTTTTAAACGTAAAATTAAAAGCCTCTTGCTTATTTTTCGGCGTATAATTTAGTTCTGCAATTTTATAGAATGGGCTCATGATATCCTCAACTAGAGTTGCCAAAACTTCCTCTTTCCCTAGGTTAAAATGAGAATAAATCGTCCCGTAACCTAGCTCTGCTTCCTTGGCAATTAACTTGATCGTCGTTTCCTTATATCCATTTGCTAAAAAAACATTTTTTGCCGCTACTAATATTTGTGCTTTTGTTCGCTCACGCTTATCCACCTAATATCCCCCCCAAATTTTCGTTTAACTAAACATAATGAAAAATTCCTTTTAAAGTCAACTTTTAGCTAATATTTATTCCAAAACCATCTATTTTACTAACCTTTCAATAAAAAAGTAAAATCCGCTGATTCTATTTCCTCATTCCTTCATAGAATAGTAATTACTTCTTTTGTGCACATTCTATTTTTTTATATCATGTAGATAGAGGTCGCCATCTTTAAGTAAAAACACAAGCCAGAAATCCCTAATCGGATTTCTGGCTTTTCTAATTTAAGAACTGGATTGAGTTTTGATAGGCAATACATTGTCTAAAGTGGACTGTCGTTTAACAGTGATCCATCTCCCACATAACATGACAATCAAGGCAAAAAAGACGATGACTCCTGCAAATACAAGAGCTGCTTTATAGCTACTATAAACTGCCACAAGCTGACCCGCGATAATTGGCCCTATAATTTGTCCAAAGGCATAAAATGTTGTTAACAATGATACTACTGGACCGCTTTGTGTTGGGAATAGCTGACGTGCATAAGACGTCGTTAACGTCACAATGCCTACAAATGTTAAGCCGAATAAAAATGACGATAATAATACGCTCCAAACTGTTTGTGAAAAGACTGGTAACAAGATGCCTAATACTTGCAATATATATGCGACAAACAATATTTTGATGGCAGAGAATTTTTCTAATAAAACAGTCCAAACAGGTGCCGACGGGATCGCCGCCACCCCAACAATGACCCAGCTATACGAAGAGTATGCTTGTAGTGAAGGAATATTATGAATGATATCCACTAAAAAAGTACCAGTGATAATATAGCCTAACCCTTCAAAGCCATATGCGACGATCAACCATGGCATAAAGCCCTTTGTCATTTTGGTATCAGAGGATTTTCCGGATTTCACACTATCCTGTACATGCAAATCTCGCCAAAGTATAAATGTTATCACTAAAAAAACAGCAGATAAAATCCCTAAGCCTATCCATGTACCTTGCCAAGCAAAACGTACTTCAATAGCAGGGACTAATAAACCTGAAATAGCAATTCCTAATCCGATACCACCAAATAAATAGCCTGACCATTTTGTAAGTGAATGCTTTGCTAAATAATCCATAACAACACTACATGTTAATACAAAAATAAGTCCCCCTGTAATGCCTGCAATCAGACGAAGCACAAGCCAAATACTATATATTTCAATGATTCCCATAAGAACAACAGAAAGGACATTCAAAACAACACTTAACAATAAAAAGTTTTTCTTTTGGCGATTGATAAATCCTGCCCACAAAGCGCCAATGAAATAGCCAATATAATTACTCGATGCCAAAAATCCTGCAACTTCAAACGAAAACCCAACATCATGACGCATAAATGGCAATATTGGTGTGAATGCAAAGCGGCTAATTCCCATTGCCACTACAAGTAATAGTACTCCTCCTAATAAAATTCCGATGTGCTGTCGATTCATCATGTCCCCCACCCCCTAAAAACTTTTTGTAATTAAAAGGATACAGAGTGAAAATTAATAAATCTAATATATAATTTATATAAAAGGATAAAAAATTCTTATAAGAGGTGGCATACATAATGAATTTACATGCTCTTAGATTATTCACAAAAGTTGCTGAGCTCAATAGTGTTTCTAAGGCAGCGCAAGCTCTAATGATTAGTCAACCTGCCGTTACCATTCAAATGAGAAATTTGGAAAAAGAACTAGGCTTAACGCTTTTAGAATCAAAAGGTCGAGGAATTACCTTAACACAAAACGGAGAATTTTTATTTAAACAGGCCCAGCGATTATTTGATTTAGAATTGGACATTGAAAATAAACTAGAGCAATTAAAAAACACAGGTAATGAAGAATTACAAATTGCTTCTACCCATGTTCCATCCCATTTCTTATTACCGAAATGGCTCGCAAAGTATAAACAAGCCTATCCGACAACTAATATCCACATAAAAACAGCTAATTCCCATCAGGTTATTGAAGAATTACTTCATTATAAAGCTGATATGGCTTTTATCGTAAAAGAGGATGGACATCATCCTGATATTAATTATCAATTTCTCATGAATCTCGATTATTGGTTTATCGTCCCATATGGTCATCCGCTGGCAGATCAGAAAGTGACATTAGCGGAATTAATGCAGCAGCCATTTGTTTCACGAGAAGATGGTAGCTCTACGAAAGAATATTTAAACGCTTTATGCAAGGTTCATAAAATCCCACCTCCAAGAGTAGGGCTACAATTGGACGGCATCAATGAATCTATTTATGCCATTGCTGCTGGATATGGTACGATGCTAGCTCCATCCATAGCAGCTTCTAGCTTTATTCAGCGACAGCAAGTAGCGCGAGTTTTTATAAAAGACATCGAAATTCAGCGCCCTATTTATCTTTGCACACGAAAAAATGAACAAAATACCTCTTCGACCTTTAATACTTTTAGTAACATCATCAATGACTCAATTTCATAACAGTCTTTTTTCAAAAGTTTGAACTGCACAAAATTACTGTGTTGCTAATCCCCAAGGAGTCGCCCAGCCTCCACTCCAATCAACCGCATCACATACATTTCAATAATGTCATCCACACCGTTTAATACATCTTCGGCTCATAGCAACAACTACTATAGTAGCCATTTGTTAAACAAAGTATTGGCTAGTACTAAATAGCATTTGTCAATGCACAACCTCCTATTGAGATTGTGCATTTTTTATTTAGGCTGTTTTCTCAAAGATTGTTGCTTTCAAAGGTTCGCCCTTTAGTCCGGTACCGTAAATTATTACCACCACGTATCTCCCTGCTCCAACTCCCTGCTATCAAAAACATAAGAAGAAAATTCGGGATTAATATCTTTTTTCAAATCAAAATAGGGTTTCTAAATCTATACTAAATTTCAATAATTAGGTATAATCGTAATAAAGCATTGTATTTTGGAGGTATAAATGGCATTGAAATTAAGTTTTGAAAATAAAGTGAAAAATAATGATGTAAAAACAATGATAGGGTTTCTACTCATTTTTTACTTTGTATGGTCAATCAAAGAATTATGGTTAATCGAATACATTTATTCGTTCGGTGAAATAATCTCGCCATTATTAGAGGCATTGGTTAAAGGTTTCGTTTGGATTGTTCCAACTTCGTTATACATAAAATATTATTTACATACTAATCCATTTGACTACTTAAAAATGAACGTTAATGTTAAGAAAGGTTTATTTTGGGGAGTAATTCTTTCACTGTTAGTTGGCTTATATTTTACTTCGGAAACTTATATAATTAATCAGCAATCATTTCAATTTTCATTATCCTTTGACGATTACCTTAATGGTTTCCTTATGGCAGGGCTTGCCGAAGAAATTGTTTTTAGGGGATTGATTTTACAAGAGATTAATAAAAAAATGACTTTTTGGAAAGCAAATATTATTACAGCTTTATTATTTTTAGTGGTTCACTATCCAATTTGGATTTACGATGAAAAAATCTTTCATTTTGGGACGCATTTATATGTTCTTTTTCTCGGCTTACTCTTTGGGTTTGTGTACAAAAAGACCGGTTCAATATGGTCGGTTATTATATTGCACGCATTTCACAACTTTTTCGTAACCATTATTTAATGAATAAAACAAGTAATAAATTTTATTCACGTAACTGGGCCCTTCTAAAAGTAAGTTGAGACGCTTTTTTAATTAAGGGTTCTTTAGTTAAGGCTGTTTTCTCAAAGGTTGTTGCTTCTCGATTGGCTACCTTCTTCAACTAAAGCACTACACTACATTGAAGAAGCCTCTCACACCACTTATAATTTTCCCTATTTTACCATCCGTGTTACAATCATCCTTAAAAGGAGGGGTGTTTTTGAAAAAGATAATTGGATTAAGTTCTATTCTATTCGCTGGTATCACATTATCCGGATGTTCAGATATAATAGAAGATCCCAATATTGAAATTGCTATTAAACGAGAAACTGGAAACGGAAGTATTGAATTATTAACACCAAAGATTACAACAAAAGATAATCAATTAGAATTTATGACTGAGGGAATTGATGAAAATAAAGTAACCTTTATTAATGTTGCCAATAAAACAGTATTTGAACAAAAAATAAAAAATGATGAATCCTACAAACTTAATATTATGGATATCAAAGATGCTCATAGGACGGACTACAAGCCCAAAGTTCAACTTTGGCAAACTATAGATGATACTGAAGATGGAGATATAGTAACCTTTAAACAAGTTAGATATACAGTTGGAAAAGATTAATTTTATAGTTTGATGAACAAAAATAAACCCAAATACTATCTTCTTCAACTAAAATAGAAGCAGTTAGTTGAATAGCAACAATCTTTACGAAAACAGCCTTTATTTAAAATATTTTCAGAAATTTCTGTCCCACCCTCTTTTATTTTGTTATACTAGAGCAAAAAAGTAGGGATTAAAATGATATACGACGTAATTGTAATTGGTGCAGGATCGATGGGGATGGCTGCAGGCTATAATTTAGCGAAAGCAGGCAAAAATGTCTTGATGCTTGATGCCTTTAACCCACCTCACGAAGAAGGTAGTCATCATGGAGAAACTAGAATTATTCGCTTTGCGTATGGTGAAGGAGCTAGCTATGTACCTTTTGTCAAAAGAGCGGGTGAGTTATGGAAAGAGCTTGAAACGTTAACGGATGAAGCCTTATTCTTACAAACAGGCGTAATAAATGTCGGTGAAGAAACCCATTCTTTTATTCAAAATGTAAAAACTAGTGCAGAGCTCTATGATTTAACATTAGAACAGTATTCTGCGACCGAGGCAATGGCGAAATGGCCTGGATTAGCCTTACCTGAAAACTTTGTTGCTTGCTTTGAGCCTACTGCTGGTGTCCTTCGTGTTGAAGCCTGCATTAACGCTTATAAAAAATTAGCCCTTGAGGCAGGAGCAACCTTACATACAAATGAAAAAGTGCAGAACATCAAAGCTGGAGACATTGTACGTGTTCAAACAGCAAATAATATATACGAGGCTAAACATTTAATTGTGACAGCTGGTGCTTGGGCAACTGAGTTACTACAAACAATGGACATCGCCATTCCTGTTACACCGACGCGAAAAACATTTGCATGGTTTGAGGCAGAGGAACAGCTTTATTGTGAAGATATTTTCCCGGCCTATTGTTTTGAATTTACCGATTCTATGTACTATGGTTTTCCCAGTATTGATGGAGCTGGCCTAAAACTTGGCAGACATGATGGCGGTGAGGCTATCAATCCAAATGATCCGCTACGCCCATTCGACGAACAGGATACAATAGACTTACAAAACTTTATCGATCGTTTTATGCCTCAGCATGGTGCATTGAAATTCGGAAAAACATGTAAATATTCGATGACTCCAGATGAAGATTTCATTATTGATTTTTTACCTGAGCATCGAAATATTGTCATTGCAGCGGGCTTCTCAGGACATGGTTTTAAGTTTAGTAGCGCGGTTGGTGAAGTTTTAGCTGATCTTACCCTACAAGGAAAGAGTAAACAGGACTTGTCTCTATTTAAACTAAATCGTTTTACGAAATAAAAAAATATCCAAAGGAATTTGTCTCAATAGTTAGTGAAGACAAATTCCTTTTTCTTAAGAACTAAATAAAACGGAGCTATATATAGAAGCAAAAAATCTGCTGTTGTAAAGTCTAAGTCGCTTTACCCTTTCTGCATTACATAATAACCCTCTCAATTATCTACAATTTATACACCCTTCTCTTTTAAGTACCTTGAAATATTCCGTTTTCAGTATATAAAACACTTCCCTCTTTAAATCTATGTATGGATTGTATCCCTTTCGAGACTAAAATTGGGTATAATGCATTATAAATAACATTTCATAAAAAATAGTCCATTTTGATTAAGGGAGGGTAATAAGTTGATAAATATTTTAGTAGTGGACAATCATGAAGCTGTTGGAGAAGGTATAAAATTATTATTAGAACAAGAGGTAGATTTCCATGTCACAGTTGTAAGAACTGGTGAGGAAACTTTGAATGCCCTCTCCCAACAAACATTTGATATATTTTTATTTGATGTAAACATGCCCTTTTTAAATGATCAAGGATTAGTAAAAAAAGTGGAACAATTAAATGCTGAAGCAATTAAAATTATCTACACAGGCTACGACATTGAACCTTTTTTCAATATTTTAATAGAATCAGATGTTTCTAGCTTTGTTAGCAAAACAGCCTCTAAGGAAAATCTTATTATGGCAATACGCTCCGCTCTAGATGGGAATGCCATGATACCAGTGAAATTATTACGACAATTAAAACTAGTAGAAAGCCAAAAGAACAAAATGGAAATAATGAATCAGTTCATTCAATATGACCTCAAAAAAAATGAACTAGCAGTGCTTAAATTAGTGGCTGCTGGTAAGACAAATAAACAAATAGCAGAAAATTTATTTGTTAGTTTGCGTACAGTCGAATATCGTTTAACAAAGATTTTCAAAAAACTACAAGTATATTCAAGAATAGAAGCTGTTGAAAAAATCAGAAAAATAGGCTTGTTATAAAAATAAGTAATCGAATGATCAACTGACTTTTCTATTCATAAAACCGCAAAAAAATACAGTGCTAACCATCAAAAATCTTGTGGTCATATTGTGGTTTATTTGTGGTTATGAAGTACAATCATGATAGAATGAATAAAAGTCATTGGTAAAAATTCGGGTTTATATTTGACTAAATAATAAAAAATATACCACCACTTTATGTTGCTTTGGGGTACACAAAAGTTTGTCTTACCTATAGAAAAAATTCATAACTCGAAAGGTTGCTCCGTAAGCTTATAGTGATTGGATTAGCTATGTTTCTTACATTGATAATTCAAAAAGTTTCAAGTAATACTGGAATAATAAACAACAACTCCTTAACTTTAGATTTTTTAAGTTATGTAATAATAAGTATATGCATTACTGGATATTAAAAATTTGTATACCTTTATTTCGCAGAGAGAGTAGTGTGAACTACTCTCTAATTTATTTTACTCAATCAAATTGCGCTAGAACGGTTTAATTATCCCCAATATGCTAAAGAGCGTTTCTTCATCGCTTCTCGGTATTGCTCTGTGGAGATTGGCAATGCTGTATTTGTTTGATAATCCATAATGACACCATATTTTCGAACAACATCCATTTGATTAATTTCTCCTTTGTTATACATCTGCTCAACTTCTATTGGATCTGTTTCCAGCCATTTATGACGATTTTTTCGAATATAATCGCGTTCTTTTAATGTTGCAGCCATATCAATTTCGAAGGCATCTATATCACGGTCAATTTCATGGATGACTACGCCATAATCAAGTTTTGCTCGCTCAAGCGAAACATATTCATCTATCACGTCCTCTAAAACAGCGTTTACATCTCGTGCTAATGGGTCACCTAAGCCACCACCTCCTGCTGAGGGACGTGTAAAGGAATCTCCATTCTTCAACTCGACATTGGAGAAAATCGTGCCTAAAAATTTTTCATCCTCTTTATTTGGATTTAAAATTGCTCCCTGCGCGATAGAAGGTAGGCCGCCCATAATCCCCCATGTAATGGAGCGAGAACGATCACAGCAATAGGACATCACTGTTTGGTTTACATTCGTTAAAACGCCTCCCTTTTCTACACCACAGCCGCCACGGTATTTACCTGGACCAGCTGAATCTATCATTATTTCATGCTTCGTTGTAACAACTGGGGACAAACGCTCTTGCCCTTCACACGGCTGAACACTCAAACCTACCCCGAACACTGGTGAGGTTGTATTCGCGCCATCACGGTCAATACGTCCACCATGACCACCAGCCATCCAGTCATACCACATAAAATATTCACTACTATCTCTCCGCTGATCATATCCACCTATTAATAAATACTCTAAATTAAATGAACATGCGATCGCGCGTTCAGGCATAATATTCGACCATAATTCGAAGCAGGCATTCATAATTTTTTCAAACGCGCCTGAACAATAGCCAGAGACAGCTACTGGGCTAGGTGCATTGACGACAGAGTTTTCAGGAAGAAATATTTTCACAACACGATAAAATCCTGAGTTCAGCGGAATATCCGGGAAAAATGTTTTGGTTCCTGCATAAGTGCCAGAAAGTGCTGAGCCAAAGCCTGCATTTAAAAAACAGCTAATATAAGGATGTGAATCGCTTAAATCATAAGCTATTTCATCCTCCGTAATGGTCATTTTCACACGAATCGGGATGAGGCCATCTCCTACTTGCGGATCCATATCGATATAGTCCACTGTTTCCCATTGTCCTTTTGGTAAAGCTTTAATTTTCGCTCGCATTAATCTCTCTACATAGTTTTGAACTTCTTCAAAGGCTACTAGCACTGTATGAATGCCGTACTTTTCAATCATTTCTTGGAGCTGTTTCTCTCCAACTTTTGCCGCTTCCACTTGAGACCTTAAATCTCCTATACGTTCTTCTGGAATGCGCATATTCATGACAATAATCTTCACAACATCTGTTAAATATTGACCTTTACTATAAATGCGGACAGGTGGGATACGAAGCCCTTCCCCGTAGTGTTCCTTAGCTGTAATATCAAAGGAACCTGGATTAGAGCCACCGACATCTGCCCAGTGACCATTTGTTTGCATAAGTGCAATCAGTTTATCATCATGGAACACTGGTGAAATTACACGTACATCACTGAAATGTGTTCCTCCACGATAAGGATCATTTACTAAAAATACATCACCTGGATGAATGTCATCAGCGAAATCCTCTAAAACAGCTTTTGCAGTTAAATGTAATGTCCCTACATGTACGGAAATATCTTGCGTACCTTGCATAACGGTATTCCCCTGTGCATCACATAATGCACAGCTAAAGTCTCGATTATAAATGACAAACGAATAACATGTACGTAGCATTTGTTCAGCCATTTGATCGACTAAATTCACAAAACCGTTTTTTAACACTTCAAATGTTACTGGGTCTAGATTTTGGACCTTATGATGTGTCTCCAATTTCGTTGTACTCATAGCCAATTCCTCCTTATCGCGTATTAGTTCACCGTAATAATAATATTTTTATAGGCATCTACTTCCGCAGTAAACCCTGGTGGAATAACAGTCGTCGTATCTAGCTGATCGATAATGGCAGGACCAGCAAATTGTGTATAAACGGGTATTTTATCGCGATTATATACGTTTGTTTCAATATATTTACCCTCAAAATAAACAGGACGTGTTTCTTTAAAAGCATCTTCAAGTGAACCTTCAGAAACATATTGAGGGAAATTAGGTTTTGGTACTGTGCCTATAGCTGTTACACGTAAGCCAAATATTTCTATAGCTTGATCCTTATCAGAAAATGCAAATTCTCGTTCATGTTCTTGATGGAACGCTTCCAAAATAGCATCTAAGGAAGTGAATTGATCGGATACGAGAACAGCAAGAGATCTCCATTGTCCCTTATAACGAAGATCTATATAATTCGTTAATGACGATGTGTTCTCTGCTATTCCTTCCTCTTCTAATAATTCTCTTGCTTCTTCCCGCAATTCACTAAATTGATTTGTCAGTTCCTCTACACTTACTTCATCTAGTTTTTTTACATACGTTTTAGAAATATCATGGCGCACATCTACAAGTAGGCACCCCATTGCTGCTGCAACACCTGGATGCGTAGGAATAATGACTTTTGGGATATTTAAATCTTTTGCCAAATAGGCTCCGTGTAATGGTCCCGCACCACCAAAAGCTACAAGCGCGAAATCACGGGGATCATAGCCTCTCCGTACTGATATTAATCGAACTGCATCACTCATATTGGCATTTGCAACTTCTATAATGGCACTTGCCGCTTCCTCAACCGTTTGATCGAATGCATTGGCGATTTTGTTCACAGCCTCACTAGCTGCCTCTTTGTTTAACTGCATCGTTCCATCTAACAAATCCACACCTAGACGTCCTAACACTAAATTTGCATCTGAGTTAGTGGGCTCAGTGCCTCCTCGGCCATAGCAAGCTGGACCTGGTACTGCCCCTGCACTTTGTGGTCCATTTCGTAAAGAACCGCCTTCATCTTTCCAGGCGAGGCTACCTCCACCGGCTCCTATTGTTAATATTTCAATGCTAGGGAAACCAATTGGATAGCCATATTCTATCGACCAATCCTTTGTGATTCGAATATCTCCCTTATACATCAGTGAAATATCAGTACTTGTACCACCCATATCTAAGCCGATTGCATTGTCAAATCCGCATAACTTTGCGATATGCTTACTTGCAATTGCTCCAGCAGCTATCCCGGAACTTGCCAATCTAGCAGCATAGCGGGGTACTGTACTTGAAGTCATAACACCTCCACCAGAATGTAAAACTAATATTTCATCGTCATAACCTTTTTTCTGCATTTCAGTGCTTAACTTACTAATGTAATTACTCATAATTGGTCCAAGAACTGCATTGATAATAGTTGTACTCATACGCTCATGCTCAAAAATTTCCGGAAGCACCTCGCTGGAAATACAAACATAGACATCCGGTAATTCCTCTTTTAAAATCCCTTTGACTTTCGCCTCATTTTCCCCGTTCACATAGGCATTAATGAAACTCACGGCAATGGATTCTGTTCCTCGACGTTTTAATTTTTTTGCTAATAAACGAATTTCCTCTTCATCAATAGCTTGAAGAATATTTCCTTCATAATCTATTCGTTCTGTCACTTCAAATCGATCACGTCGTTGAATATAGGGCCTCGCAGTATCTTTATACGTATCCCAAATATCTTCTTTCGTTCCTCGTCGGATTTCGATGACATCTCTAAAGCCCTTTGTCGTAATAAGAGCAGTTTTTGGCAGCTTGCGCTCAATTAACGCATTCGTTCCAACTGTTGTACCATGAGAAAAAATTTTAATATCCTTGCCATTTAATTCTGCTTTTGCTACTCCATTTAAAATTCCTTGCTCTGGATTTGAAGGTGTAGACGACGTTTTTGTAACAAATACTTCTCCCGTCTCTTCATTAAAAACAAATACATCCGTAAACGTTCCACCGACATCAATTGCTAAACGACTTTGTGCCATAGCTCTACCTTCTTTCGTTTAATAAATTTTAAAAAGGCAAAAACGCCTTTGCGGTTGTTCACATCGTGTTACTTTGCTTTCATCAAAACGTATTTTTGAGTATAAAGTTAATGCCTCGAGCGGATGCCCCAGATTTTTTTATGTTATCGCGTACAATTCAAGAAAAATCTGGGTCATTACACCGAGGCATATGTGACATTTATTTTTTTGTCTTCTATTTTAAATTTCTTGCATGATAAACTTTTTACTCACTTTTTGTGCTAATCGTAATTGTTTTAAACGTTGTAAAGAACTCTTTCGCTGCCTGCCCCTGTTCACGGGCACCGGTACTTGAGTTTTTCATTCCTCCAAACGGTGCTTGAGGCTCTGCTCCACCTGTTTCATCATTAACCTGCACAAGTCCTACTTCACTACGGTTAATAAAATCAAATGCTTTCGGAATGTTATTAGTATAAATAGAAGCACTCAATCCAAAATTAGAATCATTCGATAATCGAATCGCTTCTTCATAATCTTTTACTTTGATGACCGCTAAAACTGGTCCAAAAATCTCTTCATGGGCAATCGACATCTCATGAGTTACATTCGTAAAAATTGTTGGGTCAATATAGTATCCTTCTAATATACCTTTTGTAGGACCACCGCCAAATACTAGCTCTGCTCCCTCAACTTTTGCTTTCTCAATGGCGGATAATATGGAATCATATTGTCCTTTAGATGACACAGGTCCCATCGTGACACCAACTTCAATTTTTTTGGCTTCCTCAATTAACTGCTCTACTACCTTTTCATAAACCGCTTCCTCAATGTAAACTCGACTAGTTGCTGTACAACGCTGTCCAGTCTGCTTCATTGCACCATCAATCGTTAGTTTTGCAGCTTGATTGATATTGGCATCAGCTAAAATGATCGCTGCATTTTTCCCTCCAAGTTCAAGCTGAATTTTTTTATTAGTCGATCCAGCAGTATCTAAAATACTTTGCCCTACACTATTTGAGCCTGTAAATGTAATCGCCTTTACTTCTGATGCCTCCAATAATACCTGCCCCACCTTTGAACCGCGACCTTGTACGACATTTAATACGTTTTTTGGTAAACCTGCTTGTTGAAATAGTTCTCCAATCAATTCACCAGTTAAAGCGCTTTCAATAGAAGGCTTCCAAACAACCGTATTGCCGTACACTAATGCAGGTGCAATTTTCCATAGAGGAATAGCTACAGGGAAATTCCAAGGAGTTATGGCAGCAACGACACCAAGTGGTACCCGTATTGTGTACAATAATTTCGCTTCATTGGCAGAAGGTAACACTTCACCTGTTGCCCGCATTCCTTCTTGTGCAAAATAACGTAAAATGGAAGCGCCACGTTTAACTTCACCAAGCATTTCATTTTTCGTTTTACCCATTTCACTCGAAGCTATTTCAGCTACTCTATCAATATTTTTCTCAAGCAAGTCTGCTGTCACGCGTAAAATTTCTCCACGCGCAACAGAAGACGTATTTTTCCAACCTTCAAATGCTTCCTGAGCTGCAACGATAACGTCTTTCGTTTCATCTATAGTCAAAAGCTCAACTTTGCCAATACATTGAGATGGTTTCGCTGGATTAAATTGTTCTCGTATTTCTCTAACGATAGTTGTCATAAAACTCCTCCTTCAAATTATGAATTTTTACGTTGACATTACTCTTTTTCAACAATTGTTTTACGTATATGCTCAAATGTCTCGTCTAAAATACGTAACATTTCATCTAGCTCTACTTTTGATAGAATGAGAGGTGGAGAAAAAACAACTGTATCTTGATCATACGTAACTGTTCGTAGAATCAATCCTCGTTTCATCGTTTCTTGTACAAAAATTGGACTAAGAGGAGACTCAAACAATTCACCCGTCTCACGGCTCTTTACTAATTCAATGGCTCCAAGTAATCCAAGAGTACGCACGCGTCCGATAAAACTATATTTTTCTTGCAGTGCTCGGAATCCTTCTAACATGGCATCGCCCATCTTTGCAGCATTTTCAACGAGATTTTCACGCTCAAGGATTTCTATATTTTTCAACCCAACTTGACAAGCGAGTGCATGACCGCTGTAAGTATATCCGTGCATTAATGTCCCTTTAGAAAGTTCACAAAGATCTTGATGCAGCTTTTCGGATATCGCCACACCACCAAGTTGAACATAACCACTCGATACTCCTTTAGCGAATGACATCATATCTGGCACTACCCCGTAATGTTCCATACCGAAAAATTTACCTGTACGACCAAACCCGGTAATGACTTCATCTGCAATGAATAAAATACCGTACTCATCACAAATTTTTCGCACTTCTTTAAAGTAATCTTTTTGTGGAATATTAACCCCACCTGCACCTTGTACAGGCTCAGAAATAAATGCTGCCACAGTCTCAGGGCCTAACGCTTCAATCGTTTCACGTAAATTACGTACGGATTCGCTGTATACATAGTGGAAATCAGGTGCGTGCGAATTCGTAAAGTCACGAAATGCCTGTAAACCTGTCGCATTTGTAGCACCCATTGCTACACCGTGGTATGAATGGGTACGTGAAATAATTTTTTGGCGCTCTGGCTGTCCTTTTAGTAACCAGTAATGACGTGCTAATTTAATTGCTGTATCGTTCGATTCTGAACCTCCAGAAGTGAAAAATACAGTGTTTAAGTCTCCAGGAGTTAAAGAAGCAATTTTCGTCGCTAAACGAATAGCCGGTTCATTGCTAAACGATGCGAAGCAGGAACTAAATGCTAATGTAGAAATTTGCTCCTTCGCCACTTCGGCAATTTCTTTACGACCATGCCCAATATTTACATTCCATAAAGAAGACATCCCATCAATGTAGATATTTCCTTCTATATCTTTTAAATAAATGCCATTGCCCTCTGTAAAAATGGCTGCTGGCCCTTGTGTTTGTTGTTGCTCAATCGATGTTGTTGGGTGTAGAAAATGTTTTTGATCTAACGTCTTTAACTCTTCTTTTAGTTGAACTGTCATAAATACCAACCTCTTTTCGTTTAAAATTTCATTCATTTTTTTAGTAGCAATTCTCATGCCAACTGATGAAAAAAATTTTTTTAACGAAAAAATATTGCTACATTTTCATAATGTGTGATTGATTTCCGTTCCGGCTGGGCGCTTTCCTGGGGGCGTCCGATGAGCCGCTTCGCTGCGCTGCAGGGTCTCATCTGTGACGCTAATCCCCAAGGAGTCGCCCAGCCTCCACTCCAATCAACTTATATACATGGCGTACGTTTTAACAAATAATATCCTAAAATTTTAGTGGTGAATCGTTATTGCTGCTTCACAAAAACTACTCAAAAAGGAAAAGGGACGCTTTCTTGTTTGAAAATGTCCCTTTTCTTCTACATCAATTAAATTAAAATATTAATGGCATTCCATCATTTTCTTTGTATTTATTAGCGAGTATTGCAATGTTGCAACTTATTGTGCATGAATGAAATTTTGATGCAAAAATACATCACTAATCCTCATATGAAATTTGTTTCGTTAATTGGAATTTTTGTATTTTACGTACTAATGTTGACTGATCACAGCCAAGTGATTTAGCAGCTTGCCTAATACTTGGATATTTAGATAGAGCTTCTTTAATAATCTGCTTTTCAAACGCAGCTACTTGCTCCTTTAAAGTACCACTGAACCTCGGAGTTACAACCTGTTCCTGGATGCTTTGTAGTTCTATTGGATTTTCCAGATCACGTATAATAGTTGGGTTACTATCTAACTCTTGTTGCACAATTAATGCTGTTATTTCTGGCTGCGTTGCTAGTAAGCAAATACGCTCCACCATATTTTTAAGTTGACGTACATTGCCTGGCCAATCATAAGATTCTAAAATTTTCATTGCAGATGACTCAATTGTCCGATGGATCCCATATTTTTCTTCAACAATAGCCAAAAAATGGTTGACTAGTGGGATGATATCTTGGCGACGATGTCTTAAAGGAGGAATTTCAATCGGGATAATATTTAAACGATAATATAAATCCTCTCGAAAATTACCTTGCCACACCATTTCTGCCAAATTTCGGTTTGTCGCAGCGATTATACGTACATCTATAGGAATAGGCTTTCCACTACCTAGACGCTGAACCTCTGATTCTTGGAGTACACGTAATAATTTCGCCTGTAGTAATACGGACATCTCTCCAATCTCATCTAAAAACACTGTACCACCTGACGCAATCTCAAATAACCCTGCCTTACCACCTCTTGACGCTCCCGTAAAGGCTCCTGCTTCATAGCCGAAAAGTTCAGATTCTAACAAATTCTCAGGGATTGCACTACAGTTAATCGTTAAAATTTGCTGATCATGACGGCGGCTATTTGCGTGAATAAGCTTTGTTATCTCTTCTTTACCTACGCCCGATTCACCACCAATTAATACAGTAGAATCTACCTCTGCAACTCTCATAACACGCTCTACAACCTGCATCATTGCTGAAGATACAGCAATTAAACTACTTTTTGTGTTTTCTTTATTATGTAAGGCATGTAGCTTATTTTTAAAATTCTCGTTTTGAACTTCTAATTTTTTTACTTCTTTCTCTAACAGTTTTAATTGTGTCATATCACGAGTAATAGCAACTACATATTGTAATTCGCCGTATTCATCAAATATCGGTTTACCTGAAACTAAAAAGCATTTGCCATTAATGAACGTCTGCAAAATAGTTACTTTTTCTTTTGATTCAATTACTTTCATCGAAATGGAATCACTCATTAATCCTTCGGCGATGACATCTTTTGCATATCTCCCCATTAAATCAATGCCAACAATTTCGATATCAATATCATTTTGAAATAAAATTTTGCCATCGCTATCACATACTGTAACGCCATCGGATATGGAGTTTAACACTTTAATTGACAACGGGTTCATAAAGTCTATATAGCTATACTGCATGAATGGTTTGACATGAAACAAGCTACCTTGCGAAGTCTCTATTACGTGAATAAAATAGCCTTCTACATCAAAGGTTTCTATTCCTTTACTATATTTCTTCATTATTTTTTCAAGAAGCTCTATTTGGATATCACTTTTAATCATTACATCATCATTTTTTACAATAAAAAAATGTTCCTCTTTATGTAGTTGAGTTATCGACAACTAGATCCCTCCCTCTTGAACTTTAAAGGCTTTTTCATACAAAAAAATTCGCTCTTTCTACGGGGCATCTGGAAGCCTAAAAGGGTTAAAGTATCCTTTAAGTTCTTTCATGGCTTGATATCTCGCAGAAATATCGCGAATTTTTTGTATTTTTATAATATTCTACTCTGATGCTAGCTTTTCCTCTATTTGCTCCGCTGGTCTTGTCGACAGCTTTCGCATAATCATGAACAACACAACTGAGCCAATTAATACAAATGTACTCAAATAGAATTGTGAACGTAAGGATTCGATGAGAGCTTGGCATAAATAAACGACTGTTAAAATACCAATTGTCACATACGATAAATATGGAAATAGCCACATTCTAATCGATAATGGCTCATCTGAAACTTTGTCGTAATAACGGCGGAAACGAATTTGTGAAATAGCAATAAAAATATAAACAGCAATCATTAATCCCCCAACGCAATTACCTAAAAAGTAGAAAATGACTTCAGGTGAAATGAAGTAAAGCATCGCACAAATATACGCTACTACTGTACTACCAATAACAGCTGGTACAGGCACACCTCGACGATTTTTTATTTGCGAGAATATTTTTGGTGCATCGCCTTGACGCGACATTTCAAGTAACATTCGTGAACTTGTATAAAGAGCAGAATTTAAAACTGAGATTAGTGAAATAAAAATGACGATTTGAATAAGTTGAGCAGCAATTGGAAGCCCTGCCATCGTTAAAATATTTGCATAAGGCGCGGACAATATTTTTGAATCATTCCAAGGGATGATTAAAACCATAATAGCTACTGATCCTACAAAAAATAACCCTAATCGAAAGACAACGTTGCGAATGGCGCGGACAATATTTTTCGCTGGATTTTCAGACTCTGCTGCCGCAATGGCTGCAACCTCAGCACCACAAATCGAAAATATAACAAAGACAATTGCCGTAAAAATTGGGACAATACCATTCGGAGCAAATCCACCGAATTCCGTTAAAATCCCTAACCCCTTAGGTTCATAATTTGGCCAAATTCCTAAAATCATAGCTATACCAACAACTAAAAATACAATAATTGCCGTAACTTTAACGAAGGACAACCAATATTCAAATTCACCAAATGATTTTACTGAATAAATATTAACAATTGTCATCAATAATGTTATACCTACGCTTCCGAGCCATGTTGGTATCATCGGGAACCAATTATGCAGCATTCCCCCTATGAGTGCCGCTTCTAACCCCACAATAAATACCCAGCTTGCCCAATAAAGCCACCCTACTGTAAACCCTGCCCATGGGCCAATATATTTCCCAGCATAGGAAGCAAATGAGCCTAGCTCTGCCGAACCTCCTGATTTCTTTCCTAATACTATTTCTCCTGATGCCATTTCCCCAACCATTTGCATGATCAGAACTATGAGCATGCATGCAATCGCATATGAAATCACCGCCGCAGGACCGGTACTTAAAATATTTTTCCCTGTCCCTACGAAGAGTCCTGTACCAATAACCCCTCCAATGGAGATCATTGTAATATGCCGTGTTTTCAATGATTTTTGCAAAGCCCCCATTAAACCACCCCTTTGTGTTATGTAGACATTTACTAGCCCCTTTCTTCTATTTCAATGTCTATCGTTTAATGAGCAATTATGATGCCAAACCTATTCAATTATTAAAAATTTCAAAAAATTATCAATCTGTACATCTTTTGTTGTTATTTAAAAATTGTCTTATCACCCAAAATTGTTGATAACATTTTATAAAACATAGTTATTTTTGTTGATTGGAGTGGAGGCTGGGCGACTCCTTGGGGATTAGCGATAGAGGAACGAAAGCTAAAAGCATCACATCCTGTGATAACGCCTTCGTGACCAACATCGGTGCTGCTGACGCTTCGTTAGCACTACGCTTTCGCGCAAAAGACATCTGTTGTTGGCCCGAGACCCTGCAGCGAAGCGAAGCGGCTCATCGGACGCCTCCAGGAAGCTCTGCTCTGCGCGAAAGCGAAGCGTCAGCGGCAAATGTTTTATCTGTGCGAAAGCGAAGCGACAGCAACAAAGCGCCCAGCCGGAACGGAAATCAACTTCACGTTAGGTGAGGAGCCTTTACAAAAATCTATGAATCTTTTCATATGCGTTTTTCAAATTTTGATGCAAAAATACATCATTAAAATTTATTTACATCATCTATCCATATACACGATTAAATGAACTCATAATATTCATCTCTTCCCTGTACTTCGCTACTGTCCGTCTGGATATTTGGATACCTTCAGCACATAAAGTATTTGTAAGCTGCTGATCAGTTAATGGTTTTTGTTTATCCTCTGTCTCAATCAATTGTTTGAGACGCTTTTTAATATACATAAGAGAATCCATTTTTCCAGAAATATTCATTACTCCTTTTGTAAATAACGATTGTAAAGCATATACGCCATGGGAAGTTTTTATATATTTTCCACGCACTGCCCGACTAATCGTTGATACATGTAGACTTAAAATGTCCGCTATATCTTTTAATCGCATAGGCTTTAATGCCTCAATGCCTTTATGGAAAAAATCTTCTTGCAATTCCACTAGCAATCTAGCTAATTCGTACAGTGTTTTATCACGTTGTTCGATTCCTTGTAATAATAAAAGAGCATCTTTCATTGTGTCTTTAAAATAGGTTTTACAGTTCGGATCATTCTTTAGCATTTCAACATAATGTTTATCGATAGTGACGCTTGGTAAATATCCACGATTTAATTTAATCAGCCATTCCTCTCCTAATTTTTCTACTTCGACTTCTGGAATGACATATGGAATCGCTTCCAATTTATCTCCTGTCATCACTGGTTTTAAATTTTTTATATAGTTGACAGTTTTCTTCACGTCATGTAGAGACGTCTTATACTTTTTACTTAATTGTTTAATAGCTTGTGCTGCCACTAGCTCTAAATCCGCTTCGATAAACCGAGAAGCTAATTTCGGTGCAAGCGCATCACTGTCTACCTGAATGAGTAAAAATTCCTTGTAATTACGCGCCCCTACTCCTACTGGCTCAAAAGTTTGAAGTAAGTCCAATAGTGCCTCTACATGCAAAACATTTGTATTACATCTATCAGCGACAATTTCTACATCAACATCTAAAAATAGACGTTCATCTAACGATTGAATTAAAAACGTTAAGATTTTTAAATCTACAGAAGAAAGATTTTTATGCATAGGTACTTGTTCCAATAAAAACTGCTCATAGCTTTCTTTTACTGCAAACTTCATCTCAATGGGATTAAATGAATGATGTTGTGGTGCATAATATTGCGCAGAATAACTCTTATCGGAATAACTTGCTAATTGCATAATTTCCTCATATTGCATTTTCACCGTCGAATCCGTGACAACTAACAGTGGATTTTCGTTAGCCTTATCATAAATATACTTTTCTAGTTCATTTGTTGAATATTGCAGAATTTCTAAATGCTGTACTAATTGTGGTGATAACACTTGCATTATTTTTTGGGAAGTTTTGATAGCCATTTGCATATCCCACACCTCCATTACGTAATTTTCTACATAGTAACATGTTTATTCTCTGTTTTTCCATTTTTTCATCGAATATTATTTTTAAATTATAGTGTAGCCAACATCTTTTTGGGCGAGCAGCTCATCGGACGCCCCTCAGGCGGAACGGAAATCAACCTCAAGTTTTGGTGATAAGCAACGAACCTTCCTCACTATTCTCGTAAAATTTTCAAATAATTCCAAAAAGTAATTGACTACAGTTATAAGTCATCATAAAATACACATATACAATAACAGTTACCACATTACGGTAAAATTTAAGGAGTGATCAAATGTTTCATGTACCAACTGTGCAATTTACACAAGAGCAAGAGCAATTCCGCTTAGATGTTCGAACGTTTCTACAGGATGAATTAGCAAAAGGAACTTTCACGCCTAAATGTGACTCTTGGCTAAGTGGAGATGATCCTGAATTCTCTAAATTAATTGGTCAAAAAGGTTGGATTGGCTTAACTTGGCCTAAAAAATATGGCGGTCAAGAGAGGAGTACTATTGATCGATACATTTTAACGGAAGAATTTTTAGCTGTTGGTGCTCCGGTTGCTGCACATTGGTTTGCTGATCGCCAAACAGGACCACTTCTTTTACGGTATGGAACAGAAGAGCAGCGAGAATATTTCTTACCGAAAATCGTGAAAGGCGAATGCTACTTCGGCATAGGTTTAAGTGAACCAAATAGTGGCTCTGACCTCGCTTCGGTTAGCACACGTGCTGAAAAAGTAGAGGGCGGATGGATTGTCAACGGTCAAAAAATATGGACGAGTAATGCACACCTTTGCCACTATATGGTGACTTTAGTACGGACTAGTCCTTTTGATGGAAAAAGTAAACATGCAGGGCTCAGTCAGTTGATTGTTGATTTACATGCGGAAGGGGTAACGGTTGTTCCGATCAAGTTTCTAACTGGTGAGCATCATTACAACGAAGTATTCTTTGACAATGTTTTTGTACCTGACAATATGGTTGTTGGAGAGATCGGTAATGGCTGGGCTCAAGGATTAGCAGAGCTTGCCTTTGAGCGCAGTGGTCCAGAGCGAATATTGAGTACTTTCCCATTAATCGATGAACTAATTCAAGAGTTAAAGCGCCAAAACAATTTAGAAGGGTTACAGCAAGCGTCTAAAATAATAGCTCGTCTTTGGGGTCTACGTAATTTGTCAATTGGAGTAGCCCAGCTTTTAGAATCCGGTAATGGTGAAGACGTATCTATTCCTGCAGCACTTGTGAAAGCACTCGGTACGAAATTTGAGCAAAGTATTCCTGAAATTACACGCTTAATCGTACAGACTTATCCTACTCTTGACGCGCATCGTAAAATTGATCGCTTTATGGCTGAATCCATTTTACATGCACCAGGTTTCACTATCCGAGGAGGAACTTCAGAAGTACTGTATGGCGTTGTAGCGAAAGGGGTTGTAGCACAATGAGCGAAATGAAAGATATGATTCTTGATGTTGTAGAGCGCATGTTAAAAGAAAAAGTCGATAAAGAGTTAGTCGATACAGTGGAACAAGGTCATTGGGCACCAGAACTATGGGATCTGTTTAAAGAAAACGGGATGACAGCTGTAGCCATTTCAGAAGAAAATGGCGGTGCAGGTGGCGACATAGAGGATTTATTGAATATTGTTCGTTTAACTGGAAAATACGCGGCACCGATTCCATTTGCCGAAACCACATTCGCAAATTATTTATTAGAGTTTACTAGTTTACAAGTAATTGAAGACCTGGCGACGTATATGCTCTGCCCTAACCAAGCCTTTACGTTAGAGAATGGCAAATTAACCGGAGAGGCGATCCAAATCCCTTGGGCACGTCATACAAAACATCTAGTGACACTTGCCTATAGCACGGAGGGTACTCATCTTGTAGAAATCGATTTAAGCCAAGCTGAAATTAAGCTAGGGTCGAATTTAGCAGGCGAACCGCGTGATACCGTGAAATGCCATCATACTAAGGTTTCACAAGTATCTGCTGTGTTATCTCCTGACAAGATACACGCTATAACAACACTCAATACTGCTTTTCAATTAGCACTGATGACTGGTGCCGTCGATAAAATAAATGATTTAACTGTTCAATATACGAAAGAACGTGAGCAATTCGGTCGACCGATTCATCGCTTCCAGCTCGTACAACAGCATATTGTACAGTTAGCAGGTGAAACAGCGATCGCCTTAGCAGCATTTAATAATGTTACAGAAGCCCTTCAGATGAACAGTCAAAATAGTGAGGTTGCTTACGCCAGCATTCGTTTCGAAGAAATTATTCAAGCAGTGACAACAATTGCACATCAAGTACACGCTGCAATTGGTACGACACACGAGCATAGTTTGCACCAATTTACACGCAGACTTTGGTCATGGCGCGATGAAGGAGCCAGCACCTCTTATTGGACTAATTTGGTCGCAACACAACTGCTAGAAAATAGTGGAGATAGTCTATGGGAATATTTAACTTCAAGTAGCGCAAGCTCTCCACTTCTCAAAGTGGAAGGATAAGTAATTAATTTGTGACAAACTACTAATGACATGATAAGGAGTGTTATCAATGACTGATTTACTTTTTGAAGTGCAAGACCATGTAGCCACAATTACATTAAATAGACCTGAGGCGTACAATGCTTTTAGTGAAGAGATGATCGCTAAATGGATTGAAGCCCTTGAAACTGTTCGTGATTCAGAGGACATTCGTGTTGTGATCGTAAAAGGTAATGGAAAATCATTTTGCGCTGGCGGGGATATTAAGGCGATGCAAGCTGGTGAAGGATTTTTCCAAAGTGAGGACGATATCTCTTCTACAGGATTAGCACGAAAAAATTCTCTGTGGAAAAAGATTCAACGTATCCCCCTTCTCCTTGAAGAAATTGATAAGCCCGTTATTGCTCAGGTACATGGGTTTGCAATGGGCGCAGGGCTTGATATGGCCTTAATGTGCGATATACGGATTGCTGCAAAATCCACAAAAATTTCAGAAAGCTACATTAACGTGGCGATCGTTCCTGGCGACGGTGGTGCTTATTATTTACCGAAATTAATCGGCGTCGATCAAGCGTTGGACATGTTCTGGACGGCTCGTGTATTAACTGCTGATGAAGCAAAAGACAAAGGTGTTGTGACATTTGTTGTAGAAGACCATGAGCTTGAAGAATACACATTGAATTATGCAAAAGAATTAGCAAGTCGTCCAACTACCACATTGCAATTCATAAAGCGTGCTGTTTATCAAAGTCAACGAATGGATTTACGTAGTGCCCTTGATTACATTTCATCACAAATGGCTATTGTAACAGAGCTAGATGATTTCAAAGAGGGTGTAAACGCAGTTGTAGAAAAACGTAAGCCCGTTTATAAATGACGTATTTAGGAGGAAGAACAATGCAACCTCTTGAAAATATTCGAGTATTAGATTTATCTCGTGTTTATGCTGCTCCTGCTGGCTCCATGATGTTGGCAGATTTAGGAGCAGAAGTAATTCGCATAGAACATCCAGATGGCTCTGATAGTATGCGTGATTGGGGGCCATTTGTGAATGGTCAAAGTACGTATTATTTATGTGCCAATCGCAATAAAAAATCAATCACATTAGATTTAAAGAAAATTGAGGACAGAGAAAAATTTAAAGAACTTGTCAAAGATGCTGATGTCGTCCTCGAAAATTTTAAAACGGGTGACATGGAGCGAATGGGGCTCAGCTATGAGGAATTAAGCAAAGTGAATCCTAGAATCATTTATTGTGCAGTTACAGGATTCGGTCAAACTGGTCCTCTTTCACACGAACCAGGCTTCGATCCAGTAATTCAAGCGATGAGTGGTTTAATGCATGTCACTGGCTCACCTGAAGGGGAAGCGACAAAAGTTGGTGTTCCTATTGCAGATATTTTAACCTCTAACTATGTCGTCATTAGTATTTTAGCCGCTTTACGAATGCGTGATCAAACAAATACAGGGCAATTTATTGACTTAGCTTTATTAGACGTTCAAATGAGTAGCTTAGCGAATGTAGCGAGTGCTTATTTAAATACAGGCTTTATCTCAGAACGTCTCGGTAATCGTCATAATAATGTTGCGCCGTATCAAGTATTTAACTGTGCGGATGGCCCCCTAATGATTTGCGTTGGGACAGATGGACAATTTAAAAAGTTTTGCACGATGTTGCAACGTGAGGAATGGGCCAATGATCCGCGCTTTTTAACGAATACATTGCGCAAGCAACATGAAGCGGAGCTAGTTCGGATGATTACTGACCTTACCATGACAAAAACACGGGATGAATGGATTACCTTATTACAACAATACAAAATTCCCGGCGGACGTGTGAACACAATTGCAGAAGCACTAGAACAACCGCAATTTATGGCACGCGACATGATTGGTGAAATAGAGCACGAACAATATGGTACAATCAGATTCATCAAAAGCCCGTTAAAGTTCTCTGATTTAGATATTCAATATAAATTAGCACCACCTGTACTTGGAGAACATACAAACCAATTCCAAAAGTCCTCTCTACAAAAATAAAATTGCGCTATAATAGAGGTACTTTAATGGTTCATCACTGATAGTTTGGCATGACATTTTATTAAAAAGTCTGTCATGTGGATAAGTTGATTGGAGTTAAGACTGGGCGACTCCTTGGGGATTAGCGATATAGAGGAACAAAGGCTAAAAGCATCACGTCCTGTGATAACGCCTTCGTGACCAACATCCTGTTGCCCCGAAACCCTAGAGCGAGCAACGCGAGTGAAGCGGCTCATCGGACGCGCCCAGGAAGCTCTGCTCTGCGCGAAAGCGAAGCGGCAACTACAAAGCGCCCAGTCGGAACGGAAATCAACCCCACGTTATGGTGATTAGCCAGTTTATCTTCATATTATAAATGCTTTTATTGGCAAAAGCATAACGGCATATATATCTGAAGATAAATCCTCCGGCAGATGTCGAAGAAAATTTTATTACTGTAGGTGACGGGATGAATCAGGAGATTTTCGAAAAAAACTATACAATGTCATCGCTGCACAAAGCTATTAAAGTGTTAAAAGCTTTTTCAAAAGATGAACCTAGCCTTTCCCTAACTGAGTTAAGTAAAAAAACAGGGATCAGCATTTCCAGTTTACAGCGCTTCGTTTCTACCTTTGTATACGAAGGCTTTCTTCACAAAGACGAGCAAACTAAGCGCTATCAATTAGGTCATTCACTTCTGTATTTAGGCAATTTAGTAAAAGAAGAATCAAGTCTTATTATTGTCGCAGAGCCTATTTTAAAAAAGCTAAACGAAGAAATCGGCGAAAGTGTTTCCATGAATATTATTGATGGATTGGAAAGACGATGTATTTTAAACTACGATTCAACATATCCGCTTTCAACGAAAATGTTTGTAGGTGACACCTCTCCCCTTTATGCAGGTGCATCATCTAAAATATTGCTCGCATTTATGCCGAATGTTGAAGAATATGTGGAGAATATAAGTCTTGAAGCTATCACTGATAGAACGATACTTTCAAAAGAGCAGCTGTTAAAGGAATTAAAGCATACCCGTTTACAACGGTTTGCAAAAAGTAATAGCGAACGTGTGCGTGGCGCATGCTCTATATCTGCACCGATTTTAAATGCTTCCAACCAAATAATTGCATCAGTGTCACTCGTTATACCAGAAGTACGCTTTAGTGACTACGATGAAAATTTATTAATTGAAACTATTCAAAGCGTTGCATTAGAAATCGAAAAGCAATTGTATTGATTTAAACAAAGAATAAACCCGAATAGAATCACTTTTTAAGTGCTTGCTATTCGGGTTTATTGCTTTAATTATTTACTAATCTCAAGAAATCATCCCAATGATTTAAGCGTGGCAGTTCAACATGCTTGTTATAGGATTGATTTTTTAAAATCACTTTTGTATTCACATCTTGCAGTGTTTCTAATACAGCTGGTTTATCATCTACATAAACATCTAAAGCTAGTTCTTTGATGATTGCCACTTTCTCTGTATCCTGCATTCCGCAGAAAAAGTGACCTTCTGTGATTGGAAATCCTTGTGCTTTCATCCATGCTTGTGTTTGCTCACAATACTGTTTAGGACGTGAAGTAATATAATAAATGTCATGTCCCTGCTGTGCCAAGGCTTGAAGCGTCTCTAGTGCTCCCTCAAAAGAAGGACAATCCGTAAAATAAATGTCCTCTAATGAACGATTCCACATCGCCGCCCCTTCAGCATCTGTTAATCCAAAAGGTTCGTGAATTTCAACTCTTTGCAAAGCTTGAAATACTTCTAGCGCAACATTTTTACCAAGTTTTTTATTATAGAGCGCAAAGGCGTGTGCTCGTAAATCGATGAGTGTGTCATCTATATCAAAGCCAAATTTCATGTTGTTTTTCTTCCCTTCAAGAAGCCTTGTTGATGAAGTTAGTCGCGAATGTTTGCTCTTTTTTAATTTGCATCGCTAATACTTCTTCTATGGCTTGCTCGCGCATTTGTTGAAAATCGTGTACGTTAAAATGAACAAGCGTATCTTTATTTAATAATGACGCAAGACACTCTGCGTCCTTGAGTGCACTATTGAGTCCAAATGCTCCAGTTGGTGTCATCGTGTGAACAGCATCCCCTAATAGCGCAAGCCCCTTTGTTCCCCAGCAGTCACAATGACTACTGAATACATCAAGTAAGACAAAATCTTGCCAGGATCTGATATGTTCATTTACAGTATCAGATAGTTCCGGGAATTGTTCTAAAAGCTGTTGGATAAATGGTGTAAATGCTTTTTTTCTGAGCTGAGGAAAACTTCCTTGTTCAATATTCCAGCCGATTTGAATGAACCCGCCTACTTGCGTAAATAAGGATAGCTGTTTATCACCTATTAATGCCATTTTAATCGATGGCTCCCATCCCTGAGGGGCAGGAATTTTTGCCCACAATAAATCAAAGCCATGCTTATGCTTTTGAATCTCAATGTGCGCTTGCTTACGAATAGTAGAGTAACGGCCGTCAGCTCCGATTATTAACTGACTACTAATTTCAATGGTTTCCCCATCCCTTGATGCAATGACACCCGTATATCTGCCCAAAGAATCAACTATGAGCTTCGTTACCTTCGTATTCAGGAAACAAGAAAAGTGAGGAAAATGCTGTGTTTCTTGTAAAATCCCCTTTAATAGATTGGCTTGCGGTACATGAATTCCTAAATGTCCAACAGCTTCATCAGGGAAAATAGTTTTTATTACTCTACCGTCTGCGTAATATTCAAGCTTTCCCATACGTAATAAGCCGAGCGCCTCGACTGCTTCAAAAAGCTGATGACTTTTTAAAACAGCCTCACCCTCCTCATTTAAATGTTCACCGCGAAATGCCTGCCCAAGTGCTGCGTTTTGTTCCAGTAGAATTACAGAAAGACCTTTTTTCGCTAGTAAGTGCGAAAGAAGTGCTCCACCTGGTCCAGCCCCTACGATACAAACATCTGCTTGATAATTCACTTTCCTTCACCTATCTTTGGATAAGCAATAATACGTAAATCTTGCCCAACCTGCTCAAACGAAGCAAATTCTACATCCCATGCTTCATCCATAGTAGATGGATTTTGACCAGCAAAAGGTGTTAATGATAAACGACCACCGAGAATCTTTGGCGCTATGTAAATCACATATTTGTTAATAGCACCTTGCTGTAAAAATGAAGAGTTGATCGTACTTCCACCCTCTACTAAAATATCCGTAATGCCATTTTGATAGAGTTTTTCAAGCATATCATCAATAACAAGCCCCTCAGAGTCATGTCGAACTGGCAATACAGTCACGCCTTTTTTCTCAAATGCTGTTATTTTTTCTTGGCTGGCATTCTCACTACATACAATAATTGTTTTCGCTTCTTCTACATTCAGAACATTGGCATGAGCTGGTGTACGAAGGGAACTATCCATAATAATGCGCACTGGATTTTTTCCGTAATCTTCTTTTAATCTTGTCGTTAAGGATGGATTGTCAGCTAAAACAGTACCAACACCAACTAAAATACCATCAACCTCATGACGAATACGGTGAACATCCTCACGCGCTGCCTCACCCGTTACCCACTTGGAATGTCCTGTATGGGCAGCTATTTTCCCATCTAAAGTCATCGCATATTTTGAAATAATAAATGGTCGTTTTGTTAGCATATTGTGAATAAAACGTTCATTTAAACGGCGAGCTTGAGCTTCTAAAACACCCACCTCTACCTCAATGCCTGCATCTCGTAACAGTTGAATACCACGTCCAGCAACAGCAGGATTTGGATCTTGCATAGCTACAACCACACGACTAACTGCTGATTCCTTCACTAAATTTGCACAAGGAGGTGTTTTTCCAAAATGCGAACACGGCTCAAGAGTTACATAAAGTGTCGCACCTTTAGCATGTTCTCCAGCCATACGGAATGCATGCACCTCTGCATGTGGTTCCCCTGCTTTTCTGTGTAAACCTGTTCCAACAATGACACCGTCTTTGACGATTACAGCCCCTACTAGTGGATTTGGATTCGTATTTCCTTTTGCACTAGCGGCTAAATCAAGTGCCAATTGCATATATTTTTCATCTGTTGTCATCTTCGTTCCTCCACTCACTTCTCTTCGCGCAAATGTCCAGATTTCTCTACTTTTGTGTCTAAATAAAATCGATTTGTCTCCGTTAATCCTCCCCATAATGGGACATGTCCTTCTGCTGCTAAACCATGTGCCTGTAATGCGGCAAGCTTCTTAGGATTATTGGTAATCAGTGTAACTGGTTTTGAACGAAGTGCAGCTAACACATTAATGGCATCTTCGTAAGAACGAGTATCATCTGGGAAGCCAAGAGCATGATTTGCTTCAACCGTATCTAATCCCTCTTCTTGTAATAAATAAGCAAGAGATTTCGAGAATAACCCGATCCCACGACCTTCATGATCAGCTAAGTAGAAAATGGCACCACAGCCATGCTCCACAATCATTTTCATCGATTCATGTAATTGATAACCACAGTCACAGCGCTGGCTTCCAAAAATATCACCTGTATGACAAATGCTATGCATGCGAATTAAAGCATCCTCTGCATGTGTAAAATCTCCATAAACAAGCACTGATGACTGTTGTAAAAAAGCTAAGTTTGCAGATGATAACCCATCAATAATTTCCTCTTTTGACTGATTAGCGCCTACTTTTAACCAGTTATACCATTGAAATGTCGCTGAAAATCCACCCTGTTTTACCGGTAATTTCACTGGACCAACTAGGCAAATACTTTCAGTTTCTGAATGCTTCACGATCGTCATTTTGTCTTTCACTATATCCAAAACTTTAGTAGTAATTGTCATATTTTTCTCCAACCTTCTATTGTTAAACAGCTAGCTAAACATACTAGCTGAGCACTTGTATTTTCACATCACTTACATAACGTAACTTAGTTTATAATAATAACTAACACCTGTCAAACTATAGCTCCTATTCTATTTTAAAAATGTATTAGAAACAAAAACTGCTATATTACGTTTTTATCATATACTAATAGCTTATGGAGATGCTATTTTTTCTGTGCAGGCTAGTCTATAATAAGCTGAAGGAACTGTAATGACGAAAGGAAGTTTAGAATGCAATTAGAAAAAAATGTGCAGGTGAAACAGCCAAAATATCAGCAAATTGCTGTCGATCTAGCCTCAAAAATCGTGGAAAGAAAATATCGAATTGGCGATAAAATTTACGCAAGATCATCTCTAGCTAGTCAATACAATGTCTCTTCGGAAACTGCAAGAAGAGCGATTGCTGTTTTGCAAGACTTGGAAATTGTAGAGGCCACTAAAGGTAGTGGGGTTATAATCATCTCATATGAAAAGGCTGCACATTTTGTCCGCCAATTCCATGATGTTCAATCAGTCCATGAACTACAACATGAGCTTATGTCTAGCATTCAGAAGCAGCACCAAGAATTAATAAATCTACAGGAAAAAACCAAACAACTTATTAGTCGAACTGAACATTTCAGATCCGTCAATCCGTTCATTCCTTATCAATTAGAGATGACAGTTGAAAGCCCTTGTATCCACCAAACCGTACAGGAATTGAATTTTTGGCAAAATACATCTAGCACGATTGTCGGAATTCGTCGTAAAAATGAATTATTACTATCACCTGGTCCATATGTGTCCTTGGAAGAAGGAGATATCATTTACTTTATCGGCAATGATGAAAGTTTCGCTCGAGTTCAGAGTTTTTTATATCCAAATTAAAATCCGCATAAACGCTGATATAACAGCGTTTATGCGGATTTTTTCTATTTTGTCGATTTGACAGAAGTAACAACTTTTTGTTAGGGTTAAGTTGTTACTTGTTTATATTTGGGTATCATTATCCTCAAATAGTATATATCTTCATTCAGTGAGTGTTCAAACACCTACTGAAATAGAGGGACTCAGCCTAAAAACGCCTCGTCTAGTGGCGATTTATATGTGCGTAAGTGAAGCAACACCCATTACGCCAAGGCGAAATTGATCTACGAAAGGAGTGGTTCTATTGGAAAAAATTAAAGTGGAACATGTTTCTAAAGTTTTCGGTAAACATATTCCCCAAGCCTTAGAACTCGTCAAGCAACAAAAAAGCAAGACTGATATCTTAAAAGAAACAGGTGCAACAGTTGGTGTATACGATGCAAGTTTTACCGTAAATGAAGGTGAAATCTTCGTTATCATGGGATTATCAGGAAGTGGAAAGTCGACACTGATTCGGCTTTTAAACCGTCTCATAGAACCTACAAGTGGAAATATTTACATCGATGGAGAAAATATTTCTAAAATGGGCAAAGAGAGTTTACGTAATGTAAGAAGAAACAAAATGAGTATGGTCTTTCAAAACTTCGGTTTATTCCCCCATCGTACACTTCTTCAAAACACAGAATACGGCCTTGAAATCAGAGGCATCTCAAAAGAAGAACGGCAAGCAAAAGCAGAGCAGGCTCTCGACAATGCAGGCTTACTTGCTTATAAGGACCAATATCCTAGTCAATTATCAGGTGGTATGCAACAGCGTGTTGGATTAGCACGAGCACTTGCAAATGACCCTGAAATATTACTAATGGATGAGGCTTTTTCTGCACTCGATCCATTAATTCGAAAAGAAATGCAAGATGAGTTACTCGATTTACAAAGCACATTGAAAAAAACAATTTTATTTATCACTCACGATTTGAATGAAGCATTACGTATTGGTGATCGTATCGCCATTATGAAAGATGGCTCAATCATCCAAATTGGTACTGGAGAAGAAATTTTAACAAACCCTGCAAATGATTATGTTAAAACCTTCGTAGAAGACGTCGATCGCTCTAAAGTACTAACTGCTGAAAATGCCATGGTTCGACCTGTATCTGTCAATGTAGATGTAGATGGGCCGACCGTAGCACTTAAAAGAATGCGCGAAGAAACGGTTAGTTTACTAATGGCCGTTGACAAAAATCGACATTTAAAAGGCTATATTACTGCTGACGACGCACGGGCTGCAGCAAAAAGACAAGAACAAACGGTACATTCAATTGTTCAATCAGATATGTTGACCGTTCCACCAGATATGCTTTTACAGGATATATTAGGTTTGATTCATAATTGTCCTACTCCTATTGCAGTTGTAAAAGATGAGCGTTTGCTTGGTGTTCTTATCCGGGGCGTTGTCATCGAAGCACTTTCAACTAGCGATGAGGAGGCAGTTGCAAATGAATAATTTTTTAGACAATATTCCAGTTATACCACTGGGACCATGGGTAGAATCAGTTATGGACTGGTTGACGAGTAATTTTTCAGTGTTTTTTAACTTGATTCAAAAAAATGGAAAACTACTCATGAATCAGGTCACTGATTTATTAGTGAGCATTCCCCCGATTATTCTAATTTTACTTGTTGTCATTTTTGCCTTTTTCGTTACCGGCAAAAAATTCGGGCTCGCTACGTTTTCATTACTTGGTTTGTTATTTATTTATAATCAAGGCTTATGGACGCATCTTATGGAAACAACCACGCTCGTGCTATTTTCAAGTATCATCTCAATCATTTTAGGTATTCCTCTTGGCATTCTAATGTCTAAGTCAACTGTAGCAGAAAATGTAATTAAGCCGATACTCGATTTCATGCAAACAATGCCTGGCTTCGTGTACTTGATTCCTGCCGTTGCCTTCTTTGGTATTGGAATAGTCCCTGGTGTATTTGCATCCGTTATTTTTGCCTTACCACCAACTGTACGTATGACGAACCTTGGAATTCGCCAAGTACCAAAAGAATTAGTAGAAGCTGCTGATTCATATGGTAGTACTTCAAATCAAAAACTATTTAAAGTAGAAATCCCTCTTGCCAAATCAACTATAATGGCAGGAATTAACCAAACTGTTATGCTATCACTGTCAATGGTTGTAACTGCCTCAATGATTGGTGCACCTGGTCTAGGTCGCGAAGTATTAACTGCACTACAACGTACACAGGTTGGAAATGGCTTTGTTGCAGGTTTAGGTCTAGTAATTTTTGCCATTGTAATAGACCGCTTAACGCAAAGTTTTAATAAGAAGAAAGCCGTTTAGATAAAGAGACAATTTTTTAGTGAAAGTCTTAGTTCTAGCTTTAGATTTACGTGTTGTAGTTGAATAAAGAAAGGAAGATTCGATGAAACTGAAAACATTAACTAAATTAGGGATGGCTTTAGGGCTTGGCTTTTTGCTAGCTGCATGTAGTGGTGACGATTCAAGTAAGAGCGATGGTAACTCAAAGGACGTCAATCTAGCCTACGTTGAATGGGATACAGAAATTGCTTCCACTAATGTAGTTGGGCAGGTGCTTGAGGATTTAGGTTACAATGTAACATTAACACCACTCGATAATGCAATTATGTGGGAGGCTGTTTCAAAAGGTGAAGCAGATGGTATGGTTGCCGCATGGTTGCCAAATACACATGCCCCACAGTACGAAAAATATAAGGCTGATCTTGATGAGCTAGGTGAAAACCTTGCTGGTGCCAAAATAGGTTTAGTAGTACCAAGCTATATGGACGTTAATTCGATTGAGGATTTAAAAAAGCAAGCAGATCGCACAATTACAGGTATTGAGCCTGGTGCTGGGATTACAGCTGCTACTGAAAAAGCTTTAGATGAATATGATAACTTAGCAGATTGGAATCTATTAACATCTTCATCTGGTGCTATGACAACTTCTCTTGCTAAAGCGATTAAAAACAAAGAAGACATCGTCGTGACTGGCTGGTCCCCTCACTGGAAATTCGCTAAATACGATCTTAAATATTTAGATGATCCAAAAGGCGTTTATGGTGGCGAAGAAACGATTAACACATTCGCTCGTAAAGGTTTAAAAGAAGATCAACCAGATGTTTATTCTGTACTAGATAACTTCCACTGGACATCAGAAGACTTAGAGAACGTTATGCTAGAAATTATGGATGGCAAAGACCCAAAACAAGCCGCTAAAGATTGGGTAGAAGCCAATGCAGACAAAGTTGCTGAATGGACAAAGGATGTTAAATAATTATTAAAAATGCGTGTCTAAAAAGCAGTTTTCAACTGCTGCTTTTAGGCACCTTTTTATATTTACCATGATATGGACACCTCATATATATATTGATTACGATAAAATACATATTGTGTTAAAATAAATTTATGGTTTATAAAAAGAAAATTATTAGTATTTCAAGTATTATAAAGCTAAATGTAGGTCCAATAAGAGAAACTATTGGTCTTATTGTTTAGAAAATCTATTGTTTGAGTTAAATGCAAACAGAAACTTAATTTAGAATTTTGTCTCACATTATATAAATTGTAAAGGATTTGAACGTAAGATGATCGAATTATTTGCTATGAATATCAATAATTCCATTTGTTTTTCAACGTACAAACAACTAATGCAATTCTTACCACAAAAAAAGCAAGACAAATTAAAAAAATTTACTAGAATAGAAGATTCGATAAGAGGTCTTTTTGCAGAAATATTAATACGAAATATTATTATACAACAAAAACTTAAAAATAATTTTCAATTTGAGTTTGCAACTAATCCTTATGGAAAACCATATTTATCTGATGTAGAAAACTTTTATTTTAATTTAAGCCATTCAGAAGATTGGGTAATATGTGCAATAAATAGTAATCACATTGGCATTGATATAGAAAAAGAAAAGTTTATTGATATTACGCTAGCAAAACAGTTCTTTACAGAAAAAGAATGTGATTACATTTTTTCATTAGAAAACTATCAATTGAATAGATTTTTTGAAATATGGACTTTAAAAGAAAGCTATATCAAAGCAATCGGAATTGGTCTATCTCTTCCTCTAAACTCTTTCTCAATTATAAAAGATAGCATTGATCAAAATTTTATAATTGAGTCACAATTCCAGGACAGAAAGTTTTATTTAAAAAATTATTTAATAGATTCAACCTATCAAATCGCAGTTTGCGCACGTAATTATGATTTTCCTTCTGATATAAAATATGTTGATCCTGAAGATTTGGTGATAGAAGCTTTAAATAATAGCTCACTTAAATATAAATAATGTAACTTTAACTACTAAAATACTTTAAATTAAACATAGTTTTTTATAAAATTCTATATACTGTCCTCACAAATCATTCTTTTAAGCCATTATTCGGATTGTAAACACTTAAACCTATTAGTAGAACACTAGTTAATTAATTATATACGGTGCCGAGTATGATGTTGCTTTTGAAAAACAAACTACTTCCCTGAATTATAAAATTTCTTTACATTCATTTTTATGTAATAAAATAAGGCGCCATTTCAGATTCTTTGAAGTTGGCGCCAATGAGTGAAATTTCGATTTTAAGATGTTGGAGTTATGTAGGCTATAACTCAAATTAATATTTCTTTATATTTTAATAAAGATTGGCCAAATGTCATTGATGCTCCATGGTCGCGATATGATGGAACTAACCAATCATTTTCATTTAATGCTAATGCACCATTTGTGATGCCTCTTGCCCCTCAAATGGTGCATACGTTCCAATCCTGCCCTGCCTCTGTAAACTTACTGCTTTTCTATCGAACTCTCTAATCCTTAATAAATGATAATAAAATGTTTCTACCAATTCTTTTGTGATGAGAGATTCATAATCCTTATTTAAAAGTTTTCCTTCTTCACACACCACTCTTCTTATTGGAAAATGTTGTTCCAAATAATCCACCCCATATTTTTTATTCACTCAATATCAAAAAGGTTAATTTTTACAATTAGAGAGTTTAAATCTTTTATAAAATAATAAACGAGTTCAATTTTATATAGTTTGGTAAAGGCTGAATGTCCATTAAATTATTTTCTAGCAATACTAAATTTTCATTCTCTTCAATCTCTCCAAATCCTGAAAATCTATAAGTCATATACATCATTCGATTTTTATTAGTTGGAACGAATTCTGCACGTAGACGTACATTTGCATTCTTAGCTAGATGCATAACATAATTGAGCATAATCGTACCAATTCCCCTGGACATAACTCTGCACGACATAAGTAACAGCTTTATAGTCCATACATATTTATCGCATTCAATTAGTACTACTCCTATTTTCCCGTATGCTCCATATTTATCTTTTAAATCAGCTATTAATAATTTATGTCTATCCGATTTACTGAAATTATCCAGTTCTTCATAAGAATAAGTATATCCAGTTGCATTTAACTGATGAGTTCTTACCGTTAACTCCTCTGCTCGCTGTAAATCACCACCACTGACTGGAGATATGGTAAGTTCCATATTAAGGGTTTCTAAAAATTCCGCTTTTGTACCCTCATAGCTTTTTTCTTCTTTATTGCGTTCTATATCACTTAAATACATTTTTCTTCTCATTTTCGAATCTTCTGTTATAAAATTCGGATTCATTTCAGGCAGACTAAGTAAGCCATTTAGATCAGTCGCATCTAGACACATTACTTCTGGGACTGAAAAACTGACTTCCTCTCTTTCGAAAGGCTGATCATCTATAAATGCCAAAGTATCAAGTCCAATATTAATAGACTGGGCTATCTTTTTAATAGCTTCCCCCTTTGAATTCCAGTTAATTTGAGGATAAATAAAATACTCCTCAATACCGAATTCTTTAAGCTTCTCAATTGCTAAATGATGTTCATTTTTACTTGCAATAGATTGTAATATGCCACGCTTATCTAATTCCTCTAAAATTTTTTTTACACCTTCACGTAATATAACATTCTTATCTTCAAGTAAAACGCCTTGCCATATTGTATGATCAAGATCCCAAACAACACACTTCACTTTTCGTTCTTGTGAACTAATCTCTAACATGTTACACCTCCGATAAGAACCATTCTTCTAGTTGTTTCCAATAATATTTTTAGCAATTAAAATTTCATGCATCTGTGTAGTTCCTTCAATGATTTCATTAATCTTTGCATCTCTATAATATCTTTCTACTGAATATTCTTGGCTTAATCCATTAGCGCCATGAATCTGCACGGAATCCCCTGCAACCTTATTTATCATTGTAGAAGCAAAGTACTTTGCATTCCATGTCTCCATAATGGTTTCGGGGTCTCCAGTTTCCTTCAGATAGCCAGCATTTAAACACATTAATCTTGCAGCCTTTACATTAACAACCATTTCCGTTATCATTTTCTGAATTAATTGATTTTGACTTAATGTATATCCAAATTGTTCTCTTTTCTTTGCATAATGTACACTTTCTTCAATACACGCCTGTCCAATGCCAACACACCCCCAAGCAATTGTATATCTACCGTAGTCTAAACAAGAGAATGCGACATGGGATAATCCTATACCAGGTCTACCAATCATATTTGTCTCAGGAATATGGCAATCATCCATGAATATTTCTGCTACCATTGATGCCTTCAAACCCATCATTCCATGAATTCCTTTCGTTGAAAAACCTTGGCTATTTTTTTCAACTAAAAATGCAGTTGGTTTACCATCTAATTTTGCAAAAATAATGAAAATATCAGCTATTTGGCCCATAGTAATCCATTTTTTGCTACCGTTTATAATAAAGTTGCCATTTAAAAGTGCAGCAGATGTTTCTATACTTTTAGCGTCACTACCTATTTTAGGTTCAGTTAAACCAAAAGCTCCTATGCTTTCACCTTTCGCCATTTTTGGAAGCCAATATTCCTTTTGCTCATCTGTCCCCCACTTTTCAATCGCAATGGCTACCATACCATGTACTGTCAACAATGCTCTAGTTGAAGAACATCCTCTTCCCACTTCTTCATTTAGTAATCCCAAAGTAATCATGTCGTAGCCTAATCCACCATACTTCTTAGAAATAGTTGCTCCTAAGAACCCACTTTTAGAAACCTTTTCTATAAGTTCGGTAGGCAAATATTCAGCTCGATCATTTTCCCCTGCGTAAGGAATTATTTCAGATTGAACAAAAGCTCTAAAACTTTCTTGATATTTTAATTGTTCTTTTGTAAATTCTATATTCATATTTTCACCATCATTCAATTATTATTTACTTGATTTTCGGTAGTTGTTTCATTGTGCTTTTTACTAATAAAAGAGACAATTGAATCAATCGTTCTGAAATTAGCAAAGTCTAAATCTTTATTTTCAACCTTTATGTTAAATTCCTTTTCAATAAACATAACTAACTGCATTGCGAAGAGTGAATTGACAAACCCTGTTGAAAATATATCTTCATTATCCATTAATTCATGGCTTTTAAAAAACTTAGAAAGATACGTTTTTATTTTCATTTTAGTTTCAGACATTTATTCATACTCCTTTGGACATTTTTTTAATAAGTATAAAATCCTTGACCAACTTTCTTACCGTACAATCCTGCATCAACCATTTTACGTAGTAAAGGACAGCAACGATATTTCGAATCTTGGAAGCTTTCATATAAAACATCTAGTGAATTTACAACAGTATCGAGTCCAATTAAGTCAGCTGTTTCAAGTGGCCCCATCTTATGTCCGTAACACTTTTTAAAAATGTTATCTACATCTTTAGGTGCTGCTACTTGATCCTGTACAACATAGGCTGCCTCATTCATAAAAAGATGAGAGATTCTGTTCGATACAAAACCAGGTAAATCATTAACAATAATGCACTCTTTCCCAATATGTTTAAGAAGTTCTTTTGTTAGAAAAATAGTTTCCTCCGATGTATGATATCCTTTAATAACCTCAATAGTAGTCATAAGCGGTACAGGATTCATAAAATGTGTTCCAATACACTTCTCCGGCCTATTGGTTAATGCTGCTATTTTTGTAATAGGAATACAAGAAGTATTAACTAAAAAAATACAGTTTTCTGTACAAATTTTATCTATTTTTTCATAAACTGATTTTTTAACCTCCCATTTTTCAGGGACATTTTCAACAACAAAATCTACTTGTTCTAATAGCTGGTAATCCGTTGAGAAGTTGACTCTTGATAAAATTTCTTCCGAGTCATCATCTATCTTGTTTTTGTTAAATAAAGCGTGAAAACGAATATTTTGGCGTATTTCTTCTTTTGCATGCTCTAATTTCCCCTCAGAAATGTCTAATAATATGACATTTAACCCCTCCTGAGCAAAATTTTGAGCTACTCCTCTTCCCATTACTCCTGCTCCAACGACGGCTATTTTTCTCATACTAAATTACCCCTTTTTATTTACATAATTTTAATAATTATATAAAAATTCACTTCATATCATTATCGAGCATTCATTCAACAACCTCCTGTATTATCATTTTTTTATAAATATAACCATTTTAATGCTTATTTTTTAACCTTACTATTTTTTTGTATGATAAAAACTTATAATCTGTATTTATCACTCTTGATATTTTAGTAAGGGAGTCATCTAGGCTAACTTCAATAAAAGTAGTTATACCAAAATCAATCATTTTTTCTATTGAGATTTTCCAATTCATTGAGCTTGGCATATTTTTCACTAGTTCTTTCTTTAAGTCAGAAGCACTTTGAAGAACATTTTGGTTAAATACTGAAACTATCGGTATTCTACTATCATCAACCTTTATTTTTTCAACAAGATTTATTAATTTATCAATCCCTTTTTCAGCAAATGGAGTATGGAATGCATAGGGGACATTTATTTTTACAACCTTTATAGCGCCCTCCTCTTCCGCTTTATCCAAAATTTGATTTATATCATTTTTCTTTCCAGCTATTACAATGCAGTACTTACTATTTTCACTAGCAATCTTAACAGTTTCGAAAAAATTGTTTTTTTCAATTAAGTTTACAACTTGTTGGTAATTCAAGCCTATTATAGTTGCCATAGACTCCTCTTGCCTTGAAATACCTTTAGGATATTCATATATAGTTAGTAGCATGTGCAATCCTGTTTCAAAAGAAATAGATTTTCCACATGACATTGCAGTAATCAAGCCCATACTGTAACCTAGAAATATTTTAGGGTTTACACCAATGGAAATATATGTATTAAATACTATATTATCACAGGTGTAGATAGCAATCCAATCATTGAAAAAGTCATCATATTTCGTTTTTTTGGAATAAAATAGATAGTTCCACAAATCTAAATCTAATTCCTTTTCCACAATGGCGCAATATTTACGTAATAATTCTAATTGCTCTTCATCCAGTAAATATAATAAACTTTGATATTCTGATCCAACTCCTTGAAAAAGAAACGCATTTCCACCATCAAAATAATCCACCTTTTCCCTCCTATAATATAATTTTAGACACCATTGTTCTAATATTGGAGTATTCATAGTATTGATAATAAATGTAATCAATACTATGAATACTTATTCTCCAAAAGCTTAAGAGTTTAATAAGTTTTCTTCCATTATTCGGGCTATCTTTTCAACATTAATATTATTGTTAATAAAAAAATGGTTGCCGTTTAAATCGTATAATTTACAATCTCTATCACACAAATATTTCCAGCTATTTTTTTGATAGAAATCTATATTATCTTCTGTCCCATTTAAAACAGATATATTACACTGAATCTTTACATCCCTTTCTTTGTAAACATAATTTTCTACTATCCTTATATCATTTTTTAGAATAGGTAAAATAAACTCTAGTAATTCTTTCGATTCTAGTACCTCATCAGCAATTCCGCCTAACGCTACGATCCTATCCATAAATTCTTTATCAGGCATTTTATGACTAATAATAATATTACCTTTTACATTGGGAGAAAATCTGCCAGAAAAAAATAAATGCTTTGGCTTTCTATTACTGGTATTAATGATTTTATAATATAGCTCATATGTCAAAAGTGCTCCCATACTATGCCCATAAATTGCATATTCTTCTTGTTGGATTTTATCATGTATTTGACAATAAATATCCTCCACTGCTTCATTTAGATTTTGATAAAAACCTTCACAAAACCTTTTTCCTCTTCCTTTTAGTGTAATAGCATGTATTTCTATACGTTGATTTATAAATTTATTCCAATTATGATATATCAGCTCTGAACCACCGGCATATGGCAAACAAAATAAAAGCATCATGAGCTCCCCTTTTATGTTTAACATATTTAGTATTTTTAAAGATCTGTTGATTGAATCACCTTAAAAGTGTTATAAGTTCATTAAATATTTTAAAAGGTTCACTTATAACATTACTTTTATCAGCTGCCTCTTGATTTAAATGAATGACAAAACTATATCCATTATATTTATAAAGAATATTCTGAAACCCTAGTCCATGCCCCTCATGTCCTAACATATCGTTCACATTAAAGATACCTAATCCCATATTCACTTTGTAGTCAGTTGGATAATTCATTGAAATATCAATATAGTCATTGATTATATCTTTGTTTTTTAGTAACACTCCATCTACAAATGCATCAAGCCATATAAGTAAATCACTAGCATTAGATATCATACCTCCTGATGCCCAACTTGCACTTAAAGCATTATTTGTCACATCTTTTTTTTCAGGATTAGTATAACAACGACTAAAATTATATAAATTAGGTAACTCATCTACTAACCTCGTTTGTTCAAGACCCAACTTATTGCATATTCTATTTTGTATATTTTCTTCTAAACTTACATGTGTAATTTTTTCGATAATTAATCCTAATAATATATATCCGGTACTAGAGTAAATCCAAATGTTATTATTAAATGTCTGATCATATGGTAAAGATAAACCATAGTATAATAATTCTTCCTTAGTCCATTCTCTATTACTTTCTAAACCTTTAATAAAACTAGGATGTTTTACAAAGTCATGTATTCCACTAGTGTGATTTAATAAACTTTTTATTGTTATATTATTAAAATAATCCGCTTTATATTGTTCTAATAATTCTGGAAGAAAATGTATAACAGAATCATCTAAATTTAATAACCCTTCCTCCATCAATTGTAATATTATAGTTGCCACAAATGTCTTAGTAATGCTTCCTATTTTAAAATTAGTAGTAGACTTCATATTTATATTATTCTTTATATCCGCAAGCCCTTTTGAAATAACAGTATTTTGTCCATCAGGAGCTTTTATTCCCAATATCAATCCTGGAGCCTTGTATTTATTTAAAAAAAACGATAAATTGTTTTCTAAACTAGCTATATTTAATTGCTTTTTATTTAAAGAAATAAATCCTAATAAAATTTCTTTATATTTTTTTGCTAAATTAGCTATAGTATCAGATTTATATGCTTTTGTATTGAACGTTAATAATATTTTTAATTTTCCATTGCTTATGTTCCCATTAAACTCCAATTCAAAATGTCTTTCACTATTGATACTAATATTACTTCCATGTTCCTCTTCAATTATCTCGAATATTCTACCTTTATTCTCTAAATCCGTTTCTCCGTGGTAATTAAAACAAATTTGAGGAGTCATGAACCTATCAATATCTTTTTTATTTTCTTCTTCAGTTAAATATTTTAAGATATGATAACCTATACCATTTCTAGGGATAGCATTTCTTATCAAGATTGTTCTATCTAAATAATCTATCAAATTATTAGTTTCTGGAGCTTCTAAAATAATAGGATAGATAGATGTAAACCATCCTACTGTTCTTTGAATACTTACATCATTAAATAAATCTTCTCGTCCATGCCCTTCAAACATAATTGCATTTTCCTTACTTCCAGTCCAATTCTGTAAAACAAACGATAACGCAGATAGTAAAATATTAACAACACTTGTTTTGTATAATTCAGAACATTTTTCCAACAAAGCCTCAGTTTCTTCTAGATTAAGAGATATTTCGTAAGTATCGCTATCTCTCATAGTATTAGTATCATGACTAAAATCAAAAGGAACGCTATTTATTTTTCTTTGGATATTTCTCCAATAGGACTTTTCTTTTAAAAACGCTTCACTATTACTAAAATAATAAAGTTTTTTAGACCATTCTTTGATTGAATTAGATTTGTTAGTTAGTTTAATATCTTTCTTACGTAAAAACTGTTTATATAAACTTTGGATATCATTTATTAAAATACCCCACGATACAGTATCGACTGCCAAATGATGAATTAAGATGTATATATAATCAAAATTGTTTGTTTTAAATACAACTGTACTCATCATTGGACCTAATTTTAGATCTACATTTTTTTGTAATTCCTTTACTTTTTTCAAAAAAATTGATTTGTCCTGTTCTAGATTATCAAGGTAAACAACTTCATAATTAAAAGGATAATTAGACCCTAAGATCTCCCCAACTACTTCATCATTTACTGTTGTAAAGCCCATTCTTAATGAATCATGATGCATTTGTACTTCTTTTAATATATCCCTTAATACATCCACATTTATTTTTTCATTACATTTTAAAAAAGTTGCTTGATGAAAATACTCTGGTTCAATTTTATGTGATTCAAAAAACCATTTTTGAATAGGGGTTAATTTAAACTTACCTACTGTAGGTTCTATTAATAATGAATTTCTTTCAAGTGAATTAATAACTTCTACGATTTTTTTTATGGTTCTATATTTAAAAATATCACTTAGCTTTAATGTTAAATTCTTTTCATTTAACTTATAAATACATTTAATCGCTTTAATGGAATCTCCACCCAAATGGAAAAAATCATCGTTTATCCCAACTTTTTTATGAACAAAAATTTCCTCCCAAATTTCCACAAGTAAACATTCGTATTCGTTTGAGGGCTTTTCATAATTACCTTCTTTTAAATATTTATCTCCCTTTAATTCCTTTAAAATTCTTCTATCTGGTTTACCACTTTGATTTTTGGGTATGGAATCTAATTGCATATAATAAGATGGAACCATGTATTCGGGTAACTCATTCAATAAAAAAGTTCTTATTTCTGATAGAATCATTTTTTTATCAGCTACCACATAACATGCTAGATTGTATTCATGATGCTGGTCCTTTATTGTAACAACCACCGCTTCATTTATATGTCTATTTAGAAGTAATCTTCTCTCGATTTCTTCTAATTCTATTCTATATCCTCTTATTTTTACCTGATAATCCTCTCTACCAACATACTCAATATTTCCATCTGGTAACCATCGAGCTATGTCACCTGTTCTATAAATTTTTTCGCATTCAATATAAGGATTTGGAATGAATTTTTGTTTCGTTAATTCTAGATTATTTAGGTATCCTCGCGCTATGCCAATTCCACCAATACAAAGTTCACCATGAACTCCTATAGGCTGTATTTTTTGATTTTTATCTAAAATATAAATTTTTGTGTTATATATCGGTTTTCCAATAGGTACTGTTTTATTATCTTTGTTTATTCTATAATCTGTCCAAGCTGCTGCACATACAGTAGTTTCAGTTGGTCCATAGGCATTTACATATTGTACTTTACCATTCCATTTTTTTACTAACTCACTATTTGATTCGGAACCTGCTGTTATTAATAATCTTAAATAGTTTATTTTATGAGGACTTAAATTTGAAGCATAGACAGGAGGCAATGTAGCTACCGTTATTCTATTGATATTTAAAAACGCTTCAAAGGCGTTTACATCATTAATTACATATCTAGGAACAATAAAAAGTGTTGCCCCGGTTAACAGTGCCATGCTCATTTCCCAAACTGCTGCATCAAATGTACAATTTGCAAATTGAATTATGTTATCTTTTTCGCAAATGTTATACTCATTTTCGAAATAGGATTTTAAATTAGCTAAACCTTTATGTTCAACCATTACTCCCTTAGGTCTACCAGTGGATCCTGATGTGTAAATAATATAAGCTAAATCATTTATCTCATTTACATTTTCCAAATTTTCAATACTATTTTTATATACTTTATCATTTGCAACATTGACTGTTTCCTTTTCTTTCAACAAACCTGTATTTATATTCCCCTGCGTTAAGATAATTGCTACTCTACTATCTTCTAGAATATATTGAATTCTCTCTTCAGGGTATTCTGGATCAATAGGTAAATATGCACCACCAGCTTTTAATATTGCTAATATACCTACTACCATCTCTATAGATTGATTGACGAAGATACCAACTACAGTATCGCGTTTTACTCCCTTATCCCTCAATATTCTTGCAAGTTGATTAGATTTCTCATTAAGTTGACTATATGTCACCTTATTATTTTCGTATATAACTGCAATTTGATCAGGTGTGTTTTTAACTTGTTCTTCAAACAATTGATGCATTGGTTTATTCTTGTCATATATCATAGATGTATTATTAAATTGATTTATTTTATCTTTTTCCTTTTGAGAAAGTACATTAATATCTTTCAATTTTCGATCTATATTTTCAATAATTGAATATAAAAGATTGCTAAAGCAGTCACTCATCAATTCTATTGTTTCTCTTTTATAAATTTTTGTACAATATTCAAAACTACAATTCATTTCATTTTTTTCTTCAGTTATATTTAAAGTCAAATCAAATTTCGATGTTTTACCTATATAATTGTATTTTTTTATTTTCAATTCTTCAATTTCAAAATTAGCTTCATCTAAATTTTGATAGACAAACATTGTATCGAATAAAGCATTCCTACTTGTATCTCGATTAATTTCTAGCTTTCCTATTAACTCATCAAATTGATAATCTTGATTATCAAATGCCTTCAAAACCGTTTCTTTAGTTTCTTTTAAAAATTCTTTAAATGTCTTATTTGCCTCAGGATAATTCCTTATTGCAACAGTATTTACAAACATACCCATAATATTTTGTAAATCAATGTGATTCCTACCGGACATCGGTGTCCCTATAATTAAATCTTCTTGATTTGTATATTTTGATAAAAGAGTTGAATATGCAGCAAGTAAAACCATATATAAAGTGCTATCATTTTCCTTTGCAATCTTTTTTAGTTTATTCGTTATAAAAGAATCTATTTCAAATGTGAGAGAATCCCCTTCAAAGTTAAATTTACTAGGTCTTTTATAATCAGAAGGTAAATTTAATATTGGTAATTCACTTTTAAATACATCAAGCCAATATTTTTCTTGTTTTTTTATCTTCTTTGTATTGAAAAATCCCTTTTGCCAAGCAGAATAATCTTTATATTGTATATCATTCACAATTAAATCTTTTTCATTAACGTAACTGGCTAATTGCTCTAATAAAATATTTATTGACGTACCATCTGCAATAATGTGATGAATATCAAAAATTAGTATATGTCGTTTATTATCTATACTAATGACGCCTACTCTTAATAAAGGAGCCTTCTGCAATAAAAACGGTTTTGAAAATTCTCTAATCTTTTTATCAATATCCATTTCATTTACCACTTGCATTCTTTCTATTTTAAAATCAATTTCTTCAAAATAATGAATTTTCTGTACTATTATTCCATCAACTACATCAAAGCTAGTCCTTAGTATCTCATTATTTTTAATTATTTTTTTTAAACCATCTGTTATTTTCGATACATTCAACTTGCCTATTACTTCCATTGCTTCAGTAATATTATAAACATTACTAGCTGTTTCGAATTCTTGAGTAAGGTATATTCTTTTTTGAGCTGATGATGCCTCATAGTATCTTTTTTCTTGAATCTTTTTAATTTTTCTATACTCTTTTTTACGCACTGAAGATATATAGGAAGCAATATTTTTTATATTTTCTAGGCTAAAAAAATCTTTTATAGGAATATCTATATTTAGTTCTTTATGAATTCTTCCAACTACCTTTATAGCATTTAAAGAATGCCCACCTACGTCAAAAAAACTATCGTTAATACTTATCGTATAATTTATCTTTAAGATGTCCTTCCATATTTGAATTAGTTTTTCCTCTATATCATTTTTGGGATGTTCGTATATGCCTAATTTGCTTTCATCTTCTAATTTATTAAGCTTTAATCTATCAACCTTACCATTAATCGTAAGTGGTATTTTCTCTAATTTAATGAAGTTTGCAGGCATCATATAACTTGGCAATGTTTCTTTTAATTTCTCTCGTATTAAATCTTTACTATAATTACAGTTAGCTACATAATATGCGTATATATATTTATTATCTTCAATCTCTTTTACCAATACGACTGCTTCATTTATTTCATTTATTTTTAATAATGCATTTTCTATCTCACCAAGTTCTATTCTATATCCTCTTATTTTAACTTGATAATCTATTCTCTCGATAAATTCAATATTCCCATCTGGAAGCCACCTTGCCAAATCCCCAGTTTTATACATTTTATCATCTGTTTCATATGGATTTTCCACAAATTTCTTCTCAGTTAAATCGTTTCTATTTATATAACCTGATGCTAATCCCTCTCCCGATATACAAAGTTCGCCCGGTACCCCTATTGGCTGTAATTTGTTATTATTACCGATAACATATAATTTTGTATTTGAAATTGGTCCACCAATCGGAACAAATATATCTTCCTCATCTATATCATTTATTGGATAATAAGTTGCGAAAATAGTACTTTCCGTTGGGCCATATAGATTTATTATTCTATTAGGGCCCAAAAAATCGAATGCTTTCTTTGCATGCTTTAAAGATAATTTTTCCCCACCTATTAGTATTTTTTTAACATTTTGTAGGGATTTTAAATTTAATTCTACTAATGAATGGAATAAAGCAGTTGTAATAAACAATATACTTATTTTTTCTTTTTCTATTAATGATCCTAATTCTTTCAAATCGAGGGTATGATATTTTTCTGGAATTACAAGTCTTGCCCCATTTAATAAAGAACCGAATATTTCGAAAATAGATCCATCAAATACATAACTTGATAACTGTAAGAAGATATCATTTTTATTGATATTAATATAATTTGTATTGCCGACTAGGCGACTGATAACACAAGATTGGTTTATTAATGTTCCTTTTGGCCTACCTGTTGATCCGGATGTATAAATGATATACGCTAGTTCATTCCCTTCAAATGGAATATTAAGGTTAGCAGCATTTAATATTTCATTCTCTTTAAGATCAATTTTTATTATTTTACACCCCAGGTTAACTATATCCTTTGAATTTCCCTGTTTTAATAATATTTTACAATTTGAATCTTCTAACATATACTTAACTCTTTCTTCTGGGTATTTATAATCAATAGGTAAATATGCTGCACCGGCTTTTAATATTGCTAAAATTCCTATTATCATTTCTGGGGATTTCTCAGCAATTAATCCAACTACGTCTCCTTTTTCCACGTTATTATCTTTTAGTTTATTTGCGATGATATTTGATTTTTCATTAAGCTCTTTATATGAAAACTTTTCATTTTTAAAAACAATCGCAATATGATCTGGGTTATTTTCTACTTGTTTTTCAAAAATTTCACTTAATGACAGATTTTTAGGAAAAGATATACTTGTACTATTAATGTCTTTCAACTTACTTTTTTCCTTTTCACTTATAATATCAATATCATCTATTCTAATTGTTAAGTTATTTATTACCTTTTGTAATATATTTACAAATATATCTTTTAGAATAAATATCTGATTCTCTTCGACATAATCAAAGCTATTAAATATTAAGGAAATTGAATCTTCTTTTACTCTAATATTTAAAGTAAGATCATTATTTGGTAGATTTAAAATATTTTTTATTTGAAGATCACTATGTAATTCTTCCATTACACAAAATACATTTATTTTTTCGTAAATAAAGTTTCTTTTATACAATTGTTCTAAAGGATAAAATTCATATAAAAAAGAATTAAAAAGAACTTTTTTTTCATTAGAAAGAACTTTTTTAAAATCCAATTCTTTAGTTAATAGTTGTTTGGATAAAAGAAACTCATTATTTGCTTGTCTTTTATTATCTTTAATATATGGTGGAATTCCGATCGCAAATTGTGAGTATGAACACATTCTAGATAATGCAATTTTGAATACTGTTAATATTAATGTATATATCATTATATTTTTGTCTTTTGTTAATTGTTTTATTTTATTAGTTATTTCTTTATCAATATCAACTTTTAAGAAATAAGATTCATTGCCCTTTTGATTTTTCTGAAATACTAAACGATCAAATTCAGTTGCTAACATTTCAATCCAAAAACTTTTAGATTTATTTATCACATCAGACTTTACTTCTTTCATTCTAGCTCACTCCTCTTTATAATTGTTCTGAGTTTGTGAAACCTATCAATAGAAATAGATCTTTATAGGGAGAAAATCTTCGCCTATACAGGGATAAATTTGAATTATTTTATTAAGTGAATTTAGTTACTTTATCAAGTATGCCTCGCGATAATTGCGTCGGGAATCGCCCGGAGGCTTTAACTTCTTACAGCGGATGTTTGGACATCCGCTGTAAACAGTCTTAGAACCACTACCTATAGAGGCGGGAGACTGCTGCTGAAAGAAGTTAAAAAGTAAATTCTAAATCTTCTTCGTTTAAATCATTAGATATTACACCATTGTAAATATTCGATAATTCCCCCTCGGTAATCAAGTCAATAGTTTCGATCTTTATATCCAGATTTTTTGATGTTAAATGTATAATGCTCTTAAAGTATTCTATAATTTTCTCAATTGTTGATTCTTTAAATAATGACGTTGCATAACTTAAATTAAACAATAATTCTCCTTCTTTTTCCTGACAAGCAATTGTAATGTTGAATTTTTCTGTATTTTCTTTGAAGGGATATGATGTAACTCTTAAATTATCTAGTTCTATTCTATCTTCCTGCATATTTTGAAGAACGAACATAACATCAAATAATGGATTTCTGTTTAAATCTCCCACCACACCTACCTTTTGAACCAACACATCAAATTGATATTCTTGATTATCAAAGGCCATTAGTGTCTTCTCTTTTACAATGTTTAAATAATCTATGAAATTTAATTCATTATCTACTTTTGTTCTAATTGCTAAAGTGTTTACAAACAAACCAATAACATTTTCCAAATCCTCTGATGTTCTTCCAGAAACAGGCGTTCCAACAACTATATCTTCTTGTTGGCAATATTTTGATAATAAAATATTTAAATTTGCTAATATAACCATGTACAGCGTGCTACTAGTCTTACGTCCTATTCCTTTTAAATTATCTGTGATAGTTTTATCTATTTTAAATTCGATGTTACTTCCTTTAAAGTCTCGTTTACTTGGCACAGGATAGTCCGTAGGGAATTTTGTTTCAGGTAACCTCCCTTGATATTCTCCTAACCAATATTTTTCTTGTTTTTTTAGTTCTTCACTTTTTAATATCTTTAATTGCCAAGCAGAGAATTCCTTATATTGAATTTTTAATGATTTCAACTTTTTGTCTGAGTACAAATCACTAAATTCTTTTGTTAATATCGCAACCGAAATGCCGTCAGATACAATATGATGAATATCAAAAATAATGATATTTCTCTCTTCCTCTACATTTATTACTCCAACTCTAATAAGAGGAGGCATTTTTAAGTTAAATGGCCTTATAAAATTTGCTACCTTTTCTGAAATTTCATCTTCGTTTTTGACTGTTAGCATTTCAATTTTAAACACTAAATCATCTATTGGTTGAATTTTTTGTACTATGTCTTCATCAACAATTTCAAAACTGGTTCTTAATGATTCATGCCTTTCTATTAACTGTCTTATTACTCTATTTATTATATTAAGATCGAGTTTGCCTATTACTTCTATAACCTTTGGCATATTATAAACCGTTCCATTATTTCTCTCTTGTAGCAGATACATTCTTTTCTGTGCAGAGGAAGTTCTATAATATTGTTGTTTAGCTGTAAATTTTTCTATCTCTTCGTATTTATTCTTCTCCACTTTGCTAATATATTTAGTGAGTTCTTTTATATTTTTAGCCTTAAATAATTCTTTTATTGGTATTTTTACATCTAATAACTTGTGAATTCTGCCTACCAATATTGTTGCATTTAATGAATGTCCTCCCAAATCAAAAAAGTTGTCATTTATACCTATTCTTTTTACCCCTAAAATTTCTGACCAAATTTCCACTAAATTTTCTTCCATCTTATTTCGTGGAGCAACATAGTTATTTGAAATTTGATCTTCTTTATTTGGATCAGGTAAGGCTTTTCTATTTATTTTTCCATTTGAATTTAGTGGCATTTCTGCAACTTCGATAATGAATGAGGGTATCATGTAGTCAGGCAAGGTTGCTGATAAATAATCTTTAATTTCAGATGTATTTAATTTTCTATAACAGGTTACATATGCACAAAGATACTTTTGAGTATTTTGATCAATTTTCCCTACAACTACTGCTTGTTTTATATTTTCAAGACTCAATAATCTATTTTCTATTTCTTCAAGTTCTATTCTATATCCTCTAACTTTTACCTGATTATCTATCCTCCCTAAAAATTCTATTTCTCCATTTGATAGCCATCTTGTTAAATCTCCAGTTTTATATATTTTCAAACCTTTTTCAAACGGACTTTCAACAAACTTTTCCGCTGTTAAATTTTCTTTATTTAAGTAGCCTCTTGCTACTCCATCTCCACCTATACATAATTCTCCCGGAACTCCTATAGGCACTATTTGCATATTTTCATCAAGAATATATACTTGAGTGTTATTTATTGGTTTTCCAATAGTAAGGTTGTTGTCTTCATTTACATAAAGTTTGCTTGTTGACCAAATAGTTGTTTCAGTAGGTCCATATACATTAAAAACTTTTAAATTATCGTTTCTATCTAATTCTTCAACTAAATTTTTAGGAACTTCTTCTCCACCAATTAGCACTGTTTTTAATTCTTTTATTGATTTTTTAAACTTATTACTTTCTAATAAGGATTTTAATCTGGAAGGCGTACATTGCATTACCTCCACTTTATTTGCAACAATTACTTTTGATAATTTATCTCCATCAATTACTTCTTCCTCATTTACAATTACTATTTTCATTCCTTGAGCAAGTGGTACTAAAGTTTCTAAACCAAAAATATCAAATGAAATTGTTGTAATACATAATATATTTTTATACTCATTTAGGCCTGTTGCAGCTACAATGCCATGTATAAAATTATTTACTTGTTTATGTTCAACCATTACTCCTTTTGGATTGCCTGTTGAACCTGAAGTATATATCACATTTGCTAAATCATGTGAGTTATTTACTATACTCAAATTATTATCATCCAAAGAATAACAATCTTTACTAATATTAATAACACTACCAGCAAACTGTAAATCATCTTCTAATTCCTTGGCTGTTATTAAAATTTCTACACCTGAATCCTCGAGCATATACTCTATTCGACTTCTAGGAAGATTTATATCAATTGGCAGATACGCTCCACCTGACTTTAAAACCCCCATAATACCAATGATCATATGAATGGATCTTTCTACAAATATCCCTACTATCGAATCAGCTTTTACCCCTTTTTCCCTAAGAATCCTTGCTACTTGATTTGATTTTCTATTCAATTCATCATAAGTTAATTTATCATCCTTACATACAACTGCAACTTCATTAGGAACTTTTCTTACTTGCTCTTCAAATAATTGTTGAATTGTTTTGTTTTTAGGATAAATTACCTCTGTATTGTTAAAATCTTTAATAATTTTTTCCTTTTCATTATCTGTCAAAAGTTGAATGTCAGATATGGATAAAGCACTATCTTTAATTATATTTTTTAATATTGTTATAAAATATTTTCCCCACAATGTGACACTATCTTCTTTTAATAAACTAGTTTTATAATTCAAATTAACGTTAAATGCCCCATTGTCCTCGAGAATTTCCAATGTGAAATCAAACTCGGCTATTTTTGATTTATAATCATATGTTTTGATTTCAACATTATCAATGCTAAACATTCTCTCGTCTATATTCTCGTATATAAACATGACATTTATTAATGGGTCTCGCTCACCATTATTTTCTGTATTTAGTTTATTAACAAGAAAATTAAATGGATAATTCATATGAGCATAAGCCTCTAGAGAACTTTGTTTTAACCTACTTAAAAATTCAGTAAATTTCATTTCGTTAGAAATTTGATTTCTCAAAATAATTGTATTAGTAAACATACCAATATTATTATCAAATTTACTATTCCCTCTGTTAGTAACAGGTGTGCCGATTATTATATCCTTCGTTTTTGAAAGCTTGTAAAGTAATACCTTAAATGCCGCAGCTAGTACCATAAACAGTGAAGATTCAGTTTTTTTTGCAAACTGTTTAAGGTCAAAAACCAAATCTGATTCTATCGGCATTTTTACAGTATTACCTGCAAATTGATTAATCGAATAATGGTTGTAATCAAAAGGAAGATTTAACTTTTCTCTTTCACCTGATAATTTTTTTAACCAATATGTTTCATTTTCCTTTATTTCCTCAGAATTTAAAAATTCTTCTTCCCATAAGACATAATCTGAATATTGGTTATAAATTGGCTCCAGATTTTCACCTGAATATAATTTTATTAGTTCTTGACCTAATATATCTAATGAACGTCCATCAGCTATTGTATGATGTAGATCTATTAACAATATTTCCTTTTCCTGTGAAGCTTTAATTAGAGTTACTTTAAACAATGGTCCTTTTGATAAATCAAATTTACTAATATTCTCCTTGATTAAATCATCTAAACTCTGAGATTCTTGCTTTTCAACTTCATTAATTTTAAAATCTATTTCCTCTACAACCTCTTGAACAAATAGATCTTCTTCAATGTATAATTTTGTTCGTAAGCTTTCATGTCTAGCTATTATCATTTGGAACACAGTCTCTAATTTTTTTATATTTATTCGACCTTTTATTTCTAATGTCCCTATTATATTATATGGATCATTCTCATTTATTAGAATAGTTGAGAAAAGCCTTTTTTGATTTAAAGTCATTGGAATTACTTTATGATTCGGAAAAATATTTTTTACTTTTTTTAATTTTGTTTCTTCTGAAAACTCAAAACCACTTTCTCTTAATTCATATATACTTTCTTTTATTTTACTTATTATTATTTCAATATCCTTATAGGAAATTTCTGTATTGAAACAACATGTTCTTCTTTCCCACGTATAAATACCTTTATAATTTAATAAATAAAAGAATAAATCCATTTCTATTGGAAACAATGATGAGTCATATTTTCCATATGATTCAAATTTGAATTGTGAACCAAAGTAACTTATTCTCATAGGAACTCTTTCTCTTCCAAAAAACTCGTTTACTTCTTCTACAAATACCCTCGTTTTTTCATTTACTTCCATTTGTAAATCATTGCCTTTTTCTTTCAAAAGAGAAAGTACCGCATACGCAGCCGCCATACTAAGAGGGTTTTTACAAAATGTCCCAGCAAAAGTTACTGTTTCTTTATCTGGTATAGAGTTATCTCCAAATGACCAGCTTCCTCCGTCTATGCTATCTAAATATACCTGCTTGCCGGCTACAACACCTATCGGAAGTCCACCACCAACTATTTTTCCATAAGTAACTATATCAGCTTCAATTCCGAAATAAGCTTGTGCTCCACCCGTTTGAATTCTAAATCCATTTAGCATTTCATCAAAGATTAAAATAATACCTAATTCTTCTGTTAATACTCTTAATTCTTTAAGGAATTCTTTCGGCTGAAAACCAGGTCTTCTACTTTGTACAGGCTCTACTAATACAGCTGCAATATCATTTTTATTCTCTTTAATATATTCTAATGACTCTTTAGACCCGTAGAGTAAACTTACCGTATCTTTAATATTTCCATATGTTGAACCTAATGAAGTAGGATACGGACCTTCTTCATCTGTATCTGTTAGAATACCATCAAACGTTCCATGATAGGATCCAGAAAATTTTACAATCTTTTCTTTTCTTTTGCATGCTCTAGCAATTCTTAAAGCAACCATTACAGCTTCTGAACCTGTATTACAGAAGGCAACTCTTTCTACTCCGGTTAAATCTTTTATCAATTTAGCTACTTTCCCTGCTAAATCACTTTGCGGTCCTAATTCAAAGCCCTTCTCTAATTGAGCTTTGATAGCATCCGTAATAAATGGAGGATTGTGCCCAAAATAATGGACTCCATATCCTATTGCTAAATCTATATATTCATTTCCATCAATATCCCAAAACCTTGTTCCTTGGGATCGTTTGGATATAATCGGATAAAGTAATTTTTTTAATGTCATCCTAAAATTAAGTGAATTTATCCAATCCGAGAATACAGTATTATACTTTTCTGCATGATTTTTTGAGCTTTTTGTTTTAGTATTATATTTTAAGATAAAATCATCTACAAATTTTTTTTGCATATTATTTAATGAGTCTTCTTCAAAAATCATGGAGTTATTATTTATTTTAGGGAAAACACTCCTTGAATTGCTTGCTGGTTTAGCAGAAAATTCCTTTCTACTTATATCCATCAAATTTTCTAACTGGGCATGGATATCCTTAATTCGGTTTTCCATATTATTTAAATAATTAACATTTTCCGCATTCTCGTAATCAGTATTTTCACATGAAATATTTGACTGTTGTTTCACAGTGCTCTGTTTAAACATTTCTGATTTAGGTAAATGTTTTTCTATATATTCAGCAATTAAACCTACTGTGTTCAAATTTAATAAGAATTCATTTATAGAAATATTTAATTTATATTTATTATCAATATGTTTTTTAAAGTTTAGTAATAATAAAGAGTCAAAACCTAATGAAAATAAATTATCTTCACGGTTTATCTCCTCTATATTCAATCCAGCTATAATATTAATTATATTTTTTATCTCTAACTCTATATCGTATAAACTTAAAGAAGAGTTCTCTATTGTAAGAGTATTATTCCCAATGGAGCTATTCGATTCACCCGATTTTTCTGAATTTTTATTCAACACGAATTCTTTGTAGTTCTTCTTATTCTTATTTAAATCAATCCAATACTTTTTCCTTTGAAAAGAATAATTAGGGAGTATTACCTTCTCCTTTTTATATTCTTTGTAAAAGGATTTCCAATCAACCTGTACACCATTTAAATATAATAGAGATATAGAATCAAATAGTTGCTTATATTCATTTAAGCCTTTTCTTAATGACGGTAAAAATAGCGCTTCACCATTAATACATTGATTAGCTAATCCACAAAGTGTTGCGTCGCCACCTATTTCAATAAAAATATCGCTTTCTAATTCCTTGGCCGTTTCCATTGCTTTATAAAAATTAACTGTATTGGATAAATGATTGGACCAATAGATTGCATTCCCAAACGTGTCTTTATTTTCTTGCTTTCCAGTTATAGAAGATATAAAAGTTACGTTATTTTCCGAATATTTCACATCACTTATTTTTTCTTTATAACTATCGATAAATTCCTTCATTAAAACCGAATGAAATGGATGTGTAATATTTAACTCTTCTATAAACACTCTTTGTTTTTTTTGGATGATTTCAATAACTTTATCTACTTCTTCACTAAGCCCTGATATTGTTACATTTTCAGAAGCATTTATAGCTGCAATTGAAACATTTTTACATCCACTCTCTTTTATTGACTCGCTTGCAACTTCCACACTTGTTAGTACACCTACCATTTTCCCATCAATATCTAGGGTATCCATTAACATACCACGATGAGCAATCATTTTAATTGCATCATCTAAACTTAAAATTCCAGCATAGCAGGCTGCAGTGAATTCACCTATACTATGTCCAATTACTGAGTTTGCCTTAATGCCCAAAGACTCCCAAATTTTGGTTAGTGCATATTCAATAGAAAATATAATCGGCTGCGAATAAATAGCTTTATTCAATAAATCATTATCATTTTCTCCATAAATAATATCTAAAATATTGAAATTTAAAATTTTATAAAATTTTTCATTACATAAATCTAGTGTTTTTTTAAAACCCGATGATTTTTCATATAATGTTTTTCCTATATTCTTATAAATTGATCCTTGACCAGTAAATAAAAACGTAATATTATTCATTTTAAACTTGGAAGAATCATTTTTAAAATGATCAAATTTATCAAACATATTTAATATATCGGCTTTGCTTGATCCATTAGCAGCAAAACGATAATCCATATGACTCTTACAAATATTAGAACTGTAACATATATTACCAATTGACTCATTAGATTTAGACAAATATTCTTTCATATTTATGATAGAATATTTCAATGCCTCTTCATTTTTAGCAGATAAAGTTAACAAGTGATAAGGCAATTCCTTCTCTTCGATATTTACTTTAACTAATGGTGGTTCTTCAATAATTGCATGGGCTAAAGTACCTGTGAATCCAAATGCACTAATCCCCGCTCTCCTAATCTTTTCTCCAGGTTTCCACTCAACAAGTTTATTGACTACTTGTAAATTTCCCCAATCGATTTTAGAACTTTTTTTATTGAAATGGATATTAGGCGGTAGCTGATTATGTTTAAATGATTGGATTATTTTTATTAAACCAGCCATTCCTGATGCGGCTTCTAGATGAGCAATATTGGTTTTCACTGCTCCTATTAACAAGTCATTTTTCTTATCTTTAAATATTTCATTTAGAGCTTGAACCTCAATGGTATCACCTAAAGGGGTGCCCGTCCCATGCGTTTCAATATAATCAATATCATTTATAGTCATTTTAGCTTGAGTTAAAGCTTGTTTTATTACTCTTTTCTGTGCACTTCCATTTGGAGCGGTCATCCCATTTGTTCTTCCATCTTGTCCAACCGAAACTCCCTTTACGATTGCATAAATTGTATCGTTATCTGCTTTAGCTTCGGATAACTTTTTTAATACTATGACGCCACATCCCTCACCTCTACCAAAACCATCTGCATTCTCAGTAAATGTTTTACATCTGCCGTCTGCAGCTAATCCGTGCTGTTTTGAAAGACCAATGAATGACTCAGGAGTTAATAACATATTAGCTCCCCCAACAATTGCTAATGAGCATTCGCCCTTTTTTAGACTTTCTACGGCAGCATTTAAAGCCACTAACGAGGACGAACAGGCTGTGTCAAATGTTACCGCAGGTCCTTTAAAATCATAGAAATAGGATAATCTACCACTGGCAGCACCATAGGTTATACCGCCAACAGAATAAGGCGTTATTTTTTTTTCATCACCTGAGAACATATGAGCCCTAAAATAATCACTAGAACTAATTCCTACAAATACTCCGGTATTACTCCCACGTAACTTTTTTATATTTACCCCAGAATCTTCAAGCGCCTCCCAACTTACCTCTAACAATAATCTTTGTTGTGGATCTATAGAGCTTGCTTCTACAGGAGAAATTTCAAAATGTCGATTATCAAATTCATCAACAGGGACATTTAAAAATGCCCCGTATTTCGTATACATCTTTCCAATTTCGTCTACATTATCACTATAATATTCTTTATAATCAAAGCGATCCTTTTTAATTTTTGTTACAGTATCAATCCCATTAGAAAGAATATGCCAAAACTGCTCTGGATTATTTGCACCTCCAGGAAATCTGCAACCGTGTCCTACTATAGCTATATCATCATCTTGTTTTTTTTTAGATAATTCTTCGATTTTCCTAGCTGCTTTTCTCAAAGCTTCCTTGTATTTATTCGTTTCTTGTTCCACAACCATTCCTCCCTTTTTTAGTCTACTAAAGACTCTATTTCTGCTAAAAGGTCATCTATAGTTTCAGAAGTATTTAAGCCGTCATTATTTATGTCATTTTCACTAGTCTCTTCTTCGAAAGATAAAACTTCCATAAGCAGATAATCATTTAACTCTTTTAAAGATGGATAATTGAAAAATACAGAAATATCGAGTTCTTTGCTTGTTAATTTATTTATTTCATTTCTCATAGAGAAAATCATTAATGAGTCCGCTCCCTGTTCTGTTAGTGACTGATCTAATACTAAAAGGGATGCATCATCAAACCCCATTAAAGTCGCTGCAATATTTTTCAATTTTTCTTGTAAATAATCATATCTTTCTGAAAACTTCAACGACCTTAAAACTGATAAGATATTAGCCTCACTATTTGTCTTGTCTTTTTTTCTATTAGTAACATCATCTAAATTTATTAGTTTTGATAAAAATGTAGTCATTTCTTCTAATTTAGTGTTTTCATTATATAAATCCCAGTTCATGTCAGCGACCAGAATAGATGAATGATTTTCATTAAGTAATTTATCAATCATTTTCATCCCTAATTCTGTACTAATGCTATAAATTCCTTGTTTCTCTATTCTTTTCATATTCTCTTCATTTCTAGATGCCATACCTATCTCAGACCATGGTCCCCAACAAATCGATATTGCAGGTAAGTTTAATTTTCTTCTATATTGAGCAAAGATGTTCATAAAATAATTCGCGGTTGCATAATTTGCTTGACCTATATTTCCTATTACAGAAGCAATGGATGACATCATAACGAAAAAGTCCAACTCACAATTCCTTAATGAATGATGTAAATTGTATGTTCCAAAAACCTTACTCATAAACATTTGCTCAAAACTTTCCCATGTTTGATCTCTTATAAGCCTATCATCTAAAATACCAGCTGCATGAACTACGCCTTTTATCTCCGGGAAATTCATGGTAATATCAGATATTAAAGCAGAAATATCTGATTCTTTACTCACATCAACCTGACATATAAGTACTTTTATACCTCTTTCTTCCCAACTCTTTACCTTGTCAAGAATATCCCCCTTGGGCTTATTTCTGCTTAACAAAACTAAATTACGTGCCCCTTTTTCTATTAAATACTCTGAATAGAGCATTCCGATACTACCCGTTCCCCCAGTTATGAGATACGTTGCTTCAGACTTTATTGCTATATCAAGATTTTTATGTTTTTTCTTAGAATAGGTATTTTTGACCAATCTCGAAACATATCTCTTATTATTGTTTCTTAAACAAACTTGTTTCTCATCGTTTGTTATTATTTCTTTTATAATTACATCATCAATTTCCTTATTGATCATGCTACTATCAACGTCAATGATTCCTCCCCATAATGGATTAAATTCTAGTCTAATAACTTGTGAAAAGCCCCATAAAGTTGATTGATAAATAGAAATTGGACTATTGTCTAAATCATGCACGTTATTAGTTATTACTTTTAAGTTCATTTTTTCAACTAAATTCAAGTCAGTTATGGCTTGTACAAGATGCAATAATTGACTGCAAGCTGTTTTTTCTTTCAATGTCTCTAAAGTTATTTGATTGATGCTTTCTTCATTAGATTCAGAAATAAATAAAATGTTAAACTTTTCATTATCAAATTTATATACTATGTCTTTAAATAGTGTGTAAAAATCTTCTTTTTCGTTATCGGAAATGCAATAGGTATTATCATCCAGTTCCATAAAATTTTTACCAGACAGGACTTTAATAGAATCCATTCCAAGTAAACTCAACTTGTCATATATTTTATTGCAGATTTCGTTATTATTTGAAAAAATAATGAATTTTTCATTATTTTCAAATTCAATATTTCCAAATGATTTTTCCACCCATTCAACGTTATAAAGCATTTGATCGCCACTATAGTTTAGTTCCTTTAGTAGGCTTTTTCGATCTGTGAGTTTTGCCATAATGTTTTCTATCTCAAATACGATCTCACCTTTTTCATTATAAACAGCAATATCTCCAATAACCCCTTCTTTTTGATCATTATTAACCTTTACATGGCACCAATAACTTTCTGCATCTTTATAGTAATACTTAATTTTCCCTAATGAGATGGGAATTGTTGTTTTAAGCACATCTGTTGTCTTTTCAGAATTCATTTTCCTACTTAGTTCAGATACAGCGAACACAGATTGGAATATAGAATCTATTAAGCCTGGATATAATGTATATGATTCTTTATTTGGAATTTCTATCTTCGGATCAATTAAGCAGACCCCTTCACTTTCTCCCCTCCATACTCTCTTAATTCTTTTAAAACCTTCACCTAAATTAAAGCCAAATTTGCTCATTACATCATAGATATTGAAACCTGATAAGTCTTCCGGAAACATATTTTTTAGATCGTCTATATTTATCTTTTTCTCAGAGGTCTCGTCCTTTATTACAGTTAAACTTCCTTGACAATGTGTAGACCAATCTCCATGTTCCGCTTTACTGTCTTTACTTATTATTTGAAACTTCTTTCTTTCTTCATGGATATCTTCTATTAATATTTGCACTGTTCTTTCATCACCCTTACTTGCTATTAAAGGTGAATGGAATTCAACATTTTCAATAATACATACAGATGATTTATAATAATCTTCAATAATTGATACAAGCATTGACATATGCGCAGCAGCAGGAGATATTGCCGTGTCAAAAATAATATGCTCTTTCATAAAGTATGGAGAATTCATTGTAAAGGAGTTCTGATAAACTAAACTATTTTTTAATTGTGGTGTACTAAATCTCTGCCCAATAATTGGATGATAATCATTCCTTATTTGATCTGGTAATTTTTTTTCATGAGAACACACCGGTTCCATCCAATATGGTTTTCGTTCAAATGAATACGTAGGTAATTGAACTCGGTTATATGTTTTATTAATATTTGTTTCGAACTTATCCCAAAGTACCTTTACACCACTACAATACAGTTCCCCTAAACTATAACTGATTTGTTCCCAGTCACTTTTCTTCATATCTAAAGAGTTTAATAATTTTATTTCTCCCCTTAAAGATAATTTTGACAAGGCACATAAAGTTTTATTTGCTCCAACCTCTAAAAATACTTTATCCTCTGCATCCTTTATTGAAGTAATAGAATGATAAAAATCAACCTTTTCTTTAATATGGTTTGTCCAATAATTAGCATCTAAAATCTCTTCTTCCCCTATTGCTCTTGCAAAGGTAGAAGAAATATAGTTCACACTTGATTGATTAAATTTCACCTGTGAAGCAATCTCTTTGAAATCCTCTAAGATAGGTATCATCAAGTTTGAATGGAATGCATGGGATACATATAATCTAGCTACCTTTATTTTTTGTCTTTCAGCTTCTTTTGCAAGCTCTTCAATAGCATTTTTCTCACCTGATACAACAATATTATTTTCAGCATTATAAATTGCTAGAGATAATGCATCATCATATTTTTCTATTAATTTATTCACTGTATTTTCATTTGCATAGATAGATAACATAGCTCCTTCTCCAGGTGCTGAATCCATTAGTCTTCCTCTTATTGCAACTAACTTTACTGCATCATTTAAATTCATTATTCCTGCTACAACAGCTGCAGCATACTCTCCTATACTATGCCCTAAAACAACACTAGGTTTAACACCTATTTTCTCCCACATTTTACAAACAGAATACTCAATTGTGAATATTAGTGGTTGTGCATACAAAGTCTTTTCCACTTCTTCATTTGTACATTTTCCACTATAAATAAGATCTACTAAAGATTTTAAAAGAAATGGTTTAAATAATTTATCACATTCGTCAAATACTTCTCTAAATGTTGGGTTATTATCATATAATTCTTTTCCCATCCCTACATATTGGGAACCTTGACCTGTAAATAAAAATACAACCTCTGTTTCTTTTTTGAATTTTATTGGTTCATTTATATTGGTAGAAATACCTATTTTATTTCCGTTAATTAAATAAGCTTCCATCCTATTCATTATTTCTTTCTTTGTTCTTCCAGAAACCGTGAATCTATAATCAAAATCAAATCTAGATATATTATTTGTATAAACAACATCTTTTATATTTACACTATCACTCTTCATATAATTCAAATAATTTCGAATATTATCCTGTAATGATCTCTCACTCTTTGCTGATAGCTTTAAAATATAGATTGGGTCACTACTGTTTTTTATTACTGTTTTTATCTTTGGAGGCTCTTCAATAATAATATGAGCATTCGATCCCCCAAAACCGAAACCGTTTATTCCCACTCTTCTTATTTTCCCCTCACTTTTCCAATCAGAGTTACTTTCCACCACTTTTACCGGGGATTTATCCCATTGAATAAATGGATTTGGGTTTTCAAAATACAAGTTTCCAGGAATTACATCGTTTTTAAATGATAAAAGTACTTTTATGATACTAGCCATACCCGCAGCTGCTTCTAAATGCCCAATATTTGATTTAACTGAACCGATTTTCAATGGGTTTTCTTTCGTTCTATTTTTACCGTATGTTTCAACAACTGCTTTTACCTCTATTGGATCTCCCAGTTTTGTACCAGTTCCATGCATTTCAATGTAATCAATATCCGATTCATTTAATCTGGCATCATTTAATGCCTTTTTAATAACTTTTTCCTGAGCTAAACCATTTGGTGCCGTTAATCCATTACTTTTACCATCTTGGTTTACTGCGGTACCGCGAACTACACCTAATATATTATCATCATTTTTTTCAGCATCTTTTAATCGTTTTAAAATAATAACGCCAGCACCTTCTCCTCTGCCATATCCATTAGCAGATGCATCAAAGCTTTTACTACGTCCATCTACAGAAATAGCTTCTAATTTAGAAAAACATACATGAACAGCTGGAGAAATCATCAAATTAGCTGCTGCTACTACTGCAGTGTCTACTTCACCAGCTTCCAACGCTTTACATGCAACATGTAAAGCTGTTAAAGAAGAGGAACATGCTGTATCAAGGACCATTGAAGGCCCCTCAAAGCCAAAAGTATAGGATATTCTTCCACAAGCTGTACTAAAAGTTGTTCCAGTTAGAGAATATGCATCTATTTTACGTAAATCTCCTGATTTATAATGTGCAAATGAGTATTCTTCTCCCGCAATACCTACATATACACCAGTATTACTACCAAAATAATTACCTATATTTATCCCTGAATTTTCAAAAGCTTCCCAAGTTAGCTCTAATAGCATTCTTTGTTGAGGATCTAAAGCATAAGCTTCTTTTGGAGATATATTAAAAAATTTCGCGTCAAATTGTTCTATTGGAATATTTAGGAAACCGCCTTTTTTTGTATATAATTTTCCAGGTTCGCCTTTATCCGGACTATAGAATTTTTCTATATCCCATCTCTCTTCTGGCATATTGGATATACCATCTTTTCCATTCATTAATATATCCCAAAATTCCTCCGGACTATTTCCTCCTGCTGGGAAACGGCAACTAACTCCAACAATAGCTATAGAATCTTTGTCAGTAGCATTTAAATCACTGTCTAAAAAATTTTTAACCGTTGTTTCTTCTTTATTTAACTCATTAAATAAATAATCCGTATATTCATTTATATTCGGATATTCAAATAACGAGGAAACTTGAATGTTAATACCAAATCTTTTCGAAACTTTTTCAATAAATAATGGGATATCTATAGAGGCAAGACCTAAATCAGTAAAAGGCTCATCAGAGTGAGAAATATTTAAATCTAATATATCCTCAATCAAATCTACTAAATACGTTAAAATATTTTGTTTTGAATATTTTAAATTTTTTTCCATTAAATACATTCCCTTCAGTTAAGATATTTTATCTAAGACTAATTCACTTACTGTTTAAATAAATTTGATATACCTTATTTTTGTTTTTAACAGAAATTTCAAAGATTTCCTCTACATTCAAATAATTCTGATTATTATTAAGAATAAAAAAGGCTAAGAATATATTTTCCTCCTTAAAGATCGATATAGAAAATAGGTCATCTAAACTTACCTTTGCCTTTTAGATGAAAATTTTATTTTACGACTTTGTAAGAAGAAAAAATTCTAAGCACTTAGCATAACTTTTAAAAACATTAAATTTTAAATATCACTCACCACCATCTTTTTGCCCCAGATAATAATTACAGTAATTCTATAAATATAACTATTATTGCCATTTTTTAAAATGTTATCACAGCTTTTTTGGTTAATCAAACAAAAATGTTAATTTTATCAAATTAAACAAAATCCTGTTGTTTTTGAAAATTTCTATTTTTTTACAAAATAGGTTGATTATAAAAAAATATTATGATATATTCCTATTGTTGTGAAATATTAGAATTTTTATATATCAATTTTAACCTTCTCTTTTCATATCCTTCATGCAACCACACAAATTTTATTGAGTTACCAATTGTATCTATTCTATTTATTAGACATTCTTCAGAAGAATTAACTAAGGTACCTTCTACAAAACCACTCTTTTAAGAAAATTTATCTTCAGTTTGATATGAACTGACTAAAGAAGAAAGGCTTTTACAAATAATGTAATAAAAGCTAACGTACCTAATTTACATGGTACGGGAGGGATAAAACACTTTCAATGGGCTCAAAATTGATAGGTAGTTTATTCCATTTTACTTAAGGAGGAAAAAATTAGTGACTAATAATTTAATTGAATTCAGAAATATTACCAAGGAATATTTCATAGGTGAAGTTCCAATAAAAGCGTTAAATGGAGTAAATTTCATTATTGAGGAGGGAGAGTTTGTTGTCATTCTAGGTGCAAGTGGTGCTGGTAAAAGTACAATCTTGAACATTTTAGGTGGCATGGATACTCCTACTTTAGGAGAGGTAATCGTGGAAAAAAAGGATATTACAGAGTTTAATGAAAAAAAACTAACGGACTACAGAGCAAAAAAAATTGGCTTTGTGTTTCAATTTTATAATCTAATACCTAATCTTACTGCTTTAGAAAATGTTGAGTTTGCAGTTGAAGTTTCTAAAAATCATTTAGATCCTGAAGAAACTCTAAAACAAGTTGGTCTAATTGACAGAATGAATAATTTCCCTTCTCAACTTTCCGGTGGGGAACAGCAAAGAGTTGCAATAGCTAGAGCGATTGCTAAAAATCCATTACTTTTACTTTGTGATGAACCAACTGGAGCTTTAGATTATAAAACAGGGAAATCAGTATTGCAACTTCTTGAAGACATAAATAGAGAAACACATAAATGTGTCGTCTTAATAACACATAATTCAGCTATTGCCCCTATGGCTGACAAAGTAATAAAAGTGAAAAGTGGTATTATTGAGAATATTACTATAAATGAAAATAAAAAAACTATAAAGGATATTGAATGGTAATGAATAAATTATTTTTAAAATTAATAAGAGACCTGAAATTATATAAGGGGCAATTTATTGCAATTACGTTAGTAATTATTGTAGGAGCATTTTTCTTTGCAGGGTTTTCAACTTTCTCAAAAAATCTCAGTGAATATTCCTCTGAATATTTCGAAAAGACGAACCTAGCTGATTTATGGGTTTACTATGACAATATAACTCCTATAGATGTCCAAAAATTAGGGGAAATTGATGGTATTAAAAATATTGAAGGACGTTATGTTTTAGATGCAAATCAAAAGTTTGATGATGTAAAAACGACTTTAAAGCTACATTCACTCCCTCAAAATAATCGTATTAATCAAATAGTAATGATTGAAGGAAATAGACCAACAGACTCTCATTCAATTGTATTAGATACAGATTATGCAAAAGAACATAATTATTCTGTTGGTGATGAAATAAACCTAAGCACAGCTTATAAAGATATCACTTTAAAAATAAGCGGATTCGGCGAAAGTTCCGAATATACTATAAAATCTAGGGATACCTCAGATTTCCCCCCGAACCATAAAGAATACGGGATAGCATACGTTTCAGAACAAACAATGAGTAATATTATAGGGGAAAATATTTATAATGAAGTCGTTATTGATGTAGAGGATGGATTAGATTTAAATTTAGTTGAAAATGAAATAGAAAAAAGTTCAACTAATTTACATTATTTTTATACATTAAAAAGAGACTTAAATTTAAGTTATAAACAGTTTACTGGTGAAATAAAGCAACAAGAAGAACTTGCAAAAATATTGCCTATTATATTCTTTCTAGTTGCTGCTATCATTACCTTTTTAACAATGTCCAGGCTTGTGGATTCGCAAAGAACTCAAATTGGAATCATGAAAGCATTGGGTATTAAAAATTCAAAAATAGTAACTCATTATCTTGGTTATGCAATAATAATTGGATTTATTGGTGGGCTTGTTGGATCATTGTTAGGGTCAATATTCTTTCCAAAAATATTTATGGACCAAGTAAGAGCAATAATTTCACTTCCTGGCTTTGAAATTCGTATATATTATATCTTTATTTTAATCGCTATAATTTTTTCCATTGCATTTGGTGTTTTAGCATCATTCATGTCTTGTAAAATAATTTTAAAAGAAACAACTACTGAATCATTAAGAGTCAAACCCCCTAAAAAAGTTAAAAAAATATTAATAGAAAGAAATACAACTTTTTGGAGAAAGCTTTCTTACAGTAATAAACTTATTTTAAGAAATATTTTTATTAACAAAAAAAGAGCTATTTACAGTTCTTTAGGGGTTGTCTGCTGTGTCACCTTATTGATACTTGCCTTTGGATATAAGGGCTCTAGACAATTATTAATAGATAAGCAATTTAATGAAGTATATAATTATGATCTTAGGGTTGTGTATAAAACACCTATTAAAAATTTAAGTAGCGATATCCCATATAATGATATTAATTTTAATACACTGGCTCAAACTAGTGTAGTTATTACTAATATTGAAGATAAAAAAGATAGCAATCTACTAATTACAAATAAGGAAAATAATTTAATAAATAATTTTAATAAAGAAGGAAACATATTACCTCTAGATGATGAAGGTGTTATAGTCGCTAAAAGATTTGCAGAAAGATATAAGTTATCTATTGGGGATTCACTTCAATTAAAATTAATAGATTCAAAGTATAAAGGGAAATCTATAGAAGTAAAAATCTCTAATATATCTGAACAGTATTTAAATCAAGAAATATTCGCTACACCGAAGCTCTTATCTAATTTGGGCGTTTATTATGAACCAAGCACACTTCTAATTCAAGGAAAAGACCCAACCAAATTGGACGAAATTTATAAAACCTTTAATAGTATGGGGAATCTAAAAGAAGTTAAGTCTAAAAATGAAATAAAGAAGCTTACTGAAGACGGTCTACAAAATCTATATAATATGATTGTGGTATTAATTATTTGTGCAATTGTATTATCCTTTGCAGCAATATATAACATTTCTGTAATTAATATAACTGAAAGGATACGGGAACTGGCAACATTAAAGGTACTAGGTTACCAAAGAAATAAAATAAATAAGCTTATTTTTATGGAAAATATTTTTATTACTATTTTTGGGGTAATTATTGGAATTCCAATAGGGATTGCTTTATATATGCTCATTATAAAGAAATTCACTCTTGATAATATGGTGTTTCCTATCACACTAGATATAGGATCTTTACTGTATCCAGTAATCATCACTTTTATTGTTACTATTTTATGTAACATATTTTTAAGAAAAACTGTAAAGAAAATTGATATGATTGAATCACTTAAGAGTATAGAATAAACAGGAAATCATAAACCAACCAGTTGTCATTATAAATCAGCAACTGGTTGGTTTATTTTATCTTACAAGATATTGTTTTTTAATATAATAGTTTCAAACATATAGCTGCACCTAAAATAAGAATAATGCATACAATTCGCCGCCAGTCCTTGGATTCATTGAAAAACAACATTCCAAGTAAAGCGCCACCGGCCGCTCCAATTCCTGTCCAAATTGCATAGGCTGTCCCCATTGGTAATGTTTCCATAGCATATGCAAGGCCAGCAAAGCTCAAGGTAAATGCGAAAATCAATAACACCAAATTTTTTATACTTTTAGCATCATTATATTTACTAATCATATAAACACCCATCATCTCACATAGTCCCGCGACTACTAATGCAATCCATGCCATTATTCGTTCACCTCTTTTTCTTTAGGCTCACCTGTCACTAGCTTTAAACCGACGACCCCTGCAAGTAAAACGGCAATACATAAAATCTTAGCTAATTTCCATGGCTCTCCGAATAGTAAGCTACCAGAACATACAGTACCCGCTGTCCCTAAACCTACGAATACTGCATAAACAGTGCCAGCAGGTAAGCATTCTCCAGCCTTAATCAATAAATAAAAGCTAACAAAAATTGCAATTGCGGTACCAATCCATTCGAGTGCATTCCCTGCATGCTTTAAGCCAATAACCCAACCGACTTCAAAAAAAGCAGCAATTATGACACTTAACCATTGTTTGTTCATTGCGAATTCCTCCATTTTATTGTTAAACACGGATGTATACTATTATTGGGCAGTTCCCTTTAAGCAAAGTGCGTGGTTTTCCGGCATACCTGATCAAATTACTAACCTACCCGATCACTTCTTTTCCTTACCCGAGCAGTTTCCTGACCTACCCGATCACTTCTTCGGCTTACCCGATCAAATTACTGACCTACCCGATCACTTCTTCGGCTTACCCGATCAAATTACTGACCTACCCGATCATTTCTTCAGCTTCCCTCCCATAGTAGCCAAATAAAAAAAGCCTAAGAAACACTGCTGTAAACAGTATCTCCCAGGCTTTTATCCTTCCGTGTCACAAAATCATTTGTGGTTTTCTCTCGGACCAGACTAGCATTGCTACGGAACCCTAGAAAACTATCATATTTGATTGTACTACTAGTATAGCAAACTATTCAGTCATTTTCTACTCGTACATAACCAACTTTTTCAACAAGTGCTTGCCCCTCATCTGATACAATCCAGTCGATAAACTTCTTTACATTAGGATTATCTGTTCCTGCTGTTACAGCATAAAATTCAGATACGAGTGGGTATGTGCCATTACGAATATTTTCCTTTGTGGGCTCAATCCCATCAATGGACAATAATTTAATTTCTTTGTTATTCACCATTTCTGTTGAGTAAAATCTAAACGTGTAGCCAATGGCATTTTTATAATTACGATATTGTGATACCTCATGAATAATACCACCCATACCTGTCGCAACATTTTCAGCAGGTGCTTCCATGATTGGTGTATCTCCCATCATTCTTTCAAGTGCTGTTTGGCTTCCGCTATCAGCTGGGCGTTGAAAGGCACGAATCGCAGCATTTTCACCACCGACTTCATGCCAATTCGTAATTTTCCCAGCGTATATTTGTTTAAACTGCCCCAGTAATAAATTTTCTACGCTGTTCTTTTGATTGACGAAAAAGACAAATGCCTCTCGCCCAATGGGGGTCATGTCAAATGTAAGACCTTCCATCTCAGCTTGCCTCTTCTGTGATTCAGATGGCGCTGCTACAAAAATCAGGTCAACATCTCCTGAAATCAAATTTTGATAAGCTTCAGGTGTACGACTAACCATCACTCTACTTTTATCATATGGATAGTAATCCTTTGGATAGGTTGCTTCTACAAAGGCAGCATACAGTGGATACATCGCCGTCGCCCCATCTAAGCGTGGTAGTGACTCAACTAATTGCAATGAAGCCTTTGTATCTGACTTTACTACTTTATTTTGCTCTGTAAACGGTTGATAGAGTGACACATCAATTTCTGCATCAACAGTTGGAATACTCATTTTGTAGTAATATTGAATAGGCTTAATCGAGGCAATCAACAACGCAATGCCCATTACTCCAGCTAACCATATTTTCCGTTTTGTTGTTGTCAACCAATCAAAAATTAAACAAACGAATAGGACAAATAAACATATCGGAACAGTTAAGAGTAGTCCACTAAAATGTAGCCCGCCACTAATCATTAAATACAACCCAACTACTCCTGTGAAAAATAATAATCCGATTAGTACAAAAAGAGACTGTAGCACTTTCATAATCAACGGCTCCACCTCCAAAAGAGTAATTTTATACTTACTATTTTTATAATAGGTTATTTCCGGAAGATAACACAACTGTTTATTCAGAAAATTATGTTAAAATAAAACGTAGTATTGTAAGGAGGTATTACATATGGCAATTGAAAAAGTACGTGAACATTTAGCACAATGGAATGTGCAACACAAAATACAGGAGCTAAACGAAAGCTCGGCGACCGTTGAACTAGCAGCACAGGCACTCGGGTGCGAGCCTGAGCGCATTGCAAAATCGTTATCGTTTCTCGTGAACGATGGCGCGATACTAATTGTTGCTGCAGGCGATGCCAAAGTCGACAATGCAAAATTTAAAGCAGCCTTTGGTACAAAGGCAAAAATGCTTGGAAAAGATGAAGTACTTGAAAAGATTGGACACGAGGTAGGAGGTGTTTGTCCTTTTGGCGTGAATGAGGGCGTTGCTATTTATTTGGATGAATCACTTAAACGCTTCACAACGGTATTCCCTGCATGTGGTAGTAGCAACTCTGCTATTGAGCTTACTATTTCTGAATTAGAAACTTATACACCCTTTCAAGAATGGGTTGACGTCTGTAAAGGCTGGAACGAGTAAAATAAAAATCGGCGAAACTTTATAAAAAAGCCTCGCCGATTTTCAATTTTATCAAGCAATGTTTTTCAAAGCGAAGCATATCTTTAGTAATGTTCAAGGCTTATATAGTTGTTTCATTCTAATAACAGAAAAAGCCTTACTAAATTTGAATTGAGGGTATAAAAATTAGAATAAATATTTTACTTTTTATTACAGAGTATCGCGTGTAAGAAAATATACTGGAGGGCTGGCAATGAAGACTATAGCGGGAACAATCTCTTTATCTGTTTCTTTTACTTTATTCATTTATTTGTTTGGACTAAAACTGGAGCATTCAATTAAATATGACTCTGGATTCTTTTTTCTTCCAATAATTTTACTGATACTTTCTCTTATTTTCTTTAGACAAGACTATAAACGAAAATAAAGATTTACGAGACTAATGTTCCCTGCATGTGGTAGTAACACTCCTCCATTGAGTTTACTTTTTCTGAACTAGAAACCTATATTCCATATCAAGTATGGATTGACGAAGGCTGAAACGAGTAACATGGCGTAATTATCTGCGCAATTATGTCTCGGCATAATTGCGTACGGAATCGGCCTGAGGTTTTGTACTTGCACAAAGCCGATTCCGTGACATCCGCCTGAGGCTTTAGGCCAACAGATGTTTTTTGCGCGAAAGCGTAGTGCAACGAAGCGACAGCAACAGCACGAAGTTGGTCATTCAGTCATTGCCACAGGACGTGGCGTTCTTAGACTGAGTTCCTCTATTTCAGCGGATACTCACCACCTATAGAGGTGGGTGACTTCTGTAACTGTCGCTTCGTTTTCGCTACCAAAACACTTGCTGAAAGAAGTTAAAAGTCTCGCCGTTTTTTATTTAATTTTCTTCTCTATATCCAACAGCTAACCAGTGAGAATCCCATTCTGTTATTTGATTGCCTACTCTACATGATAAGCCACATGCACGATTATCAGCGATAAATGAGCCGATTAACCATTTCTTTGTTTGTAATCCATCTTTTAGCTTTATCGTTATAGAGGGCATTTCCACGTACTGCTGATAAATAAACAAATTATCATCATAATGGGTATACGCAGAGGCATTTGTTTTCGTACCATCCCCTGCATAAATTTCTACAGTATTCCCTTCCCGCGAATAGACAGGTTTCTTGACAAACGGCAAGTTTTCCTGAACAAATGGCTCTGCCGAAAGGTACGTTGGCAACATATATTTCTGAATAGCAGCTCGCTCTTCTGCATTAAAAAGAAGCGGATCATCTTTTCGCTCCCAAATCAGCCATAATAAAATTTTCGATTGCAGTACATATGCAGCAGGTGCGTTAATAATAGCAAGCTGCCTGTCTTTTACAAGTTCCAGTAATTGTAGACCTATACGATCACCATCGGAAGACATATCATCTATTAAAAACTCTACTGGGTGTGCAGGACGATATAAAATATCAATTTTCTCCATAGCAGGCGTATAAAGGCCTCGAGCTATATTAGCAGTGTTACTTGAAAAAATGATTAGCTCTTGTATAGGGACATATTCCACATCAAAAGGTATACATTTCTTTAAAAACTGTACCTGACAATATTCCTCATAATCTTCCGCAGCCGTTTTCCCTGTAATGATGATTTTAGGTTTTTTCACATCATTTAAATAATGCATAGCCGCAAAAAGTGCACCAGACAAGGATTTATGTAATGCCGAAACATCATTCGGACTATCAAATCCTAAATGCTGACAAAGCGCTTCATTGATTTCAAAGGTTTCTTGGACAAGAAATGGCGTTTCACCATTTAATTCAAGACATTTTATTTCTCCGTTCTCTGTACAAATAAAATCGAAGCGAGCTAGTATCGATTGTTGCTGTAAATAATCTAATTGGATATATGGCAGCATTTCAGAACGAATGCCTAGTGCTAAAAGTTGTTCATCCGATAAATGCTTAAATTGTTTGCCAACCTTTAAAAATATTTTCCAAAGTATAGTAGATGCATAGTTAATTTCATCGATTTTCTCTTTGGGTAAATCTAGTACATCGTATAAGGCGTACTCTAGATCCTCAAAGTCTGGAAAGAAATTAGGAAGTTGAGAATAAAACGCTTGGCGCTGTTGAAAATAATTGTCCATATTGATTTCTCCTTTTAAGAAGATGAAGAGCCGCCTCTAGAGGCACCACCTGAGCCAAAGCCTGATTTTCCAGTGCTGGACGATGAGTGATTTGAATAAGAACTATTCGAAGATGAATCTGAACTATTTGAGAATGAACGCTTGCCACTCGAATAAGAGTTGGAACCGCTTGTATTTGAATTAGAGCTATTTGTTGTTGAGTTATTTGAACTATTAGATGTTGTACCAGACGAATTTTGAGAGCCGTTCGTAGTAATTCCATTTGTATTTTTACTTTCGCTAGCATTACTATGATTCGTACGTGGCACTGCTGAACCGCCACCTCTATCCTCTCTATCTGTACCATCCTTTAGATTGCGGCTTTTATAAATGGCACTTCCTAGCATTGCTCCGGCAGTTGCATACATAAGTCCATTAAAGAAATGATGTGCATAATGAGGCGAATTTTCATCTAAACACTCGAACGAACCATCATCACTTTCTTCCCATTCATCACATGCATTTGCCATGTCGCTGTCATACACACTTTGTAAATCACCACTAGCTGTTGCCGTATTGTTTTCTTCCGTTACATTATTTGTATCAGCTGAAGAGGCAGAGGACTCCCCGACATTTTGACTTTCTGTATTCCCACACGCGGCTAATTGCATAGCCATAAATGATGCTGTTGTGACTGCTATATATTTTTTCATTTGTTTTGCCATTTCGTATTTCTCCTTTATGTCGATACCTAATTTACGAATATCCCCTACTTTAGGTTTCATTTTTTACAAATTCATACATATTATCATAGCACTAAAAACCCCCTGGTGGATTGGAATCATTCATCTCCAGGGAGTTTCGCGCAAAAATATTTATTTAGTCGGTACTGCTTTTCTTCCATATGTCATAAAGCGCCATAGCTTTTCAAATGGCCCCATTTTAAAGAATTTGAACCAGATGACACTAAAGATAATTTGAATGATAAAAATTAAGATTGCAATAATCACCGCATCAGAAGGTGAAACAACTTCAAGCCCCATTAACGACATAAGAGCTAGGCCAATAAAGCTTTGAGCTAAATAGTTTGTAAATGCCATTTGCCCAACTCGTCCAATTGGCTTAAGCAGCTTCGCAATTTTCTTATTTTCTAACAAAACAAATAGACAAGCTAAGTAAAAATACGTTGTCGGAATTACCCCTAAACTAATAACGGAATTTAGATTTTCGTATCCATCTTGAGCTGCAAACCAAATCCATATTGAAATGCCAACAAAAAGTGGGAACGTCACAAATTGTAGCCACTTTATTTGTTTTGAGTATTCACTTACATGACTAATCCAATCAGCTTTTGCTACTAAAAAACCAGTTAAAAACATGATAAAAATAGTAATTGCATCATTTCCTAATAAACCAAAAACAGTTGAAAAGGCTTCTTGATTTGGCATTAATATTTGTCCAAGAATACACAGGATATGAACAGTAATAATCGCAAATAACCATTTACTAATTGTTGAAATCTTTGCATGATAAAAAGGTATCAGTAAGAAACCTATTACTGCATAAATAGCAAGGATTGATCCCCAGAAAACAAAAATATGAACAATGCCAATTAACAATAAAGCTAGTAAACGTCTTGCAAAACGCCATCTTGGCTTATCGCCACGAGCTTCTGCACGCGAAGCAAAAATATAAAAACCTACACCAAAGAGGAATGAAAAAATCGAAAAGAATTTCTTCTCAATAAAAATACCAATAAGCGTACTAATAATACCATTAATTCCACTATAGTCAGGCATCGGACCTCCCTCTACTATTATCTGGTAGGCCGCTACATTAATAAACAAAATGCCAAATAACGCTAACCCACGAATAATGTCTAAGGAAACGATTCTTTCTTTTTGAGGTACGGATGAATTCATTCTTTAAAACTCCTTATCTTTCAAACTTTACTGCACTATAGCTATTTTAGCTTTCCATCCTTACAGCAGTTTTTTTATAAGCTTACAGGAACCTTACATTTTATAGATTTTTCTCATAAGTTAATGCCTTTTTTCTCTTACATTAGTTTTTAATCCCTTTCCAAAAGCAAAAATTTCATATTTTATAGTAACCATTATTTCTTTTAAAAAAGGAGAATAGACGATGTACAGACAACGCAAATTTGGTTTTTGCTACCCTGGATATAAATACTGTGGTCCAGGATGTTCAGGACCAGGTAGACCTATCAACGCTGTAGATTCATGCTGCAAATTACACGACGAATGTTATGCTCGATATGGTAGATCAAGATATTGCGATGAAATGTTCCAAAACTGTTTGCGACCACAAATGAACGCTAATAGTAAAATGGCTAGAGATGCTAGATTGTTTTACAACATCTTCGAAATGCGCAATGGGTTCTTTTAAAGAATAAAGAAAGAGGCTGGGACATAACTAGCTTCAATTAGTGAGAAATCCGAATTTGAATGAATTCAAATTCGGATTTCTCTATTTTTTATGTTGTCTCCATA
>NZ_JBNNVB010000023.1:0-87026 GCF_050280325.1 Lysinibacillus sp. NPDC093216 | reverse complement strand
AGGATCAAACTCTCCATAAAAAGAAATTTGATTAGCTCAAATTGTTTTGCTGGCATCATGTTTGATGTCCAAAATTTTGTTTCGTTCACCAACTCTAGGTTAGTTACTAAAAACTTTATTGATTACGTTTTGCTTGTTCAGTTTTCAAGGTTCATTTTGTTGCTGTTGTTTTCAGCGACTTTATTATCATAACTTGTATCCGATAAGAAGTCAACAACTTTTTTTCAAATCTTTTTTCAAATCTTTTTTTCAAGTCGTCCTTCTTGTTAAGGACAAGTAATAATATATAATATAGCAATTTATAAATCAAGCTTTTTTTAAAAAAAGTTTAAAAATCTTTTTCTCATCGACTACAAATAAGAGAATTCCTACTATAACAATGAATCCGCCAAAAATTTGTGTGGCTATTAAATACTCTTTAAAAATTAGAAGAGCTAAAATGGCCGCGCCAATTGGTTCAAATAAGATCGCAACGGAGACTACATTTGTACTAACGTATTTAATAGACCAATTAAATAGAGTATGACCAAATAAATTAGGAACTATCGCTAATAAAATAAACCATATCCAGTCCATAGCAGAATATGGACCGAACGATTCCCCTTTAATAAGAACATAGATAAACAATGTAATTGTACTAACAGCATAAACAATCATCGTATATGTCACAAGAGATAATCTTTTCCGTACATCTTGTCCAAATAAAAAGTAAGCTGTAACGAGTGCGCACGCGACAAGAGCAAGCATGTCTCCATAAAATGCAGTACCGCTAAGTTTAAAATCTCCCCAACTAATTAAAATACTACCGACAATAGCAATAACTCCTGCAAAAATGGTTTTCAGGGTAATGTTCTCTTTAAAGAAAAAATATGTACCTACAAATGCAAACAATGGCTGTAGTGTAACCAAAACTGTAGAACTTGCTACAGAAGTGTAATTAAGTGATTCAAACCACAAAATAAAATGAAAGGCTAAAAATATACCTGCAACAGAAGAAAATAGCCAATCACGTATTCTTAATCCCTTTACCTCCTTAGCGTACTTCCAAAAAAACAGAGGAGCCATTATTAACACCGAAAAGAACATACGGTAAAACGCAATAACCCCCGCTTCTGCATTTGCTAATTTTACAAATATGGCAGATAAGGATACTGAAATAACGCCAATAAAAATAGGTATGTATGGATGAATTTTTGGTTTCTCCATAAAATCCAACCTCCAATCAATTTTGTCTAGGTAGCATTACGTCTGGATTCGGTTTTACGCTCAGGCCTGCATGAGGGCCGACACGATGTCGGTCATTTCGGTAATGCCACAGGACGTGGCGTTTTTACCGATGCAGGTCAGTTAGCCGTTATCGCATGGATACGATGATTTTAGGCTAACATCCTTTAAAGACTCCTTTCCAATCCCGTGAAATCTGCGGGAAACTTTAACTTATACTCACATTCATCTCACTACATATAGAGGTAAAGACATTTGTAGCCGACGCTTTGCTTTCGCTACATAAAACTTTTGTGGCTGTCGCTTTGCTTTCGCTGTATAGAACAATTGTGGCTGCAGCTTTCTTTCGCTACCAAAAATATGTGCAGAAAGAATTAAAAATACTTATACTTCATTACGATCGTGATGTACAATACAAAAAAGTAATGTACATATAATAATGACACCTTGCATATCTCTTAGCAATACGAAATATCTGTGGAGGGTTGCGTATGGAAACCTTGGAAAATATGATTACATATGAAGTTGGCATAAAATTAGTAATTGCAGCCACATTAAGTTTAGTAATCGGCATCGAAAGGGAATTAAAAAAGAAGCCTGTAGGATTAAAAACGAGCTTAGTTATTGCTACATTTAGCTGTTTACTCACTATTATTTCGATTGAAACCGCCTACTCAACACCCCCTAGGTCAGGAATCAATATAACAATGGACCCCCTTCGTTTGGCTGCTCAAATTGTTAGTGGAATTGGATTTCTTGGAGCAGGTGTTATTTTAAGACGCGGGAATGATAGTATCTCAGGTTTAACAACTGCAGCAATGATTTGGGGAGCTGCGGGAATAGGGATTGCAGTTGGTGCAGGCTTCTATATAGATGCTACATTAGCCGTTATTATCATTGTCTTCGGAATTGAGGTTTTATCGCCGTTTCTAATGAAAATAGGACCAAGAAGAATTCGTATGCGAGAAATATCATTGAAGGTTCAGATTAATAATGATGAAAAGAGTGAATCCTTTTTACAATTCCTAAAGGAAAACAATATTATTATCGAAAACATACGCATTCAAGATATTCCGGATCCTGAACATGTTTTTCACGAATTAGATTTACGCTTATCATTAATAGTCTCTGATAACTTACTGTCATTTTATCGTTCATTACGAACACTACCCTATATAGAAAAAATCGAGATGGAAATTTTAAACTAGTTGGAGGATTCTTTTGTGGCAGAAATATTGAAACTATTAAAAAACGGGAATAAACCTTCTCTGTTGGCAGCAGTTGTCAATGCCTTTTTAGGAATTATTAAAGGTGTTGCCTTCTTCTTTACAGGTAATGTTGCCATGTTTGCAGAAATGATGCACTCACTAGGAGATGCAGCAAACCAATTATTCGTTTATATCGGCTCAGCGCTTTCGAAAAAAGCACCGACAAAACAGTTTCCTGGAGGCTTTGGCCGAATAGTAAATTTAGTTTGTCTTTTTGCTGTTATAATTGTGGCGATCCTTTCTTATGAAACTATAAAAGAAGGCTGGCATCATTTTATACACCCAGCTGGAGAATCTAAAGGAATGTTCATTGCACTTGGCGTATTATTGATTGGTATTGTTTTAGAAGGGTCAGTTCTTGCGAAGGCTGCCGTTGAAATACTACATGACGCTGGGCAGGAGAAAACTGGAATAATAACTGCTATCCCTAAAGCTTTTCCCTATTTAAATCGCGCAAAACCAGCAACAAAATTAGTGTTTATGGAAGACTTAGTGGCTACAGGCGGTAACTTCTTGGCCTTCGCAGCTATTTTAATCGCACATTTTACAGGCTGGACAAGAATAGAAGGACTTGTATCAATGATTATTGGCTGTATGATGTTCTATGTAGTAGCGAAAGTTTTCCTTGATAATGCGCGTGGGGTTATTGGTGAAACAGACGAAGAAATGCTAAATCATATTGCTCATCTTGTTATGGATGACCCAAACATTAAAGATATTGTTCGTTTAGAGGTCGTTAAAGAAGGCGAATTTTTACATGTGGAATTAGTTGCCGAAGCTGATCCTAACCTATCACTCGCTTTTTTAGATGATGTACGCGACCATTTAACAGAGGTCATTTCAAGTCAGAAAGGCGTATCAAAAGTAGCCATTTTATTTGATGAGGATGATGGGAAACTAGCTTGGGTGCATATTGGTGAAAGACCGGAAAACTCAACACCCAAACAATAACATCATGATCCAAAATAATTTTTCTAAATAAAATAAATAGCCAATTGCCTTATTTCAGGCAGTTGGCTATTTATTATACCAGCACTAGATGACTTTGTTCTCGTTTAACTTCTTTTGTATCTTCTATTAAGTAATCTAGAATCTCTTCATTATTTACAAAAACATGATCTGTTATCATAAAAGTTAATAACATTTTTAATGCAATAACCTTTTTTACACCTTGCTGTTGAATAACGATTTTTGAGAATTTTAATGTTGCCAATCGATTAGCTAATGCATATTCTTCTGCATTTGTAATCTCTCTTCCATCTGCATAGCAACCTAATATGAAATTACCCGCATAAGAATCTTTCAATACATTAGGATGCATAGATCGGTAATGTACCTCTGCAATTGAATCATCATTATTCATCATTTGATGAGTCACCAAATAATGTTTTAAAGCACCTTTTAAATCAATCGCAATAGCTGTATCTGCTAGTATTGTTCGATAATAAACTAGCACTATTTCAGCATCTCGTAAATAAGGTTCCACTTCTACAACGATTTCTCCAGAAGGACGTACAAAAACTTGTACATTTGCTTTATTTACACCATCTGTAAAGGTAATATTCGTTTGGCCACATTGTAAACTTTTAAAGAATATACTTTGATCAACGATATATCCCGTGACAATTTGGTCATTCTCAACTTGCAGTGATTTCGTTTCAATCCCCAATACTTCTACACAATTCTGCATTTTATAAACGTGCCGCTGAAATGGAGTCTTTATGCAACCCGATGTGACATTGCAATCTTCAAGCATTTGTTTCAACATTTGTCCCTCTCTATCCTAGTTTATTATTATCTTTATTTTAATAAACATAGTTGAACAAATTCTGAACAATTTTACAATTAACGAGAACATTCGACAAGGAATTAGTTATTTCCTAAGATTTTTGTTAGGACACTTGCACAATAAAAAATATGAGACTACAACGGGTAGCCTCATGTCTATTTTCATATTAAAGAGCGTTTTGCAAAATAGTTCGCACATCTTCTTCCTGTAATTTTTTGAAGTTTCCAAAGGGTCCATTTTGCATAGCATGCTCTACAATTTGCTGGAATTTTGAATCATCAATTTCATAATCTACAAGTCGACTCGGAGCTCCTAGTGAAGTCCAGAATGCCGATAAACGATCAATTCCTTCGTATGCAACCTCTTCTGGAGACTTCCCTGATGCGTCAACACCAAAAACGCGTGTTGCAATGCCTGCAAAACGTTCTGGATTTACGGGTACACATAGACGCATCCAATGTGGTTGTAATATCGCTAAACCACCTGCGTGCGGAATATCGTACACTGCAGATACAGCGTGCTCAATATTATGTGACGCCCAATCACCGCGAGAGCCAATTGATAAGAATCCATTTAACCCAATTGTTCCGGCTAATAAAATCGTTTCACGCAACGGAATATTCTCTAAATCTTCTATTAATTCAGGTGCTGTTGCAATGACAGTTCTTAATACTCCTTCACACATTTCGTCTGTAATCGGTGTATTCGTCGTATTATGGAAATATTGTTCAAGTACATGCGACATCATATCAACCATACCGTAAACTGTATGATTTTTTGGTACTGTCACCGTATACGCTGGATTTAAAATCGAAAATTTCGGGAATACCGCAGGGCTACCCCAGCTTAGTTTTTCCTCAGTAGCCGCATTTGTAATAACAGAGCCTGAGTTCATTTCGGAACCTGTTGCAGCTAGCGTTAATACCGTTCCAAGCGGTAAAGCGTCCTGCACAAATACTTTACGCTTTACAATACCCCAAGCATCGCCATCATATTTTGCACCAGCGGCTATTAGCTTAGAACAGTCAATTACGGAACCACCTCCTACAGCTAGGACTAGATCAATATCTTCTTTTTTACAAAGATCAATACCAAGTCTTGCTGTTTCAACACGTGGATTTGGCTCAACACCACTTAGTTCAAATATTGTTTTATCGGCTTCTTGTAACTTCTCGATGACAGCATCGTATACACCATTTTTCTTAACGCTACCTCCACCATATACAACTAGCACCTTTTTACCATGCTGCGCTAACTCATTCGAAAGCTTTTCCAATGCATTTTCACCAAAATGTAACTTCACTGGGTTATAAAATGTAAATGAATCCATTCAATTCGCCCCTTTCTGCTTGGATTTTCTCATATTTATATTGGAGAAAGCAAAGAATAAAGATCCCTAAACATGAATCATGTAAGCATTATAAATACTAAAAATTTTCTCTGGTACTGAAATACCAATTTCCGATAATTTTTCTTGTATCCTCTCATAGCACTTTATACAATCCTGTTTTTTGTTTTGCCCAATTAAAAATTCTAGTAGTAGAAACATATAGTTTTCGTTAAACTCATCTAGCTCTAACGTCTTTTGTAAACAGTTTAATTTTAGTAATGAATTAATAGAAATTGTAGTAGTAATATACATTTCGAGTACATGTAAGATCCCTTGCTTTAAGCGCAGCTGGGTTTGAATAGCCCAAGAGTACTCCTCCTCCGCTAAAAAATCACCTTCATAGTAATTTAAAAGCTGCTGGATGGATATTTCATCATGCCTTTTCTGCTCTAGCAAATAAATAAATTTATCATAATCACTAGCAATTTCCACATTTAATTGATAATGATTATTGACCAATCGAATTGGATCTTGAATACCTTTTTCTTTAAGGTGCTTCCTTAACTGGTAAATAGACGTATGTAAGTTACTGGCCGCCTTCTCAAATTCTAAATCTGGCCAGAGCTCCTCTATTATGACAACATTTAACATAGGCTTTTTTTGATGAAACCATAAATATAAAAATAGTTCTCGCACTTTCCTAGTACGCCACTTCATAACCTCATGCTGGGCATCCAATAAATAAAAGCTTCCAAATGTATATGCATATAAGAGATGTTCTTTTTTCACTTTTGCTACATCTTCTTGTAATTGCAACTTCTGCTGCGCTTTGATCAACGCCTTTATGAGCCGCTTCTCATGAACAGGTTTTAACAAATAATCCGTTGCCTCTACATCAAATGCATCCACTGCAAATTGGGCATGTGCTGTAACAAATATTATTTGTGTAGATGATGATTTCCCTTTTAATTGTTTTGCTACCTGTAAGCCATGCACATCAATCATTTCTATATCTAGAAAAACAACATCAATAGATTCTTTTTCTAGAAAAATCAGGGCATCGGCTGCATTCGTAAATGTTCCTTTAATAGAAATCTGAAATTGTGTAAGTCGATTTAACTTGAAACGTAAAACATCAATAGCCATTTTTTCATCATCTATGATAATAATATTCATGCTCCATCACCCTTCGGTAATAATATTAGAATAGTTGTCCCCTTTCCTTCCTCACTATTTAAACGAAGGCTCGCATTTTTCATTAATTTAAATTTTTTTAACGGATTTGTAAAACCAATGCGCGAACTTTCTTCATTAATTAATTGTTGTAACTTTTTAGCGGGTATACCTACCCCATTATCTTGTATTTTAATCCGAACAAATTGTCCTTCTCTCTGGACACTTACTTCAATTGTACCTCCCTCTGGCTTTTTGGAAATACCATGAAAAACGGCATTTTCCACTAAAGGCTGTAGCGATAATGCTGGAATCATAAGTTGTATAGATTCATCAATATCATATTTGACAGTTAAACGATTACCAAAACGCATCTTTTCAATATAAAGATATGCTTTTACGAGCTCCAATTCTTCTTCAATCAACACCATACTGTTACGATAATGAACATTGAGCTTTGCACGGAAGTAAGTTGCTAGGCAGTATAGTGCTTCCCTTGTATTATCCATATCGGAATAGCTCAATCCAATAATTGTATTGAGTGTATTATAGACAAAATGAGGGGTCACTTGCGCATATAAATAATTCATCTCAACTTCGATTGCATCTATTGATGATTGTCTAACCGCTAATAATGATTCTATTCGTATAAGCAATTCATCAGTTGCTACAGGCTTTCGTAAATAATCATTCGCTCCTACTTGCAAGGTTAGCACTAAATCAGAATGTTTCATAATAGCAGTTAAAACAATGATTGGTAGTTCTAACATGTCATATTGCTTGCGCACTTGCTTACATAATTCATAGCCCGACATACCTTCCATCATTAAGTCGACTAGCATACAATCCACTTGATTCGTTTTGATGTAGTCGATAGCGTCAAAGCCATTATCAACACCAATCACTGTATAGCCCTTTAGTGCTAATACATCCGCTAAAACCTTTATATTGACATGATCATCATCTACTACAAGTATTTTTTTATCGTTTCCATTATGAATCAACGGTAGCTCAAGTTGTAATATTTTGGATGTGTTGGCACGTGAGACGATTGCGAATGAGTTTTCAATACCCACTTGCTCTTCTGTTGCAAGAGGCATTGTGAATGTAAAGATTGTTCCTTCTCCTAAAGTACTTTTTACATAAATATCACCATTTAATTTATCTACAATATTTTTTGCAATGCTTAATCCTATTCCAAGGCCCTCTTTCTGATGATTATTTTTCACTTGATAAAACGAATTAAAAATGCGTTCTAAATCCTGAGCAGGAATCCCTTTTCCGGTATCGCTTACCTCGATGACCATATGTTTCTCTTGCTGATAGGCAGTTACAGTAATTTCTCCAATTTCGGTATGCTGGATAGCATTGTGTAACAGATTGTACAACACCTGCTTAAAGCGCAATTCATCGGTCAGCATGGGTGGCAATGTCAAATCTACTTCAACGAGTAATCGTACGTGACTATTAGTAGACATCACACTGCGAATTTCTGCTACTACCTCATTAATCACCGTTATTGCCACTGTACGAGGAGAGACACGTATTTCGCCAGACATATAATTGGATGAAAACAGTAAATCCTCTACTAAATAACCTAAACGCTGCGTCACATTATGAATTAAAATCACTTGCTCCTGTTGGGTACGCTTCAACGGCCCCTCAGCACCTTCCATTAGTGACTTTGATAAATTCAAAATCCCATTTAACGGTGTGCGCAATTCATGGGAGGTTTTCAGTAAAAATTCATCCTTCATTTGATTGTGTACTAATAGCTCTTTTGATAATGTCTGTGCATCCGTAAAGGCCTGATTCATACGATAGTTTAGGAGTAAAGTGAAGCCAACTAATGTACAACCCAAAAATACCAATTTACTATACTCATTAGGTACTTCTATTAAAAAATTAATGATTACTAATAACGCATAACAGCAACCTCCTGTAAAAATGATTAATATATATCGTGCACCTTCTAGTTTTTTCAAGATAACACGGATTAACATCAATTGCGTGTAGCCAGTTAACAAAATAATCAAAGCTACGTATGTAATTTGTCGAATAATCATTGCTTGTGCAGTCATTTCACTTGTATCGATATAAAATGGATTATAAATACCATATAGAAAAAAAACGCAACCTAGTGAAATAACAATTGTATTGACAATTTTTTTATTCGCCACTTGTGGATACATAGTATAAAGAAAAAGTATTTGACAAATATCGATTAGAGGGATAACACCGAGCTGTAAACGTGACTGCGTAAAGGTTTCTGCTATAGGAAAAACTTGAAAGAAAATCTTGTGATTAGTAAAGGACGACTGAAAACCTATCAGTAACATATAAAGTCCGAAAAACAATTCTTCTTTCCTTTTGCGACTTTGTCCATAGATAGTCAGATAAATGATGCCAAAAACGATATATCCAAAAATCACCAATACATCAATTAACCTCTTGTGATCGTAGAAATTCTGTATGCTCTCCCTTGTTCCAAATTCAACAGGATAAATCATTCCCGCTGTCGGATATTTATTGTAGCTAGCTACCTGTATTAATATATCAAGCTCTTGCTCGTCACTTTGCCCAATGGCAATAAATGTATCATCATTTTCTGATTGAAAGCTTGAGAAAGACGTACTTGGGTTTCCTTTTCCCCCAACCTTAATACCATTAATGAAAACACGACTAGATGAGTGAATATAGCGAAAAAACAAACCATACTGCCCTTCTGTAGGAACCTTTACTACAAGATGATATGTACCGACAAGAGGACCTTTTTCATTGAATTGAAAATAATCCTCCCATTTATCAGGAACTTTCATAGATATACGCCGCTCTTCGAAATCATCTAATGACTGTTGAGGCGATATCAGAACGTTTGGATAAAAAGACCAATCTCCATTGAGCTTAATGGTGTTATTATTTTCAAGTTGCTCATTTGAAACAACCGTCATTCCCTGTTTCACAATACTGTCATTATTTTCTAAAAAATAATGCCTATTCCCTATTACAAAAACTATAGCAAATAGCATGAAGATACTAAACACTATTACAAAATCTTTTTTCATTATTATGTTCCTACTATCGTTTGATTTATTTACATACATTCGATTGCTTAGTCATTTATTTTTTTATGTAATTTTTTCTATTATAAAATATTTGAACAAATTCTGAACAATAATTGGGAAGTTATTTAATAATTTACCCATTCACAAAGCCACGTTCAAACAATTCATTAACATATTCATAGTAGTCAGAGGTTGTTTTGACATCCGTAAATACTTCCTATTTGCGGCTTTTGCCATGTTTGATGCCACAACAGCAATTACACTTGTAGCCATAGCTGCTTTAAATAGTTTGTCGTAAAGTGTTGTGCTATTTTTCATCTTTATGTTCTCCCCTTCACTAAATATCGGCTTCATGATTTTCCTATTTAGTCTATAAGGGATGCCTGAACAGAATCTGAACAGATCTTTTAAAAATATCAACTTATTACCAAAAAAATCTTTTCAATCAATAAATAACTGAAAAACAGGCTAAAAAATACTTAGCCTGTAATTGCCCATACTTATTCAATTAATCTGCTCTTGCCCCTCTTCATCGATGAAATATGCATGAGGTTTTGCAGCCTCTTCAATTTCGTTAAACGCCCAGTGAGATGCCTTTACATCTGGGAAGCTTGGTGTTGTCACACCATGTAGTGGACCGCGTTCAAACATACGGTTCATCATCACCACGGCTTGGGCACGTGTTAAGTGCTCATCTGGTGCGAAACTTCTGTCTGCGCGACCGTTAATAATGCCTGCATTACGATTCGCTTCAATAATCCATTGCGCCCAGTGGCCTTTTGTATCATTGAATGTAATTGCTACATTTTTCTTCGATATGCAGCTGCTTATAGTTCGCGACCACTGTAGCCATTTGTGCACGTGTGATATTCTCACTTGCGCGGAAGTTGCCATCCACATCCCCATTCATAATACCGCGCTCTTTGACAAAGGCAATTGCGCCAGCTGCAAAATGATTACTTGGAATATCATTGAATGGTGCCTTGCTAACTGCTTGGCCATCTGTATAGCCTAAGATACGCGCAATCATCGTTGCCACTTGGGCACGTGTCACGTTTTTCTCCGGACCAAATGTACCATTAGGGAAGCCTTTAATGTATGCTTCATGGTGGTGAATAGCTTGCTTTTCCACCTGAATAATCGTAAATGTACTAAACTTGTCCACTGTGAAACGTAAGCCAAGTTCACCCTTCGCCTTTGTCACGACTTCAGGGAATACAACTTTTTTCTCGCCATCCGAATGTTCAATAAAGACAGCTAATTGGTCTAGGAATGCTTGTCGCTCAGCTGCCGCTACTGGCACATTAACACCTTTCAATGGAAGTGTCACTTGTACTGGTCGACTTGGCATATTCGTTTCAATCGTCATTGGACGAGCTACGACACGTACATTATTGCTTTGCAGTGTTTTACGGACAACCTTCTCCACTCTTGCACGTTCTTCAATCGCCTTACGCTCACTTTCCTTTTTCACAGGTACTAAACGGAAGTAGAAATTATCATTCACACCGTCCATTGAGCTGAGTGGAATTGCAATCAGTCCATTCTCTGTAGCAAATTCTAATGATAAACCATTGTCATGTAGTAATTGAAGAGATTGTTTCGCTATTTCTATCGTTACTTTATCTACTTCATCATTGACATCCGGAATGACGATACGAACAATGTTATTGCCAATTCGGTTCGCTTTTTCTACAGCTTCCTTCGAGTTCGCTTCTGTTAATACCACAAAATCTGTGATTTCACCCTTGGCATGTTTTGTGCGCTCAATTTCTACTGTTGTTTTTTCCAGTGGGTTTTCGCCATCAATTTCTAATGCCACTTGGATTTTCGTTGTAGTTGTACCAGGTTCAGTCGTTGTTGGTGGAGCTGTCGTCCATGTATCTCCGCCACCGCCTGAGCCTGATGACGAGTCAGCGGCACGATAAACCGTAATTGTATATTGTTTGACTCCTGTACCATCTTGAACCGTAATAACTACGGTATTTGCACCGACTTGGAGTGGAACAAGACCATTTGTCGCAACTTGTCCATTCACAGTCATCGTCACTGTAGCATCTGGATTGCTCGGGAGTGCTGTAAATGTTAATTGAGACGTTGCGTAATTCACATTCATTGTGTAATTTGTGACTTTTGATGAGAAGTTTGGACTTAATGCGCCTGTTGATGGTGTTAGTGAGCCTAGACCTGATGTTGGTTGTGTAGGTTTCTTTACAAGTGCATTCTGCGCTGCTGTTAATGCTTGTAAGGCATCGTCTATTTCTGTTTGCGTAGCGCTTCCTTTTGTCAACATAGCTATTGCATCATTTAACGCTTTTTGGTAGTTTGACCAACTTTCTGGTGTATAGCTACCTGCCGATAAGTTCGCTGATTCATCTACTTTAGCTTGCAATGCTGTTTTATCTACTGTAGGAGCAGTCGGGGCATCTATTAATGCATGACGCGCTGCAACTAATTTTTCCCAAGCTGCATTCACCTCTTCTTGGGTTGCTTGTGGATTATTGAATACATCTTGAGCATCTTTTTTTGCCGTTTCAAATGCAGACCAACTATCTTGCGTATAATTCAACTCGCTAAACCCAGCGGCAATTGTAAGCTCTTTTTGCAGATTCGTTTTATCAACTGTTTTATCCGGATCTACAAACTCCAATCCATCATGTTTTGCTTTTAAAGCATTGTAAGCTGCTTCTATGTCAGCTTGTGTTGCATTTGGATTGTCCAATACAGCTTTTGCTGCACTCAATACTGGCTCTAAGTTATTCCAACTTTCAGGAGTATAATCTTCGTTTGTTAAGCCTTCGACAATCTCCACTCGTGTCGCTAAAAGTGATTTATCTGGCGCATCGACTGTTAAAAGTTTTGATACTATGCCAGATGTATGACCATTAAGTTCGGCTGTATACTCGACATTGTATATGCCGTTAGGTATATCTTTGTTCGGTGTGATGCTCCAGTTTCCATGTTCATCTGCTGTTGTTGTTAACGTTATGTTATCAGAATTTTTGATTTTTACTGTTGCACCTGGTGTTGCTGTTCCAGTAAATGTTGGTTTACCTGTACTCACCGTTTCTGTTGGTGCTGTTACTCCCACTGTTGGATTTGGAGCTGCTGTATCTACTGTCATGTTTACCGTTTGTTTTGCTATCTTGTCGCCTTTTTTTGCCTCGACTTCGATTATGTAGTCGCCATCTACTAAGTCAATGCTTGGCGTGAATGCCCAATTGCCACTTCCATCAACCGTCGCATTCCCACTCGCATTTGGTACTTCATTGCCGTCTTTATCTTTAATCACAACTTTCACCGTTGCGTCTTTATCTACTGTTCCTTTAATGTCTGGTTTCTTAGTGCTCACTTTACCTGTTGGATCCGTGATTTGTAGAGATGGTATGGCAGTGTTTGTCATAGTTTCTTCAAAGCTATTTACCGGTACACCATCTGTACCTGTTAATTTTCCTTGTCCGTCATACTCTACTTTTACGGATTTACCAGTGGAATCTGTCCCTGGTAATGTAATCAGTAATTGCTTTGGATCAGCTGGATTTACTTTCACATCGGCATCAGTTAGTGTAATTGTTTCAGTTCCTACTGTCACTGTAAATCCAGTTGCTTCAGGTGCTGTTAATTTGATGTCTTTATCAAACGACACGATAATTTGATTTTGATTCGCTGTGATTTCTTCCACTTTCACGCTTAGTGGTGCTGGTGCATCCGCTGCAAACGTGAAATATTGACCATTGGCTAATGTCGCTTTTGCAGCATAATGAGGTGCGCCATTTAAAGTAATCTCTGTTAATGTATGTTCAGTCGCTAGTGCAAAATCTGTATCGCTGCTTCCTACTCGTAATGTTGTGTTTTCTGGAAGAGCACTCTTTGGAATGGCAATTTCTACTTCACCCACACTTCCTGTAGTTTGTACTTTCCAAATACGTTCAGCATGATTTTTGTGAGTTGTGCCGATTTGCTTTGTGAACGCTAGATCCTTGCCGTTATCGGCCCAAATCAAATATTGTCCATCTGTAAGCGTACCTTGATTAGCCAAATTTGTAGCTGTAAGTGCCTCAACACCAATTGCAACCTGTGTACCTTCGTTAATGCTTCGGCTTTGCTTTTGCTCAAGGTCCTCTGCATTGTCACGACCGATACCAGCGATATTTTGTTGATACTTGGTGTTTGCATCCCACACAACCGTGTTATTCGTCGCAACGTAATTGCTAGCACCATCATTTAACGTAATGCCATATTTTACGGCTAAATACGTTTCAATTTTAGCAGCATCTGCACTTATTTCCCCATCATACAAAATAACCTCTGCCACATCAGCATTGAGACCTGAGAAGTTACTACCAGAAGCTCCAGGTCCAGTAGCTCCAATAACAGGTGTAAATGTAATGGGTTTAATTGTAATTGTTGGTTGGCCTACAGTAGTCAGCTGTCCATTTATTCTTGCTAATGCCTTTGTGCCATCATCATTCATTTCATAGTTTGCCATTTGGAATATTTTTCTATTAGCAGGTCCAAAAGAGCGCCATGTAGAGTTTGCACCTGTCCCTACTGCGAAATAGTTTCCACCGCTTCCACCCCCACCTAAAATCTGAGTACCGTACTTGATTATTTCCGTAGAACCAACAAGTGCCCCTGCAGTCCCAGCTTCAGGCCATTTATAAACCGCATATCCAGACTGGAAAGTAATCTGTTTATCTCCTACTAATTTAGCAGATTGATTATAGTGAGCTGCTCCACTTGGGTTATCAAATTTTACACTTGGGTTAAAGTTCACACCATTTACGTTATACTTCGGTGTTCTCTCTTCTTGTCCTGTTGGAATATCAAGTGTAAAATTCACTGGTGCTACAGATTGATCAGCCCAATGTGTTAAATTTCCAGCACTTTCTTTTACACCTTCATTTGATTTCAACCATAGTACTGGTTGTGTACTTACACCACCCGGATTCACAGGATCCGCTGCTAGCGCTTTTTTAGGCAACCCTGTCAGCGAAACACTACTTGTCACAAGTGTAAGTGAAAGCATGACCGTAAGTGAACGCTTCCACCATTTTTTCTGTTTCGTTTTGATATGCATCCTTTTCCCTCCTACCTATTTAAAACTCCGTTGTTTTTCATTAAATATTTTCGCCCCTTTCAAATTTTTAACACCGTCATACCTCAATTTACTATAGTCTTCCTGAACAGAATCTGAACAATTAGTTCTATTTGTCTATATATCAATTCTATCTACCTGCACATATAATCTATCCATATGTTCAGATTTTGTTTAGGTAGTCATTGTATAGTAGAGACAGTGCATAGAACAAAGGAATTTTGCTTATGATTATGTTAAATATTGTAACTATTTGGTTTGTTGTTATTTTCGGTGGATTAGGTATATTGAAATATATGGTTATACAAAAGGAGCGGAAAGTAAGAAAAGCGATGTTAGAAAAGCGGCTGGAGCATCTTATCCAAACGAATAAATTCAAATCGCCCCAAGAAAAAAACGAGTCATCCTAATGATATAGGAGTGACTCGTTTTGTATTTATTTATTTATTTATTTATTTATTTATTAAACCCATCCACGGAAGCGTGAAGCTTCTGCAGTGCGGCGAACACCTACCATATAAGCTGCTAAACGCATGTTAATGTTACGTGTTGTCGCTGTTGTATAAACGTTTTCAAACGCATCAACCATTTTTTTGTAAAGACGTTCTTCAACTTCTTCTTCTGTCCAGTAATAACCTTGGTTATTTTGTACCCATTCGAAGTAAGAAACTGTTACACCACCAGCAGATGCTAATACGTCTGGTACAAGTAAAATGCCACGATCAGTTAAAATTCTAGTTGCTTCAGAAGTTGTTGGACCGTTCGCTGCTTCAACTACAATGTTTGCTTTAATGTTGTTTGCATTATCAGCAGTAATTTGGTTTTCAATAGCAGCTGGCACTAAAATATCACAATCAAGTTCTAGTAATTCTTTGTTTGAAATTGTGTTTTCAAATAATGTTGTTACCGTACCAAAGCTATCGCGACGATCTAATAAGTAGTCGATATCTAAACCTTCAGGATCATGTAGTGCACCATAAGCATCTGAAATACCGATTACTTTTGCACCTAAATCATGCATGAATTTCGCTAGGAAGCTACCTGCGTTACCGAAGCCTTGAATAACAACGCGCGCACCTTTTATATCAATGCCACGTTTTTTCGCTGCTTCTTGGATAACGATTGTTACACCTTGTGCAGTCGCACGGTCACGACCTTGAGAACCACCAAGCACTAATGGCTTACCTGTGATGAAACCTGGAGAGTTGAATTCGTCCATACGGCTGTATTCATCCATCATCCAAGCCATAATTTGTGCATTCGTAAATACGTCTGGCGCAGGAATATCTTTTGTTGGTCCTACGATTTGACTAACTGCACGTACATATCCACGGCTCAATCGTTCGATTTCATCCATAGACATTTGACGAGGGTCACAGATGACACCGCCTTTACCACCGCCATAAGGTAGATCCACGATACCACATTTCAATGTCATCCACATTGAAAGCGCTTTAACTTCTTCCTCAGATACGGCCGGATGGAAACGAACCCCACCTTTAGTTGGTCCTACTGCATCATTATGTTGTGCACGGTAACCAGTAAATACTTTTGTTGTACCATCATCCATTTTCACTGGAATACGCACTTGTAGCATGCGAAGCGGTTCTTTTAACAATTCATACATTGCTTCGTCATAGCCAAGTCTATTTAGAGCCTCTTGAATGACTTCTTGAGTTGATGTGAACAGATTTAAGTTTTCAGACATTATTAAATCGCCTCTTTGTTTTTATAATGATAGTATATCGGCATCATTGTAACATACTTCCGAATTGAAATGTGAACATTTTGTTAAACTTTAAAAACTTTTTCAATTTGCTCAATTGACCAATCTAAATCCTCTTGTGAAATAACAAGTGGTGGCGCAAATCGAATGACAGTATCATGTGTTTCTTTACATAATAGGCCTAATTCTTTAAGCTTTTCACAGTACGGGCGTGCTGCCTCTGTTAATTCCATTCCGATAAATAAACCACGACCACGAACGTCTTTAATGACTGGGTTGTTAATTTCTTTTAATTTCCCTTTAAAGTATTCACCAAGTTCGTGTGAACGCTCTGCTAATTTTTCATCTAGTAATACTTTAATTGAAGCAATAGATACAGCACATGCTAAAGGATTACCACCGAAAGTTGAGCCGTGTGATCCTGGATTGAATACACCTAAGATTTCACGATTTGCAGCTACACAAGAAATCGGGAATACACCGCCGCCTAAAGCTTTTCCTAAAATGTACATATCAGGTTCTACTTCTTCCCAATCACATGCGAACATTTTACCCGTACGTGCTAAACCAGCTTGGATTTCATCCGCAATGAATAAAACATTGTTTTCACGGCATAGCTCGCGAGCAGCTTTTAAGAAGCCTTCTGATGGAATAACGATACCCGCTTCACCTTGAATTGGCTCAATTAAAAACGCTGCTGTGTTTGGAGTAATTGCTGCTTTTAATGCATCCAAGTTACCGTAATCTACTAACTTAACATTCGGTAACATTGGACCGAAGCCACGACGATATTCTTCGTCAGATGATAAAGATACAGCAAGCATAGTACGACCATGGAAGTTACCATTACATGCGATGATTTCAGCTTTGCCATCTTCTACGCCTTTTACATCATAAGCCCAACGACGAGCTGCTTTAAATGCAGTTTCTACCGCTTCTGCACCTGTATTCATCGGTAATACCATTTGTTTATTCGTTAATTTACCAACAAGCTCATACCATTCACCAAGGTTTTCGCTATAAAATGCACGAGAAGTTAATGTTACTTTATCAGCTTGTTCTTTTAACGCTGCGATAATTTTTGGATGACGATGCCCCTGATTTACAGCAGAGTAGGCTGATAGCATATCTAAATATTTGTTACCTTCTGGATCTTTTACCCAAGCACCTTCAGCCTCTGAAATAACGATTGGTAGCGGGTGATAGTTTGCAGCACCAAAATTTTGAGTTTGTTCAATAACTTGATTTGTTTTTGTCATATAGTTTTCTCTCCTTACGTTCATGATGAAAATCTCTGGTAGACTCTGTTTTTCTATAAGTAAATTCAATAGAATAATTTCAGCATTTTCTGAATATAAAAAGCAAGAATCTGCACACTACTCCTAGGTAAGCCACCTCGACATTAGCGCCTGCGGTTCTTGTCGGACTCACTTTACCAGGAGGAGTCTCGCAGATTCTCTTATAATTTATGCCTCCACATAATTGCGTCCGGAGGCAACTTCTTCTGTCAGCCGAAAGAAGTTATAGCATTTCAGAAGTTGTTTTTGCTTGCATGTGAAGTTGTAGATAGTCAGGGCCACCTGCTTTTGAGTCAGTACCTGACATATTGAAGCCACCGAATGGTTGGTAACCAACGATTGCACCAGTACAGCCACGGTTGAAGTATAAGTTACCTACATGGAAATCTTCACGTGCTTTTTCTAAGTTCATACGATTATTTGTAATAACCGCACCAGTTAAGCCGTATTCAGTATCATTTGCAATATCAATTGCTTGATCGAAATCTTTAGCTTTTGTAATAGCTACAACTGGTCCAAAGATTTCTTCTTTCATAACGCGTGCAGAAGGATCTACGTCTGCAAATACTGTTGGTTGGATGAAGTAACCAACTGAATCATCAGCTGTACCACCTGCAACAAGGCGACCTTCTCCTTTACCAATTTCAATGTACTCTGTTACTTTATTGAATGCTGCTTGGTCAATAACTGTTGCCATGAAGTTGTTGAAGTCTGATGGGTCACCAACTGTTAACGTGTTTGTTAATTCCACTACACGGTCAACAACTTGGTCATAGACATCTTCAACGATAATAGCACGAGAACATGCTGAACATTTTTGACCAGAGAAGCCAAATGCTGATTTTACGATAGATTGTGCTGCAAGCTCTAGATCTGCTTCTTTATCAACAACGATTGTATCTTTACCGCCCATTTCAGCGATAACACGTTTAATCCAAATTTGACCGTCATTTAATACAGACGCACGTTGGTTAATACGTAAGCCTACATCACGAGATCCTGTGAAGCTGATGAAACGTGTTTTTGGATGATCAACTAAGTAGTCACCTACTTCTGCACCAGAACCTGGTACAAAGTTCACAGCTCCTGCTGGAAGACCAGCTTGCTCTAACACTTCGATAAATTTATAAGCAACTACAGGTGTTGTTGAAGCTGGTTTTAATAATACAGTGTTACCTGTTACTAAAGCTGCCACCGTTGTCCCTGCCATAATAGCGAATGGGAAGTTCCATGGTGAAATAACAATACCAATACCTAATGGAATATAGTCATAACGGTTATATTCACCTGGACGACTTTCTACAGGTTGACCTTCTTTAATACGTAGCATTTGACGACCATAGTATTCTAAGAAATCAATTGCTTCTGCAGTATCTGCATCAGCCTCAGCCCATGGTTTACCTGCTTCTTTTGTTAAAAGTGCAGAGAATTCATGTTTACGACGACGGATAATTGCCGCTGCTTTAAATAGTACGTCTGCACGAATAGCTGGATCTACTTTTTTCCAAGTTTTGAATGTTTCGTCCGCAGCTTGCATTGCTTTTTCAGCTAGTTCTTTGTTTGCTTTTGATACGCGACCAATTACTTCTGTTTTCTTTGCTGGATTATATGAAATGATTTTATCTTCTGTCGTAATACGTTCTCCACCAATTATAAGTGGATAATCTTGACCTAAATAACCTTCTACTTTATTTAATGCTTCTAAATAAGCGTTGTAATTTGCCTCTTGAGTAAAATCTGTGAATGGTTCGTGTTTGTATGAAATCATACTAAATCCTCCCTCGTGAGATATGTTTTAAGTGTGCAAAAAACATTGACGCAAAATATCTTTGCGTTTAGAATATTCTTACACTTATTATAATGCAAAATTTCGTTGCATATTTCAAGTAAAAAATTTTTTGAGGTGCACATTTTATGAAAAATTTTGAACCTTTACTCCCTTTTTATGAGTTCATTGCAACAAATGTATCTGTTGGTATTCATGCTGTAGACCTTTCTGGCAAAACAATTATTTATAATACAAAGATGAAAGAAATTGAAGGTTTCCATTTTGATGAATTAGCAGATCGCTCTGTTATTGAAATGTTTTCCTTCCGCCAGCATGAAAGTACTTTAATGCGAGTATTACAAACAGGCAAAAAGGAGATCAATGTAAAACAAACTTATTGGAATAAAAATGGTCATGAAATTACAACGATTAATGATACTTTTCCACTTTATGTTGAAAATAAACTAATTGGAGCGATCGAATTTGCTCGTGACATTACATCACTCGAAAAGCTAGTTTATCAGCCTCTTCGTCGATATGATGAACCTTTAACATTCGATATGATTACAGCTGTATCCGAATCGATGCGACAAATTATCGCAAACGCCAAAAAAGCAGCAGCTGTGAAATTACCGGTATTACTAATTGGAGAATCGGGTACAGGAAAGGATTTAGTCGCAGAGGGCATGCACCATGCAGTATCGGCTGATCCTGAAGCATTTGTAACTCTAGTGAGTCGTCGCTCTGCTCAATCTGTTTTAGACAAATTACAGGAGCTCTTACAAGATGACAAAGCATACACTTTTTTCTTTGAACGCATAGATTTTTTAAGTCTAGATATCCAAGAGCAACTTTTAGAGATATTACAATCTCTTCCACAGTCTAAATACATGCTCATCGGTAGTGTCGGAAGCGACCCTATTGCATTGATTGAGGAGAAGAAACTTTCAAAATCACTGTATTATTTCTTTGCTACAATGTCTATTACCATCCCAAATCTAACAGATCGAAAAGAAGATATTCTTCCATTCGTAGATGATTACTTTAACCGCCATCGAGAACGCTTCGCTTCAAATGTCGCGAATCTAGCACCTGATGTACAGGATTTATTCTTGCAATATGATTGGCCAGGAAATTTAAAAGAGCTTGAGCTATTACTAGATGAAATTGTGTCATTTATGACCACTGAATCAACAGTTACCTCAGATTTATTACCAATGCATTTCCGTTTCAAGGTACAGCAGCAAGACACATCTAATCACGAGCCGGAATTCTTTATGTTCCAGCAACAGAACGATGTTATGCCGCTCGATGCTTATTTGCGTGAAGCCGAATCATATTATGTGCAAAACGTCTTAAATTTATATGAAGGCAATATTACAAAGGCCGCTAGTGCACTTGGCATGAGTCGTCAAAACCTACAATATCGAATTCGAAAAATAAAAAATCAATAGTTATATTTGAATACAAAAAAACGAGGGTACCTTCATATTTGAAAGCATCCTCGTTTTTTTATCACGCATTAACAGGCAGTAATTTATATCTCAAAATTCAGCAAAAGCAAAGAAGTTAGGTAAAATAACTGCCAGTAAACGCCCGATCAGTGGAAACTAGTAATCAGTGGAGATCACTGATTACAGTTTTACTTTATTGTCCTGACTGTTCGATCCAGTCCTGTAATTTATCTTTTAGGGAATTAAAACCATTCGCATCCGATTCATCTACACGGTCCTGCAATGATTTACGTGGTAGTACATCTTTTTTACGCAATGTAGCTGGGCGCTCCTGCAAAGCACGAATCGATAAACTAATTTTTTCGGCATCTTCAACGATTTCAAGTATCTTCACTTCGACCTCTTGCCCAACTGACAAAAATTCACTAACGTCCTTTACAAAGCCGTACGTAATTTCGGAAATATGTACAAGGCCTTGTGTATCTTCATCAAGCGCAACAAATGCACCATATGGCTGTATACCTGTAACTTTACCAGTCAACACGTCCCCTAATTCATATTTTTGTCCCATAACCTTTGCCCACTTTCTTTTTGTTTGCTACGTATATATCACCATAAATTATAACATAGGTGTATTAGTGGGGCAAAAAATCTCCTTACTCGTTAATAGCACTAATTAGGTAATGCTGTCCACCATTTTTAGTTACTACAGAGGTTAATTTAAAGGATAATTGCTGTCCAATTACTCCATGTGCTGCACTTTTTACAGTGGCTCCAATATGAAGTGAGTAACCCTCTATTTCATGAAGAGATTTAAAATTTCCCATCCCATCAAACTGAACAACTTTATCTATATCCAAATCATCAGTTAGTAGTGTTTGAGCTACTTCTCGATCACCAACCCCATGAGCATATAAAAATAAACTAACGATATTTATTGGATTTAATGTGTCAATAATTGTCTCGTCTCTCGTCTCAACATACGAATTATAAAGAGATTTAGTTTGCTCAATCCAATCAGGATTAATTGCTATACTTGTTGTCCCATCCTCCGTCTGCATATACGTGTCTTCTCGCGCATATAAAATCCCCATCCATATATCGTATGGTGTTAACTGTTCTAGAGTTTTGGATTGTCCAGTCAACTTTATTTCATCTAGTATTAATTGAGCAGTTTTGCGCATTGCCTCACCATATTCACCATTCGCAATAATCGTTAGTAGATCCATGTATTCAGGCTTAAATTGACCAGTTTTTGTGCGAATTGGATTGCTGTCAGTTCCTTTAATAATGGCAAGCCACGTATTTTCAAACTCTCCCTTTAATACGTTAAAATTAACCTGCTCAGTAGATTGATCTGCTACAAGTGTTTTTTCATAGAGACGCAGAATAGTGGCAGAATCCTCTATAGAATAAAGTAAATCTCCGCCAACAAGTAAAGAGCCTGTAGCCAAGTATTTAAAATAACCTAATACATTTGGGTGAAGGCGGTCCAAATATTCGGGCGCGTCTTTTCCGAATACAGGATTAGGTCGAAAACTATAACTTTGTCCATTATATCGCAATTCCAAATATTGCCTTTTAGCCGTAGCAATTAATTTATTTAGGTCTGTAGGGAGACTTTTTGGTTTTTGTGATAATACTTTTTCATACGGAGCAAGTTTATTGGAATAATAGCCTGCAATTTCTTCTACCGAGTTAGAATATATACTATAAAAGTAATAAGATTCTTCAAACGACATAGGATTTTCGAAAGTTTCGATACTCTGTATTAGCTCCCGTGGCGTTTGTAGATTATCCAATGCATCTTTTTCTAAACTTTTTAAAAAGTCATTATTATTGGTGTTCTGTATTTCTATAAACATCTCTTTTCTTTTAGGTAAAGAATAAATTTCAGTATCTGCAATTTGAACTTTTGATATCTCACTAAACTCTTTCTCTGGTATATCGAGCTCTTTACGCATCTGCTCACGTTTTTCTTGATATTTTTTTGTAAAGTTTGAAACCCATTCGTTATATTTTTGTTCTTGTTCCTGTTCAGCTGTTTGAACAAAAGTCGATGGATCAATGACATACGACGAAATAAGAACACTTAATAAAAGTACACTTGCAATGCTTGCTATCCAGACAGCTGGCTTTTGCCATCTTAAGGGGGGCTTTTTTGTTGTTATGATTTCTGGCGAATGTTGTGTTGCATTTTCTGCTTCGATTTGTGTGAAAACGGCTTCTGGATCTAACTGTGATTCCATGCGATCATAGGATTTTTTTAGAAGCTCCATTCGTTTTTCAAATTGTTTATCATCCATTTTCAACACTCCCCTCCTGCATTAACACCGCTTTGAGCTTTTCCTTTGCACGTAATATACGAACTTTGACAGTTGATAACGAAATATTTAGTACCTCGGCTATCTCCTCATACTTTAATTCATGGAAGTAAAATAATATAAGAGGATAACGATATTTTTCATCCAGTTCGTTAATGGCATTATGTAATAGCCTATCCTCCTCAAAATTAAGGGCATGCTTTTCTGCTGAAGATGAGGGCATTTGTTGCTGAGCACTTAGCTTTTCTTCCTTTGCCTGCTCTCGTTGTTCTTTGCGATAATAATCACGTGTTGCATTTAATGTGATTTTATAGAGCCATGTCGTAAAACGATCCTGCTTAAATTGATGTAAAAAACGATAGAGCTTCACAAATACCTCCTGCGAAACATCTGCTAAATCATCACTATGTACGCCGCATTGAAAAGCAAATTTTTCAACTGTTCGTTGATGTATTCGGATCAGCTCTATATAGGCGTCTTTGTCTCCTAGCTGAGCCCGTTCTATTAATTCAGTTTCTGTCACAGTCATCCCCCCCTTTGCACATGTAACGAATCATCCCTCCTAATTGTTACATATTTAAACGAATTTTACTTTTTTAATAATTTACCCAAACACTTATTATGCCTCTAAAATTACCCCGGTTGCACAAACGAAATTATTTTAGAATATCTATAAGTCATTTCTGAAATTTGCTTGTGTAACGAGAATATTGCTGTAAAATGAAACTTTAGTATAAGGAGGATTTATTTTCGTGTCTTCGAGAGATCAATTTACATCTAAAATTGGGTTTATTTTAGCTGCCGCTGGAAGTTCTATAGGGTTAGGAGCGATTTGGAAGTTTCCTTATATGGCGGGTACTAACGGCGGAAGTGTTTTTATTTTATTATTTATCCTATGTACATTTTTCATCGGCTTGCCGGTATTAATTGCAGAATTTATGATTGGACGTCGCGGGCAAAAGGATGCCGTCACGTCGTTCAAGGAACAAGCGCCAGGAAAACCATGGTACTTAATAGGGTGGGGCGGCATGATTATTGCCGGTCTAATACTTTCATTTTACAGTGTTGTTGGTGGCTGGATTTTAAGCTATTTAGGCCGTTCCCTAACGTTCCATTTCAATAGTTCAAATGGTAATTATGCAGATTTATTTAGTAACATTATTTCAAGCCCATTTGAAGCGGTGATTGTTCAAGGGTTATTTATGTTGTTAACTGTAGTGATTGTATCAGCTGGTATTAAAGGCGGGATTGAAAAAACTAGTACATGGATGATGCCACTGTTATTCATCTTTTTCATCGTATTAGTTATACGTTCTTTAACTTTGGACGGTGCAATGGAAGGCGTCAAATTTATGTTCGTCCCTGATTGGTCCTATTTAAATGCGGAAACATTTTTAAAAGCGCTTGGACAAGCATTCTTCTCGTTAAGTGTTGGGATTGCGGTAATGATCACATACGCTTCCTATTTGTCGAAATCAGAAAAGATTGGAAATTCAGCCATCAATGTGGCATCGATGAATATCATTATTTCTTTACTTGCAGGTCTAGTAATTTTCCCAGCAGTGTTCGCACTTGGCTATACTCCTGATCAAGGCCCTGGCCTCGTTTTTATTATTTTACCTGCTGTTTTTGAACAATTACCTCTTGGTGGTCTATTCTTAACGATTTTCTTCGTACTCTTACTATTTGCAACAGTTACTTCTTCCATTTCCATGTTAGAAATTGTCGTGGCTATCGCAATTGGAGATAAGCCTGAAAAGCGTAAAAAAATCGCTTGGATTGGCGGTATTATTATTTTTATTGTCGGTATTCCAAGTGCATTATCATTCGATATCCTATCTGATGTAAAAATTTTAGATCGTTCTATTTTCGACTTTGTAGACTTCTTGACGAATAATATTGGTATGCCAATTGGAGCCTTACTAATTTCTATCTTTGCAGGCTATTATTATACAAAAGATATTTCTCGTAAGGAGCTTGCCTCATCTAGTCTGATGTTCAATATTTGGTATATTTTAATTCGGTATGTTTCTCCAATAGCGATAGTAATTATTTTCATCCAGGGGATCTTACCTTTGTTTAAATAAAAAAACGAGGTTGTCTCTCAATTGAAAGTGACAACCTCGTTTTCTATAGAAAAGCAAAAGCATCATTGCGTCCGGATTCGGCTTTGTGCTTAGGCCAACAGATGTTTTTTGCGCGTAAGCGTAGTGCTAACGCAGCGGCAGCGGCATATGTTTTTTGCGCGTAAGCGTAGCGGCAGCGGTATGATGTTGGTCACTCAGTCATTGCTACAGGACGTGGTGTTCTTATACTGAGTTCCTTTATTTTAGCGGATGTTTTGACTCCCGCTAAAAAGAAGTTAAATAATGCATTTTGCTTCAAATTTTATCGCAATAAGTTTGTACGAAATAGCTACACAATCTTCAAATGGAATCCATTCTTCAAACGAATGCTCATATGTTTCTTGAATAACCTTTGCAAGAGTAGATGGATCATCAATACCTTGCAATGCTGCTACAACATCTGCAGTTTCAGTATCATAATGATCTGGACCTAAGTGGAATGGATCCCACTCCTCTAGCAGACGTACGGCTGCTTGATTCATTTTTATATTTTCCAAAATACTCACCTATTATCCTTTTATCATACTCGTATGATACCATAGTAAATAAAAAAGAAAAGAGTGATTTGCTTGTCTATTTTCGATCAAACTATTAAACGTCGTTGTACAAACTCTGTAAAGTGGGACGCAATGGAAAATGTATATGGGCTACAAGATGCTTCAGACATACTACCAATGTGGGTAGCTGATATGGATTTCGCTGCTCCAGTAGCCGTATCAAAAGCGCTACAAGAGCATGCTGAAAAGACAGTTTTCGGCTATAGCTTTGTTAGTGATGAAGCAGTGCAAGCGATTGTAGACTGGCAGAATGCTCATCATGATTGGCACATTGACAAAGATTCAATTGTTTTCTGTAACGGTGTTGTTGCTGCTTTAGCGGATAGTATCAAGGCATTTACAAATCCAGGAGATAAAGTACTTATTTCCTCACCTGTCTACCCACCATTTTATAACATTCCAAAAAGTAATGGCCGAGAGATTGTTAGTTGTCCTTTAGTAGAAAAAGATGGCACATTTGTCTATGACTTTGAAGCCTTTGAACAAGCACTTGCTCAAAATGTGAAAGCCTACATATTGTGTAATCCTCATAATCCTGGAGGCTATGCATGGGATGAAGTTACATTAAAGGAAATCGTACGACTATGTGCAAAATATGATGTAGTGATTATTTCCGATGAAATTCATTCTGATTTAATGTTAGATGGCTCAAAACATACACCATTAGCAAAAATCGCTGGTGATGAAATTGATCGTATTATTACGTGCATGGCACCGACAAAAACATTTAATCTAGCTGGTATTCAAGTCGCTTATATGATTGTGCCGGATAAGGAAAAGCGTATGCTACTAGAAGCAGTTCATATGGCTAGTGGGCAAGGCTCCTTAAATACCTTTGCTTCTGTTGCACTTCAAGCTGCTTATACAGAGGGTTCCCCATGGTTAAATGACATGCTTTCTTATATTTCAACTAATATGGACTATGTGATTTCTGAATTAGGGCAATTACCTGGCATCCATATTAATAAACCTCAGTCCACATATTTACTTTGGATTGATTATCGAGAATTAGGACTTGATGAAAAAGAAATCATGAAACGCTTGCTGGAAAATGGCAAGCTAGCATTAGAGCCTGGGACAAAATATGGTGAAGAGGGTCGTGGCTTCCTACGTATGAACGTCGCTTGCTCATTTGACACAGTGAAAGACGGTGTTCAGCGCTTTAAGCAAGCACTTCAGCAATAGAAAATAAATAGCGAAGGATATCTCAAGTTTTCCCGAGATATCCTTTTTTTGTTTAGAAAATATATCTCATATGGAGAATGGTACTAAGAAAACAATACATGAGGTGTTTTGGCATAAAATAAATGCGAAAATACAAATGCCCCGCAGTCCTTAAAGGCTGCGAGGCATCTCGTACAATCAATTATGCCTCGGCATAATTGTAGGCTATAGGCTAACAGATGTTTTTTGCGCGAAAGCGTAGTGCAACGAAGCGACAGCACAGATAAAACCGTGTTGCTGTCGCTTCGCTTTCGCACAGATAAATTGCCACAGGACGTGGCGTTCTTAGACTGAATCCCTCTAATTCAGTGGGTGTTTAGACACCCGCTAAATACAGTTAAATATTTTGCTGATTGTTTGTATTATTTTTCTCTGAAAGAATACGTGCTTCGATTTCCTTTGATTTCATTTCTTGTTTCTTAGAAATCTTACGGAAAACAGTAAAGACAACAATACATAAAATAAGCATTATTAAAAATTCAAAAGCTGCAGGAATGTAGCCTGATTTATCTTCTGGGAAATATAAAAATTGATACATTAAATGTTTCATGTTTTACACGTCCTTACAATTATTATTCAAAAACTGTAATTGACTCGATTTTCACATCTTCTACTGGTTTATCACGCATGTCTTTTTCTACGTCTGCAATTTTGTCTACGATGTCCATTCCTTCAACAACATGACCAAATACTGTATGTTTATGGTCTAACCAAGGAGTACCACCATTTTGAGCATATGCTTCAATAATTTCTTCTGGGAAGCCAGCACCTTGTAATTGACGAAGCATATCACTTGGAAGGTGCTTCATTTGTACGATAAAGAATTGTGAACCATTTGTGTTTGGACCCGCATTTGCCATTGAAAGGGCACCGCGAAGATTAAATACGTTTTCAGAGAACTCATCCTCGAAAGAGTTACCCCAAATTGATTCACCGCCCATACCTGTACCAGTTGGGTCACCACCTTGAATCATAAAGTCTTGGATCACACGGTGGAAAATGATGCCGTCATAGTATCCTGATTTTGCATGGCCTAAGAAGTTTTCAACAGTTTTTGGTGCATGCTCTGGGAATAATTTAATTTTGATGGCACCTAATGTTGTTTTCATTTCTACAAGTACTTCGCCTTCTAGTACTTCTGTTGTTAATTGTGGAAACATTGAAGTCTCTCCTTTAAATGTAAAATTTCAGTTTCAATGAAAATGATAGCACTATCATTTCTGACCTCATTTTAGTCTAACATACTTCTTAATGGTTTTCTTCACCAAAGTATTGACGATTTTTTGCACTTTTAATTTTTTAGCTTATCACCATACCGTGGGGTTGATTTCCGTTCCGGTTGGACGCTTTGCTTTCGCTACAGAAAACATTTGTTGCTGACGCTTCGCTTTCGCACAGACAAAACCCAGTTGCTGCCGCTTCGCTGCAGGATCTCGAGCCAACATGTTGTTTGTCACGAAGGCGTTATCACAGTACTGGTTAAGAAATATTCTTTCATATTAACCCCCTTAGTATATTTTTTATGATTGTTCATATATTCCGTTGGTCAATCGTAAAAATGGATTATATGGATAATGATAAAAAAAAACGGAGGGATTGAAATGAAATTCATACAAAAAATAAGTGTAATCGGACTGTCGGTATGTATGTTGAGTATCGTTTTTTCATCTGCCAGCATGGCAACAAAAACCGTTACAGAAGAGCACCTGAATTCAGTAAATGATAAAAATAAAAAAGAAGTTAATTATTACAAAAACGACTCCGCCAAAATATTAGCACAAGAAACAAAAACGGTACTGATTAAAACAGTAAAAGAGGATCAATCATTATTAGAGCAAAAAACAAAAGAATTTGAAGAAAAAATGAAAAAGGAACAAATAGCCTTTATTGAAGAGGGTTTGAAAAAAGCAACAACGCTTCAAGATGTAGAAAAAGTAAAAAGTGAAGCAGCCAGCTTATTAACAAAAGAAAAAGAATTGTTTAAAGCAGAAAGTGAAAAATATGTAAAACCAATGATTGATACGGAAAAAATGAACTTAGCGATGATTTCAAGTTCATATAAGACGTTTAGAGATGACTTTTTCACCTTTAACAAACACGGATTCTATTACTATGATGTCGATAAAAATGAATTTGTTCCAAATAATAAAGTAAATACAACAAAAGAGGTAAAAGAATTTGAAAAAAAACACATAGAAGATACAAAAGTAAAAGATAATCCAATCAACACCTTAATCCTGTTCATTCTCCTTGGATTGTTATGTATAATTCCTCTTTTCATAAGTAACAGACAAAAAAACAGAGCGTAATCTTTGTTGCTGCTAGTAGCCTTCGTTCTCTATCGCTAACCCTAAGGAGTTGCCAAACCTCCACTCCAATCAACTTATTTACAGGAACACGCATTCCTATAAAATAACACCCCACTTTTTAGTTTTATCGACATTCGCCTTCCTAAGAGCAAAAAGGATTTACACAAAACTGTGTGTGAATCCTTTTACTTTATTATGTCGCCCAGCCTCTACTCCAATCATTAATAAGCTTTAACAACCGTCATCTCCAACTTCATGGCAAAATTAATTATTTGATAAATACAAATAGGTCGTAACGCGTATTTGGAAACTATCCAAATTATGTTATTCTGTTGAGTGACTCATATTTAGAGTGGAGGCACACATGAAAAAGGCTTTTGGTTTTTTTATCATTTTACTGTCCTTACCTGTCCTTTGGTGGATTAGTACAAATATTAGGACAGAGATCAATGCGGCACAAGCGCATGAGGAGGAAATTGCTAGTGCTATTCATTTACCGGAAGTACAGCCACAGCTTCCAGTAACACTTATTGATCGAAACGGCAAAACATTTAGCGAGGAATATGTCGAATGGCGTCAACCTCTAACATTACAGGAAACCCCAAAAATTGCCCAGGAAATTTTTATCGCAAGTGAGGACGCACATTTTTATGAGCATATCGGCTTTGACCTCAGTGCGATCATCCGTGCAGTTGTTGCTAACTCAAGCTCAAATTCAGCTTCTCAAGGTGCTAGCACCATTACACAGCAGCTCGTTCGTATGCGTTATTTATCCGATGAAAAAACATATGAACGAAAATTAACAGAGATTTTTTACTCCTATGAGCTTGAGAAAGAATTTGATAAAGACGAGATTTTAACGATGTATCTAAATGAAGCCTATTTTAGCAATCAAGTTTATGGAATTGGTGGAGCAGCTACATATTATTTTCAAAAACCACTCCAAGAGCTATCTATAGCTGAAATTGCTTTTATTGCTGCCATTCCAAATAACCCCTCGCTTTATAATCCTTTAAAAAACTTTGATAAAACAAAAGCGAGGCAAGAGCGGTTATTAGATACACTCGCAGCGAGTGGCGCTATAACAAAAGAAGATGCCACTACATATAAAGCTGAAACTATAACGTTAAATGTAAAGAATAAAGCGCAAAGCTACCCTATGTACAGCACGTATGTCCTACAAGAGCTTAGATGGTTAGTTGCAGAAAAAGAAGGTTATTCAGATCGACTTGCAAATACACAAGGCGAGGAAGAGAAGAAAAAAATCAAAGCGCAGCTAGACAATCGACTCAATACATTATTCCAAAATGGATTAACGATTTATACCGCGCTTGACCCAGACAAACAAGCACATGATGAGAAAAAAATGACTGCAATTCTAGGCTCAGGTAAATTACAAGCAGCTGGAGCAGTTATTGATAATACATCCCGAGAAGTTGTTAGTCTTTATGCTGGGAAAAACTACGAGAAGTTTGGTTATCATCGTGCCTTTCAAGGTACGCGTCAGCCAGGCTCTGCCTTTAAACCGTTAGCGGTGTACGCTCCTTTCTTTGAAACGACAGCTCACACACCTGATTCTATAGTAAGTGGTGGCAGTTATTGTGTCGGTTCATTTTGTCCGCAAAACTATGGAGGCTTTAAATACGGTGATGTACCAATTCGAGTAGCATTTCGAAATAGTTACAATACATCGGCTCTTCGTCTCTTTAACACAGTCGGAATTGACACAGCCTTTAGTTACTTAGATCGCTTTCATTTCCGCTCCATCGTGGCAAAAGACCATGATTATGCTCCTGCCTCTTTGGGAGGGTTAACGTATGGTGTTACAGCACTTGAGCTAGCAGATGCTTATACAAGCTTTATAGACGGCTCATACGTACTTGCCCATAGCATCCGTAAAGTAACAGCATCTGATGGCACGGAGCTTTACAGCTGGGATTCAGCACGCGATCAAATTTGGTCACCGAAAACGGTTAAGTATATGCGTTCGATGCTTACAGATGTTGTTACTAAAGGTACAGGACAAGGCGTTTATAGTAGAAGTAACTATGTCGGTGCCAAAACGGGAACAACTAACGACTATCGCGACTACTGGCTTGCTGGATTAAATGATGAATACACTGCAGCAGTATGGCTTGGCTACGATAAGCCACAATCTATGGAGAGTTTAGAATCTTATAAGATTCACCACAAGCTATTTAATGTTTTACTGGAATAAAAATCAATTATGCCTCGGCATAATTGTAGCTGACGCTTTGCTTTCGCTACATAAAACATTTGTTGCTGTCGCTTCGCTTCCGCACAGATAAACAATACGTCCGGAATCGGCTTTGTGCTTAGGCCTGCGTGAGAGCCGACACGATGTCGGTCGTTTCGGTAATGCCACAGGACCTGGCGTTTTTACCGATGCAGGTCAGTTAGCCGTTATCGCATGGATGCGATGATTTTAGGCTAACATCCTTTAAGCACTCCTTTCCGATTCCGTGACATCCGCCGGAGGCTTAACTTCTTACAGCGGATGTCTTTTGTACCGAAAGCGTAGCGACAGGTACAGATGTTTGGACAACCGCTGTAAGAAGTTAAAAGGAGCAGCCCTGAGTGAAATTCTTCACTCTAGGGCTGCTCCTTTATTGTTTTAACGTTACTATGTAATTTAATAAACCACGGCATTTAATGAGCAAACGGTAAGCTTGCCAAAATACCATTATACAATTTTAAAACAACATAAACTAATAGCGATAATAGTATTGTCCACATAAAAAGCTCAAATACTAATAAGCCAATCGTTCCACCCATCGACATAAAATGACTCATTTTATAGATAAGGTAAATAAAGTAGATAAAAACAGTTAAGATAAAAATACCTACTAAAACGTAAATAAATTGAATAGCAAAGGCTGAACAGATTGCACCAACCAATAAAATGATGTATCCACCTCGTGCTTGATTAACTGTCGCACCATCATGATCCTTTGAGAAAAACAACATTCCTAGTTCATGAATAGTTTCCCCTACTAATTTTAATGCCGAAAATAACATAAAAAAGATTACTGCAAAGACAATTAGCAAGAATACACGGAGCTCGAAATCGGATAAAAACTCACGCATGCCGGAATACACACCGATTGCATGAAAAACTAGCAACGATTCACTTACTGCATACATTCCAAATGTCAAACTAAACAATAAAATCGTAATTAATGGTAGATAACCATAAATATAAGGGTTCTTCATAAATTTTTTTCCTCTATTATTATTGATAACTTCCTATTTATAATATATCCAAAATTCTTCCACTATCGCAAGCTAAATCCTATGAGCATATGCATTCATACAAAAAGTACGATATAATTAACATACTTATCTGCATAAAGGAGGATTTTTTTGTTACAAGTACTTTATATTTTCATTCCAATGCTTGCTGCAATATTTGTGCCACTTTTATATAAAAGCATTAAAAATATTCACACAGGCTGGTTTGTTCTTGCGGTACCTGCTACACTCGCGATTATTTACGCGTCTTATATCGGAAAAGTAGCAGATGGTAAAGTATTTCTTGAAGAGCTTCCTTGGATTCCATCGCTTGATATTTCCATCGTTTCTTATTTAGATGGACTTAGCTTGCTGTTCTCATTACTGATTACTGGAATTGGCTCATTAGTCGTACTTTACTCTATTTTTTACTTAGACAAACATAAAGAAAAATTACATAATTTTTATGTTTACCTATTATTATTTATGACCGCAATGCTAGGAGTAGTACAGTCAGATCATTTAATTACGCTGTACTTCTTTTGGGAACTAACATCTATTTCATCATTTTTACTGATTGGCTATTGGTATTCTCGTGATGCCTCTCGCTTTGGTGCACTTAAGTCAATGATGATTACAGTCGGTGGCGGCTTAATGATGTTAGGAGGATTCATCCTTCTTTATATAATGGGAGGAACGTATTCAATCCGTGAACTTATTATCATGGCACCTAGTTTAGTGCAGCATCCGCTGTTCACCTGGTCGCTCGTTTTAATACTTCTAGGAGCATTTACGAAATCTGCCCAATTCCCATTCTACATTTGGTTACCAGATGCAATGGAAGCGCCAACACCAGTAAGTGCATACCTTCACTCTGCAACAATGGTAAAGGCAGGTATTTATTTAGTTGCACGCTTTACACCGATTTTTGCTGTTTCTGAGCTTTGGGTATGGCTCGTTACAGGCGTAGGTATCTTAACGCTATTCTGGGGTTCATTCTTTGCTGTGAAGCAAACAGATTTAAAAGGGATCCTTGCTTTCTCTACAGTGAGTCAGCTTGGACTTATAATGTCATTGCTCGGCGCAAGTGCTTTGGCGTTTCATGGCAACGGGGCAACAGATACTATTAAATTTGCTGCCTTTGCGGCGATTTTCCACCTTATTAACCACGCAACATTTAAAGGAAGCCTATTCATGATTGCTGGTATTGTCGATCATGAAACAGGTACACGTGATATTCGTAAGCTCGGAGGCTTAATGAGTATTATGCCGCTTAGCTTTACAGTAGCGGCAATCGGAAGCTTATCAATGGCTGGTCTACCGCCATTTAATGGCTTCTTAAGTAAGGAAATGTTTTTAACTGCAATGCTTGCACTGCAAAATTTCGAATTTTTAGGCTTTGAAACATGGGGAGCACTCTTCCCGATTGTTGCTTGGATTGCTAGTATATTTACATTTGTCTATAGCTTCTATTTTGTTTTCAGAACATTTACTGGTAAATATACACCAGAAAAATTACCTCATAAACCACACGAAGCACCGATTGGCATGCTAATTTCGCCGATGATTTTAGCAGCATTAGTCGTAACAATATTCTTTATTCCGAACCTAGTTGGTGATACTTTTGTAAAGCCAGCAGTACAAGCTATTCAGCCATTCTTATATGATTCACCGAAGGATATTGATATTCATGTGGCAGCCTGGCATGGTGAAATTACACCTGAATTGCTTATGACGTTTGGCATAGTAATTGTTGGGGTTCTATTATTTGTAGCGTTACCGAAATGGCAGGGTATTTATCAAAAATTCCCACGAGCTTTAACATTAAATAATGCATACAACAAGATTATGCTTGGACTAGATGTTGGGTTAAATCGCGTATCACGTCTTTATATGACAGGCTCTATGCGTCACTACCTGCTGTATATGTTTAGTAGCATTACAGCAATTGTAATAGGTTCTTTATTTGTGAAGGATGCTTTTACAGTCTCCTTCCAAGATACTGCACCTATTCATCCTTACGAGATCATTTTAGTTTTGGTGTTAGTCGTTGGAACAGCCATTACTATTTTAGCAAAATCACGTTTAACAGCCATTATAGGTCTTGGTGCAGTGGGCTACACAGTAGCATTATTCTTCGTTATTTTTAATGCTCCTGATTTAGCATTAACACAGCTTGTCATTGAAACAATTTCTGTTGCGCTATTTTTACTAGCGTTTTATCATCTGCCTAAGCTTGGAAAACGAGAAGAGCGCATGAGATTCCAATTAAATCGCGCGATTGTTTCCATTGCAGTCGGTGTTATGGTTACGCTTTTAGCACTGTCTGCACATTCACAAAAATTGATTCCAACTATTTCGAAGTATTATGAGGAAACAGTTTATTCAAAAGCAGGCGGTGGAAACATTGTCAACGTGATCTTAGTAGACTACCGTGGCTTTGATACATTATTTGAAATTACAGTACTAGCTATTGCTGGAATGGCTATTTTAGCAATGATAAAGCTACGCATGAATAGAAAGGAGAAAACACATGAAAACAAATGATGTCATTATACAATTTACAACAAAAATTGTATTCTTCATTATTTTCTTCTTCTCCATTCATATTTTTCTCGCTGGTCATTACACACCTGGAGGCGGCTTTGTTGGTGGACTTTTAACATCGAGTGCTATTGTACTCTTAGTCCTTGCCTTTGATTTAAATACGGTTCGTAAGGTTTTACCTATAAATTATACGTATTTAACAGCAATTGGCTTACTACTTGCACTGGCAACAGCCGCTTTCCCAATGTTTGTAGGTCAACCGTTTTTTACACATTTCTTTGATTATTTCGATTTACCGCTTCTAGGCAAACAGTCATTACACACGGCTATGCTTTTTGATAGCGGTGTCTATTTGGTTGTTGTCGGCGTTACGATGACCATTATTCAAACGATTGGGGAGGATGAATAATGGAAATATTGATGGCGTTTGTCATAGGCTTTCTGTTTATGGCAGCGGTTTATTTAATCTTATCTAAAAGCTTATTGCGTATTATTATCGGGACAGGCCTTTTAAGTCATGGCGCTCATCTTCTCATTTTAACGATGGGCGGGCTAGGTGGAGAAGCACCACCTGTTTTAAAGGAAGGGGCAAAAACTTTTGCAGACCCATTACCACAGGCGCTTATTTTAACAGCGATTGTTATTAGTTTTGGGGTAACAGCTTTCTTCCTTGTACTAGCATACCGTTCTTATCAGGAGCTTGAGACAGATGATATAAGCTTAATGAGAGGAAGTGATGAGGATGAATAACTTCCTTCTACTGCCAATTATCATCCCGTTTTTCTTCGGTATGATTTTAATGTTTGGGCAAAAAAACTTAAAATACCAACGTTCATTCACATTACTTGGTATAGGGCTCGCACTTACATCAGCGATTTCACTACTTTTAAAGGTGAAAAATGACGGTATCCAAAAGGTGACATTCGGAGATTGGCCTGTGCCATATGGCATTACGATGGTTTCTGATATGGTGTCCGCACTGCTTGTCACAACAACGCTGCTGATCGCACTTTTTGTTGTTTGGTATGGCTTCGGTTCCATCACAAAGGAACGTGAACGCTTCTTCTACTATCCTGGAATTATGTTTATTTTAACCGGGGTTAACGGGGCATTTACGACAGGCGATATTTTTAACCTTTTCGTATTCTTCGAGGTATTGTTAATGGCCTCTTATTTACTCATCGTTCTTGGGGGCGAGAAAGGACAGCTTAAAGGTTCTATTAAATATATTTTAATTAATGTTATTTCATCTGCATTATTTGTTATTACAGTTGCCTACCTTTACTCTGTAGTAGGTACATTAAACATGGCAGATATTGCAGTAAAGATTGCTGAAATTAATCAACCAGGTATCGTTACTGTTATCGCTGTACTATTTTTAATGGTATTTGGGTTAAAAGCGGCTATTTTCCCGCTATACTTTTGGCTTCCAACTTCTTATGCAGCAGCACCTATACCAGTACTAACGCTATTTGGTGCACTACTAACAAAGGTGGGCATTTATGCGATTACTCGAACATATACATTGTTCTTTGTTCATGATTTATCGTATACACATGATCTACTGATGGCATTAGCAGTTGCAACAATTATTGCGGGCTGTATTGGTGCACTTGCCTATCACGATGTAAAGCTCATCATTATCTATAATATTGTCATAGCTGTAGGTGTTATTTTATTCGGTGTATCTCAAATGAATGAAATCTCCCTAAAAGGTGCAATGTTCTATTTAATTCATGACATGCTTATAAAAGCAGCGCTCTTTATGTTAATAGGCATAGTGATTTACATTACGGGTACATCTGATTTACGAAAAATGGGCGGTCTTATGAATAAATATCCTGCTCTTGGTTGGTGCTATTTAATTGCAGCATTTGGTCTAGCAGGGATTCCTCCACTTAGTGGCTTCGTTGGAAAGCTGTTGATTGTACAGGGAGGCTTTGAAGCAGGCAGTAAATGGAGCAGTATTTTTATTTTAGCTTCGTCTCTTCTCGTTTTATTGTCTGTTATTCGTATTTTCCTTTATGCCTTTTGGGGTGAAGAAAAAGAAACAACGGGTACTGTCGATAAAAAAGTCTACAATACTCTATTTGTGCCTACTGTGCTTTTAGTACTCATTACTGTAGCCTATGGTGTAGGCTCTGAATGGATTACTCCATTTATGGACGATGCGGCAAAACTATTAAGTGATCCATCTATTTATATAGATGCTGTAATGAAGGGGGATTAGAGATATGGCATTTCAAATTATTTTAAATGTTGTACTTGCCTTCGTTTGGATGTTCCTTTCTTCTAATTACACAGCAACAGGCTTTATCGTTGGGTTCATTCTCGGTATTATATTGCTCATTATTATGCGAAGGTTTTTTACTACCCGACTTTACGTCTACCGTATATGGGCAATGATTAAACTGACGTTACTCTTTTTAAAGGAGTTAGTGTTAGCGAATATACAAGTTCTTCAAGTAGTCTTAAAGCCTAAGTTGGATATGCAGCCTGCATTCTTTGCCTATCCGACTGTTTTAACAGAAGAATGGGAAATTACTTTATTATCAAGTCTTATTACGTTAACACCTGGTACAATAGTAGTGCATGTATCAGATGATGCAAAAACTTTGTATGTACATGCTATCGATATGAGTGATGTCGATGAAGCGATTACAGCAATTCGAGATTCATTTGAGAAAGCGATTTTGGAGGTGAGTAAATCATGACAACATTTATTATTGCTTCGATTGTAGTGATTTGCTTATCAATGATTGCAGTCATTTATCGAATGGTTAAAGGACCTTCTGCATCCGATCGTGTAGTAGCATTGGATTCATTAGGTGTATCAGTAATCTCGCTAATTGGACTGTTTTCAGTACTGGTTGAAACAAGCTTCTTCCTGGAGATTATATTATTGTTAGCGATTTTATCGTTTATCGGTACTGTTGCTTTCTCTAAATTCATAGAGAAAGGAGATATCATTAAACGTGACAATTCTCGCTAATAGTTTAGTTATCTTTTTCATTTCTGTAGGGGTGCTATTTATAGTTGTGACAGCCATTGGTCTTGTCCGTTTACCTGATTTGTACACACGTGCGCACGCTGCTTCTAAAAGTGCAACGCTCGGTGTCATGTGCGTACTCATTGGCGTATTCTTTCACTTTTGGCTGATTGAAGATCACTTTAATCCCCGCATTTTGCTCGGTATACTGTTCCTGTTTATCACAGGTCCTGTCGGAGGGCATATTATGGCTCGCTCCTCATACATCGCTGGCGTAAAACCTTGGAAAGGCACAGTACACGACGAGCTGGGACCTGAAATTGATCGGATGAAAAAGGAACAAGGCATTAAATAACTTTTCAAAAATAGTTGGCCAATGAATAAACTTCATTGGCCAACTTTTTTTAATTATTTGATAGCATAAAAAATTCCTTCTCTAAACCAATGCCTTCCCAAAAGTTTAGTGCTAAGTCATTTTCTAAATCTACATAGACATTTACTACAGTAGTATCATGTTCGTCATTAAACCAATTCACTAAATCATCTACTAGACGTTTAGCAACCTTCTGTCTTCTATATACTGGTACTACATAAACCTCGTCTATTTGACCGTAGTTCATATCGTAAATAAAATCCTTTTTGATCGATGCCAATCCAAAACCAATCATTTCATTATTTTCATTCGTTGCTATATAAATGGCCCCATATTTTGAATGAATATATTGTTCCAGCTGTTCTTGAATTCCCTTCCTTTCACTCTCCCCTAATTCACAATCTGCCGTTTCTATGGCATTTTCATTCCATAGTTCCAATATTTCATTTAATAATTTCTGGTTTACAACATCCTCAGTTAATAGTTGAATATGTATGCTCATTTCTTTCATCTCCTATAACGTTTGATGATTTAATCATCTCACAATATATGGAATCATTCTATTATAAACAGGTAAATCTACCAATTAATTATACTTCGGCATAATTGTTGCTGTCGCTTCGCTTTCGGTACAAAAAACATTCGCTGAAAGAAGTTAAAAAAATCTGCTCATCATAAGTAAGCAGATTCTTTAAGAAAACAGATTTAGTATATATATCCTTTTAAAGTTAATATGTCTGTGAGCTGTTCTACGCATTCTTCGATAGAATGGCGTTCTGTGTCTAAAATAATTTCTGGGTTTTCCGGTTCTTCATAGGGTGCACTAATCCCAGTAAAGTTTGGAATTTCCGCATTACGAGCTTTTTTATAAAGACCTTTTGGATCACGTTTTTCACATGTTTCAACAGAACACTTCACATAGACCTCTATAAATTCTCCGGCTTCCACAAGCTCACGGACAACTTGACGATCTTCACGGTAAGGTGAAATAAAAGCAGTTAGAACAATTTGTCCATTTTCCACAAAAAGCTTAGATACCTCTCCAATACGTCGTATATTTTCTTTACGGCTTGTTTCGTCGAATCCTAAATCCTTATTTAAGCCATGGCGAACATTATCACCATCTAAGACAAATGCTTGATTGCCCCGTTCAAAGAGTCGGCGCGCGAAGGCATTCGCCACAGAAGATTTTCCTGATGCTGATAAACCAGTGAACCATAAAATAAAGCTTTGATGCTTGTTTTGTGTACGACGCTCCTCTTTCGTAATGGACGCTTCATGCCAAACGATGTTTGAACTCACTTTAAAACCTCCTTACGCATCCCTTTAATTAGTACATCCACAACCTCTTTACGACTAAATGTACTTGGTGGTACTTCGCCATTACGTAACATTTCACGAACCTTAGTACCCGATAAAATAACATGTGCTGAGCTATCATGTGCACAAGTTTTCGTCGTTGCCATGCCTTCACATATGTTGCAATAGAAGCTATGCTCAAATTTTAAAGGAACAATTCCTAATTCATCTTCCGTAAATTGTTCAAAGATTTTTTGTGCATCGTATGTGCCATAGTAATCACCAACACCTGCATGGTCACGCCCAACGATAAAATGCGTACAGCCATAATTTTTTCGTACAAGTGCATGGAAGATAGCTTCCTTTGGCCCTGCATAACGCATTGCAGCTGGAAACACGCCTAATTGCACGCGTTTTTCAGGATAATAATTTTGTAGTAAAACTTCGTAACTTTCCATGCGAATTGCAGCTGAAACATCGTCTGACTTCGTTTCCCCAACTAGCGGATTTAAAAATAATCCATCAATTGTTTCAAGTGCAGCCTTTTGAATATATTCATGTGCTCGATGCACAGGATTCCGTGTTTGGAAGCCAACAATTGTTTTCCAACCCTTTTCAGCAAAAAGCTTTCGTGTTTCAAGCGGATCGAATGAATAGCCAGGAAACTTTTGCTCTAGACGTTTTACTAATGTAATTTTTCCACCCACATAAATACTTGGACGTTCAAGCAACTTGTTAACACCTGGATGCTGTATATCCTCCGTGCCGTATATTAACAATGCCTCTTTCCGTTTATTTGGCTCATAAATATCGGCAACTTCAATAACACCATAAACAGCATCACCGAATACTAGTTTTGCCTCATCACCAGGCTGCAATGTTGTCGCTACATCCTTTGCTACAGGTAATGTAATCGGAATACTCCATACCACGCCTGACGCTAAACGTGTATGTTCAACAACGGATTCATAATCTTCCTGCGTTAAAAAACCTTCAATTGGACTGTAACCACCGATAGCAATTAACTCTAAATCACTCAGTGCAATGGCATCAAGCTCGATAACTTTATTTATATGCGTTACATCCTTCTCTGGATTAAAGGCTTGCACTAATAGTCCACCATGTGGTTGTAAACTCATCAAAATCTCCTCCTAGTTCTATAAAATTACTCATTTATATTTAAGTGTATTTGCATATTTTATTGATTTTTTGTCTTAGGCAAATTGAGGCTTCTGCAATTGACTGGCTTCCTTTCAAAAGTGATCGGGCATCTCCTCTGATTTGATCGGCTTCCTTTCAAAAGTGATCGGGTACTCCTCTGATTTGATCGGCTTTCCTCCTCAACCGGATATTTAAATTCCTTCACCCGCATCGTATATTGAGCGCTCTTCTTCACGCATTGTTCGCATTAAACTAATGACACCCAGTGTTCCAACAATAATACTGCCAATTAATACGATGGCATAGACATCTTTCTCTAAAAAAAGTTGTACTAAAAAATAGGAAATGGCTAAAGAAAGGATTGGCGAGACAATCCAAATACGGATTATTTTTTTCACAATATGCTTATGGAAAATTTGTTTCCCGTCTTTGGCCATCCCCATTCCGATAATCGAAGAGGATGTTACTTGTGTTAATGGTACGGGAAGCCCAAAGATAGAGCTTATACCGACTAGAAATGCACCTGTACTCGATATTAATATTCCTTCTGCCTTTTCAAAGCGCATAATTTTTTTTCCGTTTGTTTCAAGCACACGTTTTCCTAGTAGCACCGCCCCAAGCGCCACAAATGCCCCACCAAGCAATATTCCAGTTGTTACACTCATCATTCCTGCACCAACAAGAGGCCCAATTGCATTTGCTACGTTATTCATCCCTGCTGAAAATGCTTCGAAAAATCCTGCAAACACAAGGAGAATCGTTAATATTGGATGATCTTTTAACAAACCTTTAACTCGTAATTTATACAGCCACTTCCCAAAGACAAATGCAATGACAAACGCTATGATTGGCACTATTACCCAAAACGATATGATGACAAGCAATGATTTAATATATAACACTTTGTAGGCAATCCCTACACCTACAACTGCTCCTACTGTCACTTCACTTGTTGATAACGGAATGCCTAAAAGATTGGCGAGAAATAGTGAGCTTGTCGCAGAAACCAATATAATAATGACAATCTTTACTGTAATGTACTCCTGCGGCATTATGCCGGAGCTGATTGTTTTTACTACCTCTCCACCTCCAAGAACTGCCCCAGAAAAAACTCCTACTGAGCAAATGAGCAATGCTTGCCAAGCTTTTTTGATGGCACCTGCTCCGTAAGCAACTCCCATTGAGGCTGCCGCTCCACTAGCACCTATATTCATCGCAAAAAATAAACTAATCGCTATTGCTACATATTCAAGCATGGCAAAACTCCTTTACTCATGTAATCCACACTCAGTTTTACCAGACCCCTGCCATCTACCTGAACGCAAATCATCCATTGTAAATGCTGGTTTTGTACAATGCTCACAGCCAATGCTTGGATAGCCTTTATCATGTAAAGGATTGTACGGCAAATTATGCTTTGAAACATACCGCCAGATATCCTTCCATGACCAATGAATGAGTGGACAAATTTTAATGGATTTAAATTTATCGTCATGATTGATAAAGTTCATATTTTGTCGGGTTGGTGATTGTTCACGTCGTAAGCCTGAAATCCAAGCCTTTGCTCCAGCTAACGCTTCATGTAACGGCACAATTTTGCGAATTTCGCAGCATTTATTTGGATTAGACTTCCATAATTCATTACCAAATTCTATTGCCTGTTGTTCGAGTGTCAGTGCAGGTTTTTGCATAATAATGTTAAGCTGCGGATATTTTTCTTTTACTTTATCAATTGTTTCATATGTTTCCTTAAAATGAACATCTGTATCTAAAAAGATAATCGTAGCATTAGGCTTCACCTTTGAAATAAGGTCAATCAAGACAATTCCCTCAATCCCAAAGCTACATGCATAGACGATATCCTCACCATATTCAGCATAACTCCACTGTAAAACCTCCAATGCACCCTTATTCGTTTCGTCTACCTGAAAATTCAATGTTGGCTCATGCCAAGTTGCATATGTTAGCATATAATCCCCCTCATAACGAAAAAGAGGCGTTCTAACGAAAGACATATATAGACATGTCTTTGTTAAAACGCCTCTAGTTTTACTAGCCAGCTTATTAGTTCATTATGTAATGATTGTTCACTAGTATTGCCTACCCCGTTCTACAATCATTTTTCTTATTACCCAATATATACTAAAGTACACCTAGTAGTCAACTAGGTTTTTGTAAAAATTCATTTCAATGAGTCCAAATTTTTTATCCCGGTCAAAAGTAATATCTTTAATTCCATGTTGACTAATAGGAAATATATGTTTAATGTATAACTAAGCTTTGAACCAAACCAATATAAAATGCTGATCAGAGGATCTGAAGGCCATCTACTTATGACGATTATAAATCGTATTGGTAGATGGCCTTTTGTTTCTCTAGACAAAAAAGGAGCGATATATTTTATGAAAAAAAGAAAACAACTTTTCCAATCGTTAGCATTGATATCTGCATTAACGCTGACATTAACAGGTTGTGGTAGTAGCTCTTCGGAAAAAGATACAGGTGCTCAGGATACCAAAAAAACTGTAGAACTATTAAATGTATCTTATGATCCAACACGTGAGCTTTACGAGGAGTTCAACAAAGATTTTATAAAAAAATGGAAGGATGAAACCGGTCAAGATGTAACGATAAAACAATCACATGGTGGCTCTGGTAAACAAGGTCGAGCTGTAATCGATGGTCTGAAGGCTGATGTTGTGACACTAGCACTAGCTTACGATATTGATGAGATTGCACAAGCTCGAGGCCTATTAAAAAAAGATTGGCAAACAAAATTTGAAAATAACTCTACACCTTATACATCGACTATTGTCTTTTTAGTACGCAAAGGCAATCCAAAGGGTATTAAAGACTGGGATGATTTAATAAAAGACGATGTATCTGTCATCACACCAAACCCTAAAACATCTGGTGGTGCACGGTGGAATTATTTAGCCGCTTGGGCCTATGCAGGGAAATTATATAACAATGATGAGGCAAAAATAAAAGAATTTATGAAAGCTCTATATAGCAATGTGGAGGTGCTGGATTCTGGTGCACGCGGCGCTACAACAACTTTTGTTGAACGTAAAATTGGTGACGTTTTAATTGCATGGGAAAATGAAGCCTATTTATCGCTTAATGAATTGGGTGATGATGAGTTTGACATCATTACACCTTCTTTAAGTATTTTAGCTGAGCCTCCTGTGGCAATTGTTGACAAAATCGTTGATAAAAAAGGTACACGCGAAGTAGCAGAGGCCTATTTAAAGCATTTATATAGTAAGCGGGGTCAAGAAATTGCTGCTAAAAATTACTATCGACCACGAGATGAAAAAATTCTAGCAAAATATCAAGAGCAATTCCCAAAACTTGAACTTGTTTCAATCGATGATTTCGGTGGCTGGGCAGAAGCACAAGCAAAACATTTTAAAGATGGTGGTACATTCGACGAAATTTATGTACCTCAATAAGGAGACCTATCTATTATGAGTAGTTTAACTGCTAATAAGAAAACACGCCGCATTATCCCTGGCTTTCACCTTTCTCTTGGCTATACCATGTTATATGTTAGCTTGCTAGTCTTATTGCCACTATCGATGATTTTTATTCATACAATGTCTCTAAGCTGGACAGAGTTTGTTAATATTGTGACCGACCCTCGTGCTGTTGCTTCCTATAAGGTAAGCTTCAGTACAGCTCTCGCTGCTGGTTTATTAAATGTTATTTTTGGCACAATCATTGCTTGGGTGCTTGTGCGCTATAGCTTTCCCTTTAAACGAATCATCGATGGGCTTGTCGATTTACCATTTGCTTTACCAACTGCTGTAGCAGGCATTGCCTTAACATCACTCTATGCACCAAATGGTTGGATTGGTCAATTTTTCAATTTTAAAATTGCCTTTACACCACTCGGCATTATCATTGCCCTTACATTTATCGGGCTACCATTTGTCGTTCGTACTGTGCAGCCTGTCTTACAAAATATTAGTGCTGAGGTTGAGGAAGCCTCTGCAAGCCTTGGAGCAACTCGTCTACAAACCTTTCGTAAAGTGATTTTTCCAGAGCTTGCTCCTGCCATTTTAACAGGTTTTTCATTAGCATTTGCACGTGCACTAGGAGAGTATGGTTCTGTTGTTTTTATCGCCGGGAATATGCCGATGAAGACTGAAATTACGCCATTAATTATTATGACAAAGCTCGAACAATATGACTACGCTGGTGCAACTGCTATTGCAGTGATCATGCTTGTCACGTCCTTCATCCTATTATTTAGCATTAATTTAATACAATGGTTGGCAAATCGTCGCTTTGTACATTAGGAGGTATTTATGGAACAGTCAACATTTATACAGCAAGTTGCTCCTGAAAAAAATAATGCAGTGACAAAGTCTGCTGCCTTACAAGAGCCTCGCTTTGTCCGATATACGCTAACTTTTATTGCGCTAGCTTTTTTAGCATTGTTCATTGTGCTTCCGCTAGTATCAATTTTTTCCACTGCCTTTCAAAAAGGAGTAGACGTATATGTAGCAGCTATCACACATCCAGATGCATTGGCGGCTATTAAGTTAACCTTAACTGTCGTCGCGATTGCAGTACCAATAAACGCAATCTTTGGAGTTATGGCTGCTTGGGCTTTAACAAAGTTCAACTTTAAAGGGAAAAATCTATTACTTACGATTGTCGATCTTCCTTTTGCAGTATCTCCTGTTATTGCAGGTTTAGTATTTATTTTGTTATTTGGCTCACAGGGACTATTTGGGGATTGGCTATTTGAACATGACATTAACATTGTTTTTGCGCTACCTGGTATTGTCCTAGCTACTGTCTTTGTCACGTTGCCCTTTGTTGCACGGGAGCTTATTCCTCTTATGCAGACACAAGGCACTTCTGAGGAGGAGGCATCCATTTCACTTGGTGCCAATGGTTTTAAAACATTTTGGCATGTGACATTGCCAAATATCAAATGGGGCTTATTGTACGGCCTTATCCTATGTAATGCTCGGGCAATCGGTGAATTTGGTGCCGTTTCTGTTGTATCAGGGCATATTAGAGGGATGACAAATACGATGCCCCTTCATATTGAAATTTTATACAATGAATACCAATTTGCAGCAGCCTTCGCCGTTGCTTCATTGATGAGCGTGATCGCCATTATTACACTTATCGTTAAAGATATTATTGCTTGGAAATCAAAATCTGCCTAAAGGAGGTATTGTCAGCATGAGCATTCAAATTAAAAATGTATCTAAAAAATTCGGTTCCTTTCAAGCTTTAGAAGATGTTTCACTTCATATTCAATCAGGGGAACTGGTTGCCCTTCTCGGCCCATCTGGTTCTGGCAAAACTTCTTTACTACGCGTTATTGCTGGGCTTGAAACGTCAGATGTTGGCGAGATTTTATTTGACGGTCAATCGATGATAGATCGTCATCCAAAGGAGCGAAATGTAGGCTTTGTATTCCAGCATTATGCGCTTTTTCGCCATATGACAGTTTTTGATAATGTCGCTTACGGTCTTAAAGTACGCCCTCGTAAAACAAGACCTTCTAAACTTGAAATTAAGGACAAAGTGATGGAACTTCTACGACTCGTCAAACTAGATAATTTTTCTGATCGTTACCCAACTCAGCTTTCAGGTGGGCAACGTCAGCGTGTTGCACTTGCTAGAGCTCTCGCCGTGGAGCCCAAGGTGCTTTTATTAGATGAACCTTTTGGAGCACTGGATGCTAAGGTACGCAAGGAATTGCGGCGCTGGCTACGAAAGCTTCACGATGATTTTCATATAACAAGCATTTTTGTTACACACGATCAGGAAGAGGCACTTGATGTTGCAGACCGAATTGTCGTGATGAACAACGGCAAGATAGAGCAAATTGGTAGCCCAGACGACGTATACACAAACCCAAAGAGCCCTTTTGTTTTTGATTTTTTAGGTAATGTGAATCTCTTTAAAGGACGATTACATAATGGTAAGCTCCTGCATGGTGAATTTGCGATTGATGTACCTGGCGTACAAGAACATACAGAGGATCATGCAGTAGGCTATGTACGTCCCCATGATATTCATATTGAGAAAACTAACGTACCTGGCACCGTCCCCGTCAAAGTAAGCCATATTCATTTGCTCGGACCTATCGTGCAGATTGAGCTACGTCGTGAAGATATAGATGAATTTTTAGAGGCAGAACTGACTAAAGAACAATTTACTAATCTGCAGCTTAAGGTTGGTGACCATGTATTTGTCAGACCAAAGCAATTAAAAGTCTTTATCCCCGAAGACTTTTCCATTTAAAAAAGCCGTGTAGCAAATTTCTGCTACACGGCTCTTAGTGTTGAAAAACAAAATGATCAAGGAAATATTGTGAAATGTTCTGCCGCTTTAAATGATGATGATTCCCGTTCTAGGCTACTAGTCACACAACTAAGCGTCCAGTCGGAACGGAAATCAATCCCTCATTTTGCCGAAGACCCAGACTTTATTTAATAGGACACAACAACATAAGCCCTGTAGCAAAGAAATTTGCTACAGGGCTACTATTTTATTTATGATGAAAATCTCGTCCGTCGTGAACAGCTGTTACATAGCCAGCACGAATAACAAAATCACCGAAATGCTCGCCATCTTGACGTTCCTTCGCATAGCGCAGAAGGATTGGACGAAGCTCCGCTAAAATCTCCTCTTCACCTATATTTTCGCGATAAATTTTATTGAGACGATTACCAGTAAAGCTCGCCCCTAAATACATATTATATTTTCCTGGACCTTTACCGATAAAGCCAATCTCAGCCATTGCTGCGCGTGAGCAACCATTCGGACAGCCTGACATGCGAATAACGATTTCTGTATCGTTTAAGCCTGCTTCATCGATGATTGTTTCTATTTTTGTAATAAGAGAAGGCAGGTAACGCTCTGCTTCTGCCATGGCTAAACCACATGTTGGTAACGAAACGCAAGCAATCGAATTACGACGCAATGCAGAATAGTGTGCACCATCTGTAAGCTTGTATTGCTCAATAATAGCAGCGATTTTTTTCTTCTTTTGCGGCGTTACATTACTAATCATTAAATTTTGGTTTGGCGTTAAGCGGAAATCACCCGTATGCACCTTCGCAATTTCTCGTAATCCTGTTAGTAGCTCATAATTTTCAAAGTCCTTAATACGACCATTTTGAATAAATAATGTATAATGCCATTGGCCTTCTGCACCTTTAATCCAGCCAAACTCATCACCTGTACGATTAAAGGTAAATGGACGAGCCTCTTGAATATCCCAGCCTAGACGACGTGTTAGTTCTTCGTTAAACCATTCAAGTCCTCTAGCATCAATTGTATATTTAAAACGTGCATTTTTACGAACCGAACGATTCCCATAATCGCGCTGAATCGTAATAATTTTCTCCGCTGTTTCCAGTAGTTTATCAGGTGTGATAAAGCCAATTATACGAGCAAGCTGTGGGTATGTTTCATGATCGCCATGTGTCATGCCCATTCCTCCGCCAACTGCTACGTTAAAACCTATTAACTTATCCTCTTCAGCAATTGCAATTAACCCTATATCTTGTGAGAATACGTCCACATCATTACTTGGCGGAACAGCAATACCAATTTTAAATTTACGTGGCAAATATTGCGCACCGTATATAGGTTCAATTTCTTCATCTTGAGTGTCAACTACCTTTTCACCATCTAGCCATAGTTCATGGTAAGCTCGTGTTCTAGGCAGTAAATGCTCACTTAATTTGGCAGACCAATTATAGATTTCCTCATGTAATGCGGATTGATTGGGATTCACATTACACATGACATTACGATTGACATCTCCGCAGGCAGCTAGAGAATCTAATAACACCTCATTAATTTCCTGCATATATTTTTTGACGTTCCATTTTAAAATACCGTGCACTTGGAACGCCTGACGTGTCGTTAATTTTAAGGAGCCGTTACCATACTTTCTCGCCATTTCATCCATTACAAGCCATTGTGCTGGAGTAGCTGCTCCGCCCGGTGTACGTACACGCACCATAAATTGATAGGCAGGCTCAAGCTTTTGACGCTGGCGTTCATTACGAAGATCGCGGTCGTCTTGTAAATAACTACCATGGAACTTCATTAGACGATTATCATCCTCTGGAATACCTGAGCTTAATGGATTGTTCATCGTACGTTCTAATGTCCCGCGTAGATAATTACTGTCGGTTTTAATACGTTCTACATCACTAGGCTTCCCTGGTTGTGGAGGTAGAATAATTTTTCCTGTCATTTGTTATCGCTCCTTTATTAATAGACGTCACGTTGATAGCGTTTCTGCTGTTTTAGCTCTTGAACAAAGGCTTTCGCTTCCTCTGGCGTTTTTTGTCCCTGTTGTTCAATAACGCGAAGTATTGTTGCATCAACATCAGCAGCCATTGATTTTTCATCGCCACAGACGTAAATGATAGCTCCTTGCTCTAGCCATTCATAAAAGGCGACAGCATTTTCCTCAATTTTATGTTGAACATATATTTTTCTATCTGTATCACGTGAAAAGGCGACATGCATTTCACTGAGCGTGCCTGCAGCAAGCCAACGCTGCCAATCCGTTTGATAAAGGAAGTCAGTGACAAAATGTTGATCCCCCAAAATTAGCCACGCTTTTCCTTCGACGCCTAATTCCTCACGCTCCTCCAAAAATGCACGATACGGGGCTACACCTGTGCCAGCACCAATCATAATAATCGGTGTATCCTCATGCTCCGGTAATCTAAAGTTCGGATTTTTATGAACATATATCTTTAATGTATCTCCAATTTGAATATGTTCCGCTACACTTCCGGAGCAAACACCAAGACGTTGTCGTCCATTCGTCTCATAGCTTACTTTCCCAATTGTTAAATGTACTTCTTCACTATTTGCCTTTTGACTACTAGCAATGGAATATAGACGTGCTGGAATTTTACGTAGTAAATCTACAAATTGCTGCGCATCCCATATAAATGGTGCAAAGTCTTGCACAACGTCAAGTAAATCTCTTCCTTTTGCATAGTCCTTCCAGGAATTAGAGCCCTCAAGTAGCTTTGTAAATTGCTCATGGACCGTATAGGCACCAATTTTTTGTAACAACGGCTTTGACAGTACAGTAATTTCTAGCTTTTTTTGTAATGCATCCTTTAATGGTAGCGTTTCTTCGAAGACGGTTACATCCGTTTGTGGATCAAACTGTAACGCAGTGATTAAAGCATCTACTAGCTTTTCATCATTATCTGGTTGAATACCGATACTATCTCCTGGTTCGAAGTGGAAACTTGCACCTTCGATGGATAATTCAATATGGCGTGTTTCTTTGTTTGATCCTCGGCCGTTTAAATTAATGTTTTCAAGTACTTCTGCATAAAACGGATTTTTACGAGAATATGTAGTGTCTCCTTGTACTGTCTGATTTTGTGTAGTAGATGTAGCAGCTAAATCGGTCTGTTGCAACAACTCCTGCTGAACAGCAGAAAACCATTGTGCAGCCGTGTCATCATAATCTACATCACAATCTGTGCGAGGGACGATTAGAGTTGCCCCTAATTTTGCAAGTTGCTCATCAAAATCCTTTCCTGTTTTACAGAAAAATTCATAAGAACTATCTCCTAAGGCTAGTACAGAATAATGAAGATGCTCTAACCTAGGAGCACGCTTACTATGCAAAAAATCGTAGAACTGTATTGCTTGATCAGGCGGATCCCCTTCCCCATGCGTGCTAACAATGAGCAAAAGATTCGTTACCTTTTTTAAATTATTTGGTTTAAACGTTGCTAGCGATGAAATGGTTACGTCGACATCGTTATCTTTCAAGGCTGAGGCATATTTTTCAGCTAACCCCTGACTATTGCCTGTTTGTGAACCATATAAAATCGTCACTGTCTTGGTGCTTGGTTTTACTATCGGCGTTGCTTCTTCGACAACAGCATCAATAGTTGCTAGTGGTGCACTTAAATAGCCGTTTAACCACACCCTCTGTTCTCCTGTTAGTTTAGGAAGCAGCTCATTTAACAGCTTTACCTGCTCCTCATTAAATGGACTATTCACTACTTGCAGTTTCAATCTTGCCACCTCACGTATTCGTATCATTTTCTACTCTTGATATTTTGTCTGACAAAAACATTATTATCGAAGTCGGATTTTTTCCTTCTTTTCAATTTGGACCACATAGGAATTTTGCACAATCAATGTAATCGATCCGTGGTTCACAGTATTTAAAATTTGGCGAACATTATCTAATGCTAGATTTACATTTTCAGTTCTTTTATCTATCATTACAAAACACCTTCCTCGGTAAATTTTAACAATGGATAAATACGTTCCACTAAAACTTTCTTTACATTGTCGTCATAGCCTAAACTTTCACATAACATAACGTTCTTATTCTCATAATCTTGTAATCGCCTTGTTATGCTTTGGCGCAAAATCCCAGTAAACAACAAATACGGCACTATAAATACTGGATTGGTCCTATTCTTCTCTTGTTGTAACCACTCTTCAAACGTAGGACCCATTCCATATAAAAAACATGTGTCTACGGTTTTATAAGCATATTTATCACGTAATCTTGCCGCAATTTTGGCTAAAACACTCTTTACTTCAGGATCACTACTCCCACGACCTATAAGTAAAACACTTGCATCGTTAGTAGGGCACCTTGCTTCTAAAATTCTAGTCTGTAATGTATCAATTAATAGTTCATGGACACCAAGTGGTTCACCGTATGTAAAACGCACTTGTGGATGCTGTTTTTTTGCTTTTTCAATTTCATTCGGAATATCGTGTTTTGCATGCTGAGCGGCAAGCAATAAAATAGGCACGATCGCTATAGCTGTAGCCCCTTGGTTAATACAGCTTGCTATACCTTCAGCAATTGTCGGCGTCGCGAGTTCTAAAAAACTAATTTCTTGAATCGGTATGTCAATCTCCTGTTGTACACTCTTTAGAAAGGTTACAGCTTGCTCTACTCCTGCCTTTACTCTACTTCCATGAGCGATATATAAAATGGCTTGCATAACCCCACATCCTTACACAGAAATTTCTGCTAACTGTGGCTGTGGAATGTTTTGCTCGAACCATTGAATTGTTTCCCTCAAAGTCACAACTTTCCCTACTACAATTACGCTTGGATTTTGAATATTTTCTCGCTGCACTAGTTCTTCAATATTAGCTAAAGTACCTGTGACTGTTTTTTGTTGAGAAAATGTACCCCAATGAATGAGCGCTATTGGTGTTTCTTGATCACGGCCATACTTAAGTAGCTGCTGACGGATATAGGGAAGGTTACCGACCCCCATATAAATAGCAATCGTATCAATCCCTTTCGCCAGACTTTCCCATCGGATGGCATCATCCTTGCCCTCTCTCATATGTCCAGTAACCACTGCAAAACTTGAGCTTAAGTCACGATGTGTAACAGGAATCCCAGCATAGGCAGGAGCTGCTATCCCTGAAGTAATGCCAGGCACAATTTCAAATGGAATATTATGCTGAGCTAGCACCTCTGCTTCCTCAGCCCCCCTTCCAAACACGAAGGGGTCGCCTCCCTTTAATCTCGTCACAATCAATCCTTGCTGTGCATAGCTGACAAGTGATTGATTAATTTGCTCTTGAATCATGGCGTGCTGCTGCGGTAGCTTACCGCAAAAGATAAGCTTAGCCTCTTGTTTAGCATAGGATAGTAGATTCTTATTAATGAGTCTGTCATACAGGATGACATCAGCACATTCGATACACCGTAATCCTTTTACCGTGATAAGATCAACATCACCAGGACCAGCACCCACTATAAAAACTTTTCCCATTTGATTTCACTCCCTCTTGTCAGATAGAAAAAAAAGACTCAAATCATTCATGGACAGAGCAATGTCTGTGAATAATTTGAGCCTCTAGTTTGCTAGTCAGCTACGTATTTAATTCTTAGTAATATAATAAGAATAATATATAATGTAGTATATTCTGTCAACAGTTTATTTAGTGCCTAGAATATGATATTTATTTTATTTACTTAATTAAAGAAAAAACCAGGTGTCACTTGCTGACATCTGGTTTTTTTGAGATCTATCTTATTTGAATTAAAATCTACGAGGACCTCTAAATGGTGGACCTGGTCTGAAACCTGGTCTGAAACCCGGACCGAAAAACGGCGGTCTGAAAAACGGTGGGCCGAAAAATGGCGGCCCGAAAAATGGTGGTCCAAAAAATGGCGGCCCGAAAAATGGCGGTCGGAAAAACGGCCCACCTACTGGCATAAAGCCTCCTGGAAAACCTCCGAAGAATGTCATAAGCTTCCTCCCTTTTTTTATTCTATCTTATGTAGGAGGATGCATTTATCACATGTCTATTGCCTATTCTATTTTTCTTCTCCCAAACGTTGCACAAAATTTGCTAGTGTACGTACCATTACTCCTGTACCACCTTTTGGACCTAGGTCATGTGCAGCAATCGCATCTGATGTTCCTGCTATATCTAGGTGAATCCATGGTGTGTCACCAACGAACTCTCCAACGAAGCCTCCACCAAAGATCATATGTCCATCACGACCAGGAGAGTTATTTAAATCAGCGACATCTGATTTACGAATTCGTTTTTTATCATTTTCTGTTAAAGGCATGCGCCACACAAATTCATCAGTCTCCTGTGCAGCTTCAATGAAAGCAACAAAGAATTCATCATCATTTGAAAGGGCACCTGTTTTATCCATACCAAGTGCTGTAATTACTCCACCCGTTAACGTTGCAACATCGATCAGGGAAGTCGCTCCTTGTTGTTTAGCATATGTAGTAGCGTCTGCTAATACTAAACGTCCTTCCGCATCGGTATTTAAAACTTCTACTGTCTTACCACTATATGTCGTAATGACATCATCTGGCTTAAATGCTGTGCCAGATACCATATTATCGGTAGAACCAATAACTGCAACGACATTTTTATTAGGACGTAATTCACCGATGATTTTCATGGCACCTAGCACTACTGCTGCACCACCCATATCACCCTTCATGCCTACCATTGCATCTTTTGGCTTTAAGGAGTAGCCACCTGTATCATACGTAACCCCTTTGCCGACAAGGCCAATTGGATCGTCAAAGTCTTCAGTCGCTTTATATTTTAATGTTATTAAACGAGGTTCTTCATGGGAGCCTTGATTGACACATAAAATACCACCCATACCAAGCTCCTCTATTTGTGCTTTATCTAAAATTTCCACTTCAAAATCGTACTCGACTGCAAGGGACTCTGCGTAATTAGCTAAGTCTGTCGCTGTCAGTAAGTTTGGTGGTAAATTAATTAAACTACGTGCTTCATTTACAGCATTTGCATAAATAGCACCAACCTCAAAGCCTGCCACCACTTCATCTAAATCATTAGCAGTAGTCACAATGTGAACAGCGGCAATACGTTTCTCTACTTCATTTGATGTTGTTTTGTAATGAGGAATTGAATAATAACCAAGTCCTGTTCCTTCACCAGCTAAAAAGGCAACATCTGTTACAGTAATCGACTCTGTCGTAAACGACTCAAGCCAAATGGAATATTCTTTAACCTTTAAGGCTCTTAGTTCCTTGCCAAGCGATCCAAATGCTGCACGAACATCGCCTTCTGTTAAGTTTTTTCGCTCATCTAAACCAACAAATAATATGCGTTTAAGATTTGCGTGGCCCTTCAAGAATGGCAATTTCGTTATTTTTTTTAGCTCAGTAGATACATCCCCTGCACTAATCCACATATCAAGGGATTCTCCATAAAATGTTGAAAAGCTTGCCCAATCCTGCATTTGCTCACGATGTTTAGTGACTCCTACTACTAACACTTCAGTTGAAATCGTTTCAAATGTTTTTGCTTCTTTTACAATATGCATGTTAAATTCCTCCATTCACTATTCTATTATACCTAAGTTTCAGAAAACGCGTTATATTTGGCTTTTAGAAAATAATGAATGTTATAATAAAAACAATTATAAGTGAAGGTTGTGATGATTATGAGTTTACTTCAAAATACCCCTTTACTCGTTGCCCTTTTTGCAGTTCTCTTTGCACAGTTTGTAAAAATCCCTATTCATTTTTTTATGACAGGCAAGATTAACTGGGGATTATTTACTTCCACCGGAGGAATGCCTAGCTCCCACTCCGCTTCCGTAACAGGACTAACAACCTCTATTGCCTATGAAACAGGATTAGATTCCCCAATTTTCGCTGTAGCCGCTATGTTTTCATTTATCGTCATGTATGATGCGAGTGGAGTACGCTTCCAGGCAGGTCAGCATGCAGCCGTATTAAATCAACTACGTAAAGACTTTCAAACATTGCTACATGATTTAAAAAAATGGCCACAAATGGATGGGCAAGAAAAAATGGAAGAGCTAAAAACATTGCTAGGCCATAAACGGAGCGAGGTAGTTTTTGGGGCATTAACCGGCATTTTTATCGCCATCATCACATACCAGTTTATTTTGTGAAAACAGACACATCCTCATGTTGAGGCTGTGTTTTTTATTTATCGGAATAATTTTGAGATTTATCGGAAACTTTTCACGTTTTATCGGAATCTTTCGTGATTTTATCGGAAACTTTTCTAGATTTATCGGAAACATTCAAAAAAAAATCAGCAGGTGTATTGACACCCGCTGAAAAGTGACTTAAACCCGCATTCATCTCATCACCTATAGAGGTGGGGGACATTTGCTGAAATAAGTTAAAACATTCGATAACCACTTTTACGCAAATAAATCATGACAATTCCCGCAACAATTGAACCGGCAAAGCCACCAGATAAGATTGAAATATCTACAAACTGCAGTGCTTGCAACTTATCTAAAAGTGCTGGAAATGCGGAACCTGGCTTGAAAAAATAATCTAAAAAGCTTACATCATCGATAATAAAGATAACAACAATTGGATACACTATTGCCATTAACCATGTCATTCGCAGAAGCATATTCAATAAAAATCCAATACCAAAGAACATGACGAAAAATAACAAAATTGAAATAATTAACTGTACTAGTGAAACTGGACCATCCATGTATGTATAACCTCCGTTTTCCTCTCATTAGTTTACATGATTACTACAACGCTTTCAATGAACATATCCTTGATTTCGCTTGTTCGTCATATTTAGGGATTGTTACCATAACGTGTGGTTGATTGGCGCTTGAGGGCGTCCGTTGAGCCGCTTCGAGCAACAAATGTTTTTTGCGCGAAAGCGTAGCGCTAACGAAGTGACAGCAACGTGTTTTATCTGTGCGAAAGCGTAGTGCAGTAGCAGGATGGTTTTTGCTCGAAAGCGTAGCGCAGCAAAAAGGTTTTATCTCCGCTAAAGCGAGGCGGCAGCGGCAACAGTATGGTGTTGATACGAAGGCGTTATCACAGGACATGATGGTTTTAGCCTTCGTTCCCCTATGTGCTGTCTCATCTGTGGCGCTAATCCCCAAGGAGTCACCCAGTCGGAACGAAAATCAACTGATTCACATGACATACCACTTTTGAGTATTATCGGAACACCTTTACGTTTTATCGCCCAACTTTTGAGTTTTATCTACTAACTTTCACGTTTTATCAACCAACTTTTGAGTTTTATCTACTAACTTTCACGTTTTATCAACCAACTTTTGAATTTTATCGACATCCACCTACCAAAGAGCGAAAAAGATTCATGCATAAAACTGAGTGTGAATTCTTTTACTTTATTATGTCGTTAAGTCCACTCCCATCAACTTATAAATGGCAAACATTTTAACAAATGCCATCCGCTATTTTGATGATAAACCATAATTAAGAAATTAAAAAACTATTGAAAACTAGTATACGACTAATTTTCAATAGTTTCTCGATTTTAATTATGAAGCTGTTTGTGATAATAAATACTTTGGTGACTTCCAAAGCTCTGCCCATTTTTTAAAGGCAGCTATCACAATTATTAAGCCTAAAATTAACATAATAACAGACAATATACCATTTAACATATTGTATCCAGCAGCCGCTGTATTCCAATAAACATTTTTAATCATCCAAAGGCCAGCTGCATTTACAGTGACATATAAATAGGCTAATGGGATAAAGCAAGTTAAGGCGTAGATTCGCTTATCTGCAACTTTTAAGACTATTGTTACACCACATACTAAACCGATTGTTGCCATCAACTGATTCGAAACGCCAAATAATACCCAAATCGAACTGATATCTCCTGAATACAATAAATAGCCCCACATAAAGCATGCAAGTGCACTTGCAAAGATTGTACCTGGAAGCCAATTTGTACGCTTCAACGGTTTGTATACATTGCCGCCAAAATCTTGAATTAAATAACGCGCTACACGTGTCCCGGCATCAATAGCCGTTAAAATAAAGACCGCTTCAAACATGATCACGAATTGATAGAAGTAAGAAGACATTTCAGCAAACCAAGGAATCCCTGTGAAAATATCAGTCATCCCAACTGCTAGCGTTACAGCTCCACCTGTACGTCCTTCTAAATCCATCCCAATACTTTCCGCTAATGCATGTAAATGTACCGGCTCCATTCCTAAAGTAGCAAAGACTGCTGGGGCTGAATTAATCGCAAAATAATCTGCAGGATGAAGAGCCGTTGCTGCGATTAAAGCCATTACCCCTACTAAAGATTCTACGAGCATAGCACCGAAACCAACGATACGAATATCTTCCCAGCGATCAATCATTTTCGGAGTTGTCCCAGAGCCTACAAACGCATGGAAGCCAGAAATAGCCCCACAGGCAATTGTAATGGAGACAAATGGCCATACTGGGCCAGCAATTACTGGACCACCACCATGAATAAACTCTGTAATTGGTGGAAATTGAATAACTGGGTTCACGAAAAAGACCCCGATGATTAACGCAATAAATACGCCAATTTTCATGAAACTACTTAAATAATCACGCGGCGCTAATAAGAGCCATACAGGTAATGCCGCCGCAAAGAAAGCATAGATAGGTAGAATAATAGCTAAAGTATTACGATCAAACGTTAAAAAATCACCAAATGCTGTTCCTTGAATCATAGGTCCAACAAATACACCGATCATTAACAAAATAAAACCAACTGTTGACGTAACAATTAAATTTCCTGTTTTACGATAAGCAATACCAACAAGCATCGCTATTGGAATTGTAATCCCTACCGCAAAAGTTCCCCATGGATTTCGCTCCAACGCGCCAAGGACAACCATCGATAGCCCGGCCATTGTAATAGTAATAATGAAAAGCATTGCAAGGCCTGTACAGAATCCTGCAACAGGTCCTAATTCCTTCTTCATTACCTCTGATAACGACTTTCCTCCGTGGCGCATAGAAGCGAATAACACTACCGCATCATGTACTGCACCACCGATAACTGCACCAATTAACAACCAAAGGAGCCCTGGTAAATATCCAAATTGTGCAGCTAAAATAGGCCCAACTAACGGTCCAGCTGCCGCAATCGCAGCAAAATGGTGCCCAAATGTTACCCATTTATTCGTCGGAACATAGTCTTTACCATCCTCCATAGCGTGTGCTGGGGTGGGCGTATCATCTTTTATCTTAAGTACCTTCTTTGTGAAAAATATGCCATACAAACGATAGCTAATCATCAGAACACAAATGGAACCTATTACTATTGTAATAGCATTCATGTTATCACTCCTTTTACGTTTTCCACATCATAGCAAATGAATTAAAAGATTATTCGTAAAATTCACCGAAATGTCAGAATTTTAAGTTGAAAGGGTGTTTTCTACTGTTGAAATGCAGTTATTTTGATAGCTGGAAAATCTTGCGCACATCCTTCATATAAAGCCTGCTGATAGGTATCGAATGTCTATTATGCAAAATCAAATTGTATTTAGAGCTACTCCAAGGCTCCAGCTCTACAATATGTTCTAAATTGACGATAAATGCCCGATGGACACGCACAAAACCTTTTAAAGTGAGCTTTTTCTCCAAAACGGCTAACGACTCTGAAGCAAAATATCTCCCTTTTTCAGTGACAACAATCGTCTTACTATCTTCAGACGTACAATATAAAATTTCTTGTATATTAATAAGTAAGATTCGATCATTTATATAAACTGTTAATTTATCAAGCTTGTCCAATTGTAAATCCTTTAATTTCTCCATCGTTTTAGCCTGCGTCGCTCTTCTTTTCGCCACTAGCTTTTCAACTGCACTTTGTACACGCTCTTGCTCAAATGGTTTCAAAATATAATCAAAGGCGTTCACTTCGAATGCCTGTAATGCATACTCATCATAAGCAGTAGCAAAAATAATTTCAGGTTTAAGTATGCTTTGCTGCAGCTGTTTTGCTAATTCAAGGCCATTATTTACGCCTAGCTGAATATCTAAAAACACACAATCAATCTGCTCAAACTGCGGATTCTGCAGTATGTACTCCAGATTCTCCGATTCTCCAATAATCTGGACTAACTTTGTTTGCTCCAATAAATAGCGCAATTCAGCCCTTGCTAACGGTTCATCATCTACTATATAGACATTTAACATTTCTCTACTCCCATCTTGTGGCTTTTAACGGCAGCTGAATCATAATTTTTGTGCCAACGTCCAGCGTACTTGAAACATGAAAATCCGCCTCAGTTCCATAAATTTCATGAATACGTTGATAAATATTCCATAAAGCTGTCCCTGTCCCTTGCTCGGATTGCATGATCGTTTTGCCAAGCTGTTTAACCTGCTCTTCTCCAATCCCACAGCCATTATCCTCTGTTAACAACAATAGCTTATTATTAATTCGTTGCACCTTCACATCAATTTTGCCTTCCTTACGATTTTTAAAGGCATGATAAATGGCATTTTCAACAAGTGGCTGTAAAGTAAATGGGGGAATTTGTACGTCAAAAAGTGATTCATCCAGGTGAAATTGCACATTATAGCGGTTCGGAAACCTCGTTTGTTCAATCGACAAATACGCCTCCACATGGTCAATTTCATTTTTTAACGGAATCAGCATTTGACGAGCGCCCTGCAAATTACTCCTAAAAAATGTACTAAGCTTTATCAATAATGCTCTAGCTTCATCGGCATCCGTTCGAATCAAACTTGAAATCGTATTAAGACTATTAAAAAAGAAATGAGGATGAACCTGTGCTTGTAGCGCTTTAATTTCGGCATCCTTTAACAGCTTCCTTTGCTGCTCAATTTCAGCATATTCAAGTTGCGATGAAAATAGTCGACTGAGGCCCTCAGCAAGCTCCTTTTTCGCCCCTGTTAATGAAGAAACGTTGATAAAATATAACTTTAAAGTACCTACCGTTTTATGCTGTACTTTTAATGGTAAGACAATCGCAGCACTTAATGGACAATCTTCATGTGGACAATTGATTTCTTTTGCGGACATCGCTGTAATAATACGTCCCTCTACTAATACACGCTTCGTTAAAGCCGTCATTATTTCTTGATGAATAACATGATGGTCCTCACCTACTCCTACATGCGCTAAAATTCCATTTGTATCCGTAATCGCGACTGCATCAACCTCAATCTCTCTTTTAATAATTTCCGCAACCGTTCGGCAGGATTCTTCATTTAACCCTTTACGAAAATGTTCAATTGTTTGTTGGGCAATAGAAAAGGCTTGGTGTGTTTGTAATGCTTTTGTGCGCTCTTCTTCATCAATAAAAGTTTTGATAATAATGAAAAATATCAAAATCCCAAAGGCATTCATAAAAATCATCGGTAGCGCTATTAAAGAAACTAATTGCAAAGCTTGTTCAAACGGCTTTGCCACTATTAAAATAATAATCATTTGTAAAGTCTCTGCACAAATTCCGATAATAACAGCTTTTTTATAGGAGAAGGTTTGACGTATTTTTAATTGCTTACTTAAACTACCAGTAATGAATCCTGCTAGTATTGTCGAAACACCACAGGCAACCGCTGTAAAACCGCCAAGGGTAATACGATGAATCCCTGCAATAATCCCCACGCTAACACCAACAAGTGGTCCACCAAAAATACCTGCAATCGCTACGCCAATTAGCCTCGTATTCGCAATGGCTTCTTCTGCATTAATCGTGCTATGTATCATTTGATTTAAAGGATTGATGGACCCACTTTCGATCTTTATCCCTGTATAGCTGCTAACTATACTTAAAGCACTAAAAATAATTATAAGCCATACCTTTTCCTTAACCCCTTGATCTTGAAATAACACTCCCCGAAAGAGCCGCCATCTTGACATTAAAAAGGCAAACACAATGATTAGCCCTACTCGCTCTAACATAAACAAAAATAGCTCCATCATAGGTCCCCTCCTCTGTCACTTTATTTTTTAAAGAACAATTTATAAGAGGAATAGCCAAAGACATCTCCTGGATTAATGCCTTCAATCCCCTCTAATTGATGCTTTTCAAATTGGTTAGATGCCATTTCCTTTAACATCACTGATGTCATTTCATCCTCTGCAAGCTCCTTTGGATACATCCATTTCGCTTCTAATAATTCTTTTTCCTGAATACAAATCTTCTGCTGCTCATCCTTCATCCGACAATAAAAAATCGCCATATTATCACTAATGTCACCACGAATCACACCCGTTCGAAAACCAATTAAGCCTGATACGTAGCAATCGATACCCGTTTCTTCTTTTAATTCGCGAACAACAGCTTCATCTACTGTTTCGCCTGCATTGACAAAACCAGCCGGCAATGACCATCTTCCCTTTAATCCGCTATATGCCTTTTTGACAACTAGCCATTGTCCTAACTCATTTACTGTTACCCCTGCAACACCTAACCAAACTTTTCCTCTATCTTTTTTCATAAGCTTCACCCCTATATCACTATTATAACGGCCAATTTTCCATATATAGAAGTATTAAATCAGAATTTTATGGCTACTTCACAATCGCAAAATACACATATACACTAATTTGTAAACATCTTACACTTTATAAAGAGCGGAATATTCACTCTATTGCAAGGAGGAGATTTATGTTAAACGAATTATCACCTAATGCAAAACTTTTTATTATAGCGATAGTGTTACTTTTACTATTGCCCTTCATTGTTTTCTTGTTGCCATTCACCATTTCCCAAACATTTTATTTTAGTAAAGATAATATCGTGCTGATTACTCCAACAAGCAACTTCACTATGCTTTTCCTAGCAATCGCGTTCATTATTTTAACGTTGATCATGCTTGGATTTAAAAGAAATAAATACACCTATTTGATTTCGATTATAACAATCGTGAGCGGTCTGATTTTAGGCTATTTTTCTCTTTTAAGTTATATCGCTATACAGAATACACAAATTGTTTTCAAAGAATTTCATCATCAAATTACATATGAATGGCAGGATATTAAGGAAGTCATTTATGAGTATGAAATAGGTGCAGCAGGCACTTATTACTTCCAAACGAACAATAACGAAAAGTTTGTTATTAGAGAAAACGGACAATTTGGCTTAGATGAAAAAAGCGCCATTTACAATTTAGCAAATGACAATAGCGCTACATTCGTAGAGCGCGAGAAGGTAAAGTAACTGATTTTTAAAAAAGGCCACTTTCGCGCTGAACGAAAGTGGCTTATGAAATGTAGCCTACCTGCAAAATAGTACTCTACATTTTTATGTTATAAACTTTGTTATTCATGTGCACCATACATTTTCGAATACTTATGCTTCCAACTGCTCGATATCCCAATTAAGCTTTAATATATTTTTTAATCGGATGACCTGATCTTCTCCAATTGTATTGACCAGTTGTTTTTCTATTTCTGCTTTACATAATTGATTTTTTTTATAGCAATCTTCACCAAATTCAGTCATTCGAATAGCTTTATGTTTTTTACTATGTTCGACACTCATAACTGTCACCAACCCTTTAACTTCCAAACTCTTTATTATTTTATGGGTTGCTTGTCTAGAAAATTTAACATTTTTAGCTACATCTGAAATCGTAAGTTGTTTTCGATAAATTATCCCCAAAATATGCCATTCCGAATTTGAAATATAAATATCGTTATGCTTATTCCACTTCTCTTCAGCAAATCTTCGAAGTAGTTCGTGACGTTCGCTCAACAAATCAATTACATCTCGATTCTGCAATTCGTCCTTCAACTAGTTCACCTTCATTTCCTATTTTTCGTTATTAATATACAAAAAACAGCAGCAGTCGTCAACTAAGTTGACAAAAACCTTTTAATTGCTTACAATAGATTTAGTCAACTAAGTTGACAATATAGTTTGTTGGAGGGGATATACATGTACAACGTTGGCGATGTAGTCATTTACTCATCACATGGACTTTGTTCTATTGAAGATATTTGTGAACAAACCTTTAACGACATTACTAAATCTTATTATGTTTTACAACCACTAAATGAACCGCAATTAATCATTCGTACCCCTATTGACAATTCCAAAAAACAGCTTAGAGATGTTATTAAAAAAGAAGAAGCCCTCAGTATTTTACATTCATTCACATCACCTGGTGTGGAATGGATTGAACAAAATACACATCGAATGAGATTTCATTTAGAAATCATTAAATCTGGCAATCGCCAAAAACAAGCAAAGCTGTTAAACACATTGTTACGAAAAAAGCTCGAATATAAGACCAATGAAAAAAAATTCCCTAACCAGGAAGAAAAATTATTGCAATCTTTACAAGATACTATCTTTTCAGAGTTTTCCATAGCTCTTAATAAACCATCCGATGAAATTTATGATTATGTATTAACACAACTTCACTAATTGTGAATTATCGGTGCAGTAATAAGGTCACGATTAGAAATAGTCGTGGCTTATTCTTATTTAGAAAGAAATATAAAAAGGTTCTACTCCATAGTTTAAGCAAAGTAATAGTTCATGTTTAAAATCTTCATTTTCTATTAATAGTAAAGCCTCCTCAACATCAAAAAAACCGACCTCTAAACTTTCACAACTCGTTTGTAATTCACCGCCAACAGGAGTTCCTAACCACCACATATTACAAACACTATTTTTTATTTCTTGTGAAACCCCACAAAACTTTAGAATTTCGATTTCAATTCCAGTTCATTTTAGTTCTGTACAGTACTCTCACACCCATTGAGAAATGAACAGACGAATAATCGTTCACCTCGATACGTTGAGAGGTGTAGAATATTCTATCCGCAATAAGAAGTCATACATGATGTGGAGGTAGAAAATTGATTATTTTTGCGTTTATTATCGTTTACTTCATGCCTATACTCGGGATCATTTTTTGTTTAAATCTTGTCAGCATTTTAACTAAAATTGAGAAGGATGAAAAGACAACGAAGAATACATTTTGGCTTACACTATCATTCGTTCTAATAATTTGGTCTATAGCCATGGGAACTATTATGAAATGACCATCACCCATCAAAACTAGAGGCTTGTGGTTAGGTTATTTCTTCTCCAGAAAACCATACAAAAAAGCCTCTTCAATTTGCTATGTTTTCCAACATACAAATCAAAAAGGCTTAGTATCTACAAACATCTAGATAGTTTATTTTTAATCACAAATCTCAGGTGTACCTTCGCGTTTTGCTGTTTTGAAAGACGTGCCACAGCCACATGATGCGATAGCATTTGGATTGTCGATTGTGAAGCCTCCGCCCATTAGTGATTGCTTATAGTCAATTTTTGTCCCCGTTAAAATCGGCGCATCTTCACGGGAAACAAGAATTGTTAAACCATGTTGTATATCTTCAAAATCATCTTCTTTTTTCTCTTTATCAAAATGCATACCGTATGATAGGCCACTGCATCCGCCACCATTTACAACTACACGTAAAAACGAACCTTGCTCTTCATTGTGCTCCATCATTTCATTAATATGAAAACTAGCCGCTTCAGTAACTTCAATTACTTGCTTACTTGTCATCCCAATCACCTTCCTTCTTACTTATTATCATATCAATTTTGACTATTGTATGACAAACATTCAGCTCCAACAGGATTTTGGTTCATTATTAATAGTTAAGGATAACATTTGTTAAAACGTATGCTAAATAGTTGATTTTGGGACGACAGGGCGACTACTTGGGCTTACCCGATCACTTTTCAGGGACGCGCCCAGTTGGAACGGAAATCAACCTCACATGATCGTGACAAACCTGATTATTAGTAAAAATTCTAATATTTTTCACATTAATAGTATTTTTTATTCATGTTTATGAAATTTACATTGGTATAATAGTTGTAATAAGTCGATGAAAGAGGTATAAAATATGGAGATTTCACCTTATTACGAAAAAAAAATTCAATGTCTTAATTGCAAAAAAGAATTTCCAACATTAAAAGTACGCTCTAAATTCATTAAAGTAGATCATACAGAAACAGATTTTCATCCTATTTATGCAGACGGTGTAAATGCCCTTTATTATAATGTATTTGTTTGTGAACATTGCGGATTTTCATTTACAGAAGACTTTTCAAAATATTTTGCCCCTGGCACGCAAGATGATATTCGTACGCAAATTACAGAAAAATGGGTGCACCATGATTTTAATGGCGAACGCACTGTATTCCAAGCAATACAAGCATATAAATTAGCATTCCTTTGCGGTACGATTAAGAAAGAAAAATTTGTCGCTATAGCTGGGCTTACATTACGTCTTGCATGGCTATATCGTTCACTAAAAAACAAAGGCCAAGAGCAACGTTTTATGACAATGGCTCGAGATTACTATATGGATTCTTATTCAACTGAGGATTACAGCTCAACGCAAATGTCAGATATACGAATTATGTATATGATTGCCGAACTATCACGACGTATCGGTGATTTAGAAAATGCTACACGCTTCTTTTCAAAGGTCATCGAAAAGCAAAGTATTGGTGGAGAAGCGAAAATCATTGATATGGCTAAGGAACAATGGGCTATTATTCGAGAAGAGAAAGAACACGCCCGCCATGTTTAAGAAAAAAAGTTCTAGCCTGAATGTATCAGCTAGAACTTTTTTAAGTCGTTTTAGAATACTTGCTCTACTTCAATAATACCTGGTACTTCTTCTAATAATGCGCGCTCGATACCAGCTTTAAGTGTAATTGTTGAACTTGGGCAACTACCACATGCACCTAATAAACGTAATTTTACAATGCCGTCTTCTACATCTACTAATTCACAGTCTCCACCGTCACGTAGTAAGAATGGGCGTAATTTATCTAATACCTCTTGAACTTGATCGTTAATTGTTGCTTCTGCCATTTGTCTCGACTCCTTTCCTTATAATGATTATAATGTTAGCAACAGAAAAAATCCAATATAGAATCACGAGGAGTGGAAATGAAATGAATCAAACGAAACCAATGATTGAAATTTACGGAACAGCGGTAATCTGCGCAAGTTGTGTCAATGCGCCATCTTCGAAGGATACATATGAGTGGCTACAAGCAGCCATAGATCGAAAATACCCAAACCAAGGATATGATATTCGCTATATCGATATTGAAGGACCAATTGAGAATGAGCGCGATCAAGATTATGCTACACGCATTCAAGAAGATGAATTTTTTTATCCACTTGTCCTTATAAATGATGAAGTAGTGGGCGAAGGCTATGTACAATTAAAGCCTGTATTTACTGCACTTGAAAATTTAGGTTTCGTTCCTGACGAAACCGTTTAAAAGAAATAAAAGGAATTGTCTCAAAAGTAAATTTTGAAACAATTCCTTTTTATAATAAATTAATCATTTTGACGTTTGTAGTACCATAATAACCCTGATTTCATCAAGCGTGCAATACGTCCTGTTACTGTTGTATCTGCTAAATAAACAAAGCCTTGTTTTTTACCAAGAGCTCCCATGAACCCTTTTAATTTAATATCAGGCATTTTCTCAGGTAAGTTTTCGCCTTTCCAACGCATGCGAAGTACTTTGACGATTTGTTCTGCTTGCTCCTCTGCTAACTGCGCAGTTGGAGGTAGTTCTGAAGCAGCACAGTCACCTACAACATATACATGCTCATCATCAAGAAGATTGAAATACTGTGTTACAAGCGGACGCCCTTGTCTATCTTTCTCAACTTCTAAATCGCGAACAATTTTGACAGGCTGTACACCAGCAGTCCAAACTACAGAATCAAGTGCAATTTCTTCTTCGTGATTGTAAATTTTACCTTGATCAATTTTTGTAATATTTGAATTGGCAATGACTTCGACATTATGTTTTACAAACCAGTCTTTTACATATTTACTTAACTTTTCTGGAAAGTCCTTCAAAATACGAGGACCACGGTCGAATAGCTTTATTTTTAAATCTGATCGACTTTCACGCAACTCACTTGCAAGCTCAATACCACTTAAGCCAGCTCCTACAATTCCGACTGTAGAGCCTGCTGGTAAACCACAAAGTGCTTGGAATGTTGAACGTGATTTCGCCATTGTCTGAATGCTATATGTGTACTCCTCTGCACCTGGTACACCATGATATTTATCCTCACAGCCAAGACCAATTACTAAATCATCATATTCAATACGTTGTCCATTTTCTAGAATGACTACTTTTTCCGTACGATTAATTTCAACAACTTCTCCGTATACAGCCGATAAACGTTCATGCTCTGGGAAGCTTACACGAATTTCTTTATCTGTTGCAGTCCCTGCTGCTAATGCGTAAAATTCTGTTTTTAAACTATGGAAAGGCGCTCTGTCTACTAGCACGATTTCTGTGTCTAATGGAACGTTTGGTAATAATCGAAGCATAAGACGCATATTGCCGTAGCCGCCACCTAAAAGTACTAATTTTCCCATAATAGTCTCCTTTTATATCTCTTATATTAATTGTTCACAAAGTATCCACAAATGAGTATAACCGATTGTGAGAAGTTTCACAATATCAGAATGCAATTTTGTGAAAGATTTCACAAAATAAATGCTAACTTGCTTTTTTCGAACGATTTCTACATCATATTGTCGCTATTGTTCGAATTTTCCTTAAATACTGTTTTCTTCTCTTCACTTTTGTAAAGATAGTTTAAATCATTGGCGTGCGCACAATTTATCACTTAGTATCTGCTTTTATCTCATGATTAACTCAAATCATTGACGAATGTTTTAAAAGCTAGTAGCATTACTTTGGTGAGGTGACATGTATGAATCCAATGGTTGAATTTTGTATAAGTAATTTGGCAAATGGCTCTCAAAAAACTTATGAAATACTAGAGCGTGATCCGAACATCGACGTTTTGGAATACGGCTGCCTTAGTTACTGTACAAAATGTTCTGAATCATTTTATGCAATCGTCAATGGTGAACTAGTTGAGGCTGATTCTCCTGAAGAGTTGACGAAAGCCATTTATCAATTTATCGAAGAAAATCCGTTATGGTAATGAAGGCGTAATACCTCATTCATAAAATGATGAAACACTTACTAATACTAAATTTGAACATATAAAAAGGATGTTATGCCAAAAAAAATCGACATAACATCCTTTTTTTATGTTTGAACTAATCAATTAAAGCTTCTACCACATAGGTAGGTTGCTGCTCCTTCTCAAGTACAGCCTTTGTTGGTGTAACACCCGTATTTACATGGATTGTGTCACAGCCAAAACGAATTCCACACATAATATCTGTGTCGTAATTATCGCCAATCATCACCATTTCATCTTTCTTAAAGCCATGCTCTGTTGCAATGACTTCAAGCATTGCAGGTGATGGTTTACCAATATAGATTGGTTCAACGTCTGCAACCTCACCTACTAATCGGGCAAAGGACCCATTACCTGGTAAAAACCCATGTTCTGTTGGGAATTTAATATCTTGATTCGTTGCTATAAACGTCGCACCATTTTGCACAGCAACTGTCGCCTTCGCGAGTGCCATATAATCTAGATTTCGATCAATGCCCATAACAAATACCTCTGGCTCATCCTCAGTAGGTTCAATGCCTTCATTAAATAACGCTTTACGAATACCATCAGAACCTAACATGGCTACTTTTTTGCCAGGGAAATTCAAGGCTACATATTTTGCTGTAACTAATGCACTAGAGTAAATATGCTCTAACGGTGCATTCACACCTATAGCGCTTAAAGCTTCCTGCAGTTGCTCTCTTGTCTTAGAAGAATTGTTTGTAACGTAAAATGGCTCGATTCCTGTTTGTTGTAACCGATGAATAAAAGTAATCGCAGAAGGAATGCCATCCTTTCCACGATACACTGTACCATCTAAATCAAAGCAATATGCCTTGTAGGTTTTCATTGACGATCCTCTGGTAAAAATGCTGAAACAGGGCCGAGTTCATTTGTTAAATAACTATTCACAGCTGGAGAGAATTGCTTTAATGCTGGTAAAGTCGTTGTTAACACATTAACAACTTCCTGAACATCTACATCTATAAATTCACGAACAAGCATTTTACGTAAGCCAACTACTGCTTTTAATGGTGCTTCCATTTCAATAGATACGACTTTTTCATCGATTAAAATATCAATAATATCCTCATAGCTTCCTGGATCACGCATAATGAAACCGTCAATCATTAAATTTCCTACATCCATCATTGACTCCATCACATTGTGACCAATTCGCTCGATTGCTAATTTCTTAATATCATTTTCTAGCCAGCTATCTTCTGACTCTAAAATTGCTAATAGTCCATTTAAGTACTGTAAGTTTTTTGTGATTTTATTACGATCTACAAAATACACAAGGAAAGCCCCCATTCAAATCTTTAAAAGTTGATAGTCATTTCTCTTCTATAGTACCATATCTATAGGACTGGAAGGAGATTAAAAGATGGAACGTTTTTTTTTATATGATGATGTAGAAGATACGAAAACACGCTTTGTTAGTTTTGCAGGGAATAAGTTACGTTATGATTTAGCCATTTTGCAATCGGGCCGTTTCTTTGGAAAAGTGCTTGTCATGGATATTCAATTTGGACGCTTTGCTATAATTGGTCCAGATGATGTAGAAGAGCCTGGCTATCTTGAACACGTATACAATCGCACAGAGGAAGATACAGTCGAGCTACGGGAATATTTACGTGAATTATTAAATTAACACCCTTCAAAGTGGGTGTTTTTTGTATAGCCATTAAGAATTTAATACAAAAAAATTCCGCTTTTCTGCGAACATAGGGTTCTACTTTGCGCACTGAGCAACAGAAGGTTGGCGGAATTTTTTTGTAAATATCTTAAGTATCAATGATGCCTCGACGGATCGTGCTCCTATTTTTCATTATTTAATTTAGCAGGATTATCCTTATTGCGAGGCTTGTCTTTGTTTTCATTGTCGTTTTGTTTTTTGGCTTGTTGATTTTGCCCAATTACTCCTAAGTCATCAACACTAATATCAAAGCCAAAACCATATTCTTCTCGATCTAACGATTTTTTATTTTCTTTAGTCAAATTAATCACCTCCAATAAATAAATTATCCTTTTTTACATGATTTATACGCTTTGTCTTTCCAATTCAACAATACTAGCGTTAGGCTGTTGCATCTTTAATAATCCAATCAGCAGCACTAATTAAATCTGGAAAAATCGCATCTGCCAGCGGATCTTTCTCACCTAAAAATACTCCCTTAGTTCCTGCTCGTTTGCCTGCTATAATATCTGTATCTGTATCTCCCACCATATAGGATTTTGCCATGTCTATATTATATTTTTCACCAAGATCGACGATTAATTTACTATTGGGCTTACGGCAGGCACAGCCAGACTTTGGTTTATGGGGGCAATATACGACTTCGTGAATAATGGCCCCTTCCTTCTTCAATTCTTTTACCATATGCTCATGTATTTTTTGTAGCTGCTTTTCTTTCATAAACCCCAATCCAACGCCACCTTGATTGGTTACTACAAAAATATAGTCGAAGTATTTATTCAATTTTTTTATAGCTTTCGAAACATGCGGCAAGAAATAGAGATCCTTAGGTTTATTGACAAATTTAACGCGATCCGTTAATACTTCATTGATGACCCCATCACGGTCCAAAAATACAGCTTTTTTCATCTAAACAACACACACCTTTAATATAAAATAAGTAGGTTAGTATAATAGCCAAATATACAGGTTCATCTCCATAGCGTGAGGTTGATTTCCGTTCCGGCTGGGCGCTTTCCTGGGGGCGTCCGATGAGCCGCTTCACTCGCGATGCTCGCTCCAGGGTCTCGGGCCAGCACGATGCTGGTCACGAAGGCGTTATCACAGGACGTGATGGTTTTAGCCTTCGTTCCTCTATTGCTGATCCCCAAGGAGTCGCCCAGCCTCCACTCCAATCAACTTATATCAATGGAATATGTTTTATCAGTGTCATCCCAACTTTGGTGAAAAGCCAAAAATAAAACAATTTTTTGCATTCACTTTTATTATTACCAAATTTTAAAAACCTATCACTACAAAGTAAAAACCTGATGCAAAATTTGCATCAGGTTTTAAAAGTTTATTCTGCTATTTGTGCATTCTCAACAAGCTTTGTCACTTCATGATCTTCATTTACTACAGCTTCTGGCTGTTGAGTAGATTTACCGGATTTTCGCAAGACGAAATATGCACAGCCAAAATTACAATACTCAAATAAGTAATCTTGTAGTGTACTAATCTTCGTATCGAAAGTGGCTTTCTGATTTTTATCGTCAAAAAAGCCTTTTAAGCGTAATTGACTATAGCCCCAGTCGCCCACAATATAATCATATCTGGCTAAAATATCTGAGTATCGTTCCTTGAATACTTCCTCTTGAAAAGCTTCTTTGTAATCTTCAATAATCTCGTATTCATATCCTTCAATATTGATCAAAGTGACACCGCCTTCTATTTCAACATTTGTTTTTACTGTTCTGCTTGTAGCTGACGTTCTTTTGTTGCTTCGTTAACTTGTTCATCAGCATGATAGCTACTACGTACAAGTGGGCCTGCTTCACAATGCTTAAACCCTTTTTCCATTGCGATTTTACGCAGTTTACCAAACTCTATTGGAGAATAATACTTTTTAACAGGCAAATGCTTTTTCGTTGGCTGTAAGTATTGACCAATTGTCATAATATCTACGTCGTTTGCTCGTAAATCGTCCATAACTTCTAAAATTTCTTCATGTGTTTCACCTAAGCCGATCATTAATGATGACTTTGTAGGGATGTCTGGCTGCATTTCTTTTGCCAGACGAAGAAAATCTAATGAACGCTCATACTTTGCACGTGCACGTACTCTTGGCGTTAAGCGACGCACTGTTTCAATATTATGATTCAAAATATCTGGCTTTGCATCCATTAACATTTGAAGGTTCTCTTGCAAACCACCTAAATCAGACGGTAAAACTTCAATCGATGTAAACGGACTTTTACGACGAATTGCACGGACTGTTTCAGCTAATACTTGCGCACCGCCATCCTTTAAGTCATCACGTGCTACCATTGTAATAACAACGTGCTTCAAGTTCATAATAGCTACAGAATCTGCTACTCGTTCTGGCTCAGCTAGGTCTAATTCATTTGGTAAGCCTGTTTTAACAGCACAGAAACGGCAAGCACGCGTACAAACAGATCCAAGGATCATCATTGTCGCTGTACGTCGTTCACCCCAGCATTCATGAATATTAGGACAGCGTGCTTCCTCACATACTGTATGCAGATTTTTTTCACGCATGAGCTTCTTTAGCCCTTTATATTCATCATTTGTGTTTAATTTAATTTTTAACCAATCTGGTTTTCTTAAATATTCTTCTTTTCCTTTGCTTGTAGGTTTACAAGATGTCATACGGATATCGCCCCTATCAAATATGTGCAGTTTTTATATTACTATCTTTACTGTTGTCAATGTAACATAATAAATGAACTCCAACAACTATCATAATCAATTTTGCCTCGGCAAAATTGCGTCCGGAACCGGCTTTGTGCTTAGGCCTGCAAATGCTTTTTTGCACGAAAGCGTAGTGCTAACCTAGCGACAGCAACGTGTTTTTGTTTGTGTGAAAGCGAAGCGTCAGCAAAAGGGTTTTATCTGCGCTAAAGCGTAGCGGCAGCGACAGATGTTTTTGCGCGAAAGCGTAGCGTCAGCGGCAACAACATGACGTTGATCACTCAGTCGTTGCCACAGGACCTGGCGTTCTTAGACTGAGTTCCTCTATTTCAGCGGGTGTTTGAAAACCTGTACCTGTCGCTACGCTTTCGGTACAAAAGACATTCGCCGAAAGAAGGCAAACATTTCTACTTTTTAGGAGAGACAGGTACTTGAATGGAAGGTGTCTCTTTACTACCATTTGAATAAACATCTGGAACTGCTCCCCTTACTAAGCCCATTGCCACCGGAATATCCTGAGTAACTGTAGTAGTTTTACTAGCAAAAGGGACAATAATTTGCACATTTACTTCTATATGAATCCCTACCGTCATATACGCACTATTTATACCAAATTCCTCTATTGAAGAAGTAACTTCACTATGCACATTGCCAATGACATGAAAGCGTATCGGAATTTTAGGTCCTAAATTCCCGATTAAAGGGATATTAGCCGCCTGACTCAACGGCATATAAAAAACTACCCCATTCCCTTCATTAATCTTGTTATAATCATATTCAACATCATCAACATTTGGCAAATGCGACAACTCCCCTTGCTCTGCCTGCTCTAAATACAATTTTACTTGATTGACCGTTTCTGTCCGAACTCGATTAATCGTTTCTGTATTAACTTTCAAATCAGCATGGTTGCCAGGGGATACTTCTACAAGAATATCATTAACATCCATAACACTTGATGTACGAGAATCAATCGCTTTACTCACAACCGAAGATGCAATCTTAGCCGTTTGTATTTCAGCATAATCTAAATAGGTCGGCATAAGCTTCGCATTTAAATAATAAATAAATAAAAAAACACCGATAATAACAAACACAACTACTAAGGTTAATCGATTCAACCGATTTCCTTTTTTTCTATAGGTACCGTGATTACTATATGATCGTAATTTCATTCGTTTTCGAGGGAAAAACAAAAAATCTCCTCCTGTTCCTTAACGTATGAACAGGAGGAGATTTTTATTCGATTTTCAATGGTACAACATAGTCCACTTCAACGCTTTCTATTATTACGGCTGAGTCGTCCACTAAATTAATTTCATATGTAGCTGCTAATAGTTGATTTTGCTCCTCAAAAATACGAATCCACGGTAAGGCTGGATTCAATGTATTTTGTCTTGATACAATACCTCGACGCCCATCCGATAATTTTAAAATAACGCCGTTAGGATAATGGACAACAGACCTTTTCAATGCATTCACAATACGTGCTTCGTATATAGTTCCAGCACCTGCTTCTAAAATGGCTAGGCCCTGAGAAGGTAGCATTTTTTCACGATATACACGACTTGTAGTCACCGCATCAAAGACGTCTGCTACACCAATAATTTTGGCAAACGGATGTATTTCAAAATCAACTAAGCCCCGTGGATAGCCACTCCCATCAATCCGTTCATGATGTTGGAAGGCACAATGTGCAACAATCAATGAGATGGAATGTAAATTACGTAACAAATCAAAACCATATCGAGCATGCTGCTTCATCGTTTCAAATTCCTCATATGATAGGCGAGCAGGCTTTGTCAGAATCTCTTTTGGTACCATAAGCTTCCCTATATCATGTAACAATGCGCCAATTCCAATTAAACGTAAATCTTCAGCTGAGTATCCAAGCTCTTTAGCAATCGCTATCGAATAAAGTGTGACTTGAAAGGAATGTTGATATAAATATTCATCAAATAAATACGCATCTGTTAGTATTGTTAAAATTTCATCATTACCTCTAACCGCCAACAGTAACTCATCTACAATTGAGACAATTGCTTTTGATTGTTGGTCAAGCACATAAGAGGCATTTACTGGATTTAAACCATCGATTGATTGGAAAGAATCTTTAATGGTTGAAATTGCTTTGTTTCGAATAACAGTTGGAACTGTTTCTTGTACCTCAATCCCCTCAGAAATTTTATCGTCAATATATATATAATGCATATTTAATTGCTGAAGTCTTTTTATGATACGTTCATTAATGACAACATCTTTCTTTAAAAGAGGATGCCCCGCCTCATTCCAAATGGTTCTTGCTAATACCATTCCTTCTTTTAATACATCGATTGAAATTAATCGCATGACCTTTTCCCCAATCCATTCTAAAAGCATTTTATCTACTATTACTTAAAGAATCTTTGACCATAATCTATCATAATGTTTCGTAAAAATTCTGGTAAAATATATTTTTTCTTAGCATATTTAAAGCTTGGATAAAAATAACCGAACGTAAACAAATCTAGTGTTACTAATTTATAAATTCGATCATTATCTGCTAGCTTCCCATTGATAAGTAATTGCCGATCTTCATTCATTGAAAATCCATAAGTTAACATCTTCCCAAAAATAACGCCTCTAAACCCTAATCCTTTTAGCTCAATATAAGGCCATTCTTCATTTTTAGATTGCTGAAAAATTTCTTTCATTTCAGCAACTGATAATTCAATCGTACATACATTTATAGGATGTGGGAAAATTCTATGCAAATCTAGTGCTGTCACTGTTCCCTTAGGTAAACCATCTAAAAAAATACCCGCGTTAAATAACGCACAATCTGCTCCACTTTTCTCTAAAATCGCACGTGCGAACAAATCGGATAATTGCGAATAATGGAACCATTCCTTGTTGTACGATTTTTCCGTAGTGAATACTGGAATATCAAGTAATCGTTTGCCTTCCTTTTCAAAAGATTGAACAATTTCATGTTCATTCTTAATTGCAGGCAAATCATTATTATGAATTAACGTATCCTTTTTTTCAACAATTTTCCTAAATTTTGTATTATATTCTAACATAAGATGGCCAGTATATTGTCCAAATTTCCCTCCACCTGTTAATAAAACGCCATTAATTAGCTTTCCATTAGGGAGAACGTGATGTGTATGTGAGCCAAATATAACATCTATTTCTGGGCATTCCTCAGCTAAAAGCTCATCCTCTGATATCCCTAAATGTGACAAACAAACAATTATATCTACTTCTTCCCGAAGCTGAAGTGCTAAGCGAATGAGTGTACTTCGTGCCTCATCTATCTCCCAGTCTAATTCGTTATAATAAATTTCAAACATAGCCGTTGCTGCAATGACTGCAACCTTTGTGCCATAAGCAGTTGTTAATACAACATACGGCTTCATCCACGTTGGATTTGGTCCTTGAGAGGCATTTACATTAGCAACTACTACGTCAAAAGTTGCTTCATCATACAAATGGTACAGCTCCTCATGGGACAATGTTATACCTTCATTATTACCAATTGTCACTACGTCGTAGCCCGCTTCATTCAATAACCTCACATTGCCCTTACCGACTGTTGCTTCCGTATAAATATTTGAACGATCTAAATGATCGCCGACATCAAATAAATAACATGTTTCTCCCATGGTTGTAAGCTTCGTACGCATTTCTTCCACATAGGTTTGCATTCGTGGCCAATACTTAAAATGACTGTGCAAATCATTCGTGTGAAAAATATGAATTTTTTCCAGCAATTAAGCCACCTCTTCTTTAAAATAGCTTCTATGTCTGTAGAAGACTTTCTATCAAAGTCATCTTTACTTTTCGGACCTATAGACATCAAAAATCAATATTACATTAAACCTTCGATAATAGAACGAATTCCTAATAATAATAAAATAACTCGAAGCGCTACTACAAGCGTATCTGATTTAATTCTTTTATTTAATGCTGCCCCTAGTTTTGCTCCAATATAAGCTCCTGGAATAACAGGAATCGTATAGAGCCATGGAACGTGTCCTAAATAAATATGACTCGCTGAATTAACAATCGACGATAAAAATACCATGAACATCGATGTTGCCACTGCAACGTGTGGTGGGAATAAAAATAAAATAATCATGGCAGGTACGATCATCGAGCCTCCACCGATACCAAATAATCCGGAGGCAAAGCCAATGCCAAATGTTAATGCAATAGCAAACCAAATGGGATACCCATATATAATGGTATTTCCTTCTTTATCATTGAATTCCTGTTGCACACCGTTTTTTACAAACCATTCTACAGGTTTCAATCGATCACGTACAAGTAATATCGTCGCTAAAATGATTAGTAAAATACCAAAATACAAATTAAATGATGGTACATCTAGCCCCTTATTTACCCATGCGCCCAGAATCGTTCCAGGAATACTTCCTATAAAAAATATCCAACCACTCTTATAATCAACTGTTTTAGATTTCATATAACTTAATGTAGAGGCAAGTCCAGTGAAAATCATCATGACAACCGATAAACCAACTACTTTTTGAGGAGTGATATCTGGAATCATCCCTAGATTTAATCCAACGTATAACGTTGCTGGGACTAAGATAATTCCTCCACCAAGTCCAACCAACGAGCCAATTACCCCAGATAATAATGCAATAATAGCTAAAACAAAAAATTCCATTATAGTTCCCCTTCAAACATATTTAATTGTTTAGGCGCTAACCCTACATCTCTAATCGCTAAAATCCCTTGTAATTCCTTTGCATTTTTCGCAGCATGAAGCCCTGAATTATTATTAAATAATACATACAGATCCTGTACTTCTGATTGAAGATGTTTCAAATGCTGTCCAAGCTGTTGCAATTCTTCACTATTATAGTCATATAAAAAGCGAACCTTCCGCCAGTTTTCGGCATTACCAGTATTACGCCACCCATGAATGTTACGTCCATGAATACGTACAAGTGCCTTAGTTGCAGTAACCGTAGGATGAAATGGTACAGAACCCACGCCAGCCTGTGGTTCATCACAAATGGTATGAATGAATTGATGCTCTCGTAAAAAATCCATTGTTTGCTGCACGACATTGTCCGCATACCATGTTCGATTACGAAACTCAATAGCTACGTCAAAGCCTTTAAGCTGTTGCCTAATATACAATAAATATTGTACATTCTTAGTCTGACAATCAAACCACGGTGGAAATTGTGCTAGTACCATTGCTAGCTTCCCATGACGTTTAAATTCATTGGCACATTCGATAAAGGCATTAAACATGTCATTCTTCGATTCAAACGGTATGTCACCACGTAAATGACCTGTCATTCCTTGATAGGCCTTCACAACAAAACTAAAATTTTCGGGTGTACCCTCACACCACTTTCGAACATTCTCTTGAGAAGGTATGGCATAAAAAGAAGTATCAACTTCGACCGTTAAAAAATGACCTGTATAATCGAATAATTTGTCCTTTGAGGCAGTCACTTCACTATAAAGCGAAGGATGATCACCCCAACCAGTTAATCCAACTATAATCATGTGACCCCCTCCTCTATGTACATTTATCATAGCATATACTTTCTAATGAAATATGAACGTATCGTAAAAAAACACAGCTAATAAATACGTATAGCAAGATGGATTTTACCATCATTTACCTATATGATAAAGTAAAGTCCAAAGTTAAGTGAAGTATTTATTAAAACGTATGTCCTGTAAATAAGCGGATTGGAGTGGAGGCTGGGCGACTCCTTGGGGATCAGCAATAGAGGAACGAAGGCTAAAACCATCACGTCCTGTGATAACGCCTTCGTGACCAGCATCGTGCTGGCCCGAGACCCTGGAGCGAGCAACGCGAGTGAAGCGGCTCATCGGACGCCCCCAGGAAGCTCTGCTCTGTGCGAAAGCGAAGCGGCAGCGGCAAATGTTTTATCTGTGCGAAAGCGAAGCGGCAGCAACAAAGCGCCCAGCCGGAGCGGAAATCAACCCTACGTTTTGGGGATGAGTCAAAATATAGAAAATAGAACATGAAAGGATAGTGATATAAATGATTACTGAACTACAGCAAAATGAATTTCACAGGTGTAAAGAGCTGTTGAATAAGCAAGGCCAATTAGAAGTTCAAGCAGTTGTAGAGGGAGTAAATCCTGGACGAGTATTTGTGGATAATATCGACACACCACGTACAGCACTTATTTGGTTAGGCAACAATGATGGATTTTTATTTATCGGGAATGAAGAAAATGACCAATTTAATAATCAAATAAATGATTTTGTAGATCGAGTAATTGTACCTGAAGCGAAGAAAGTGGGGTTACATTACTTCGAAGGTATTGGTAACCATCCAAAGTGGAATGAAACGATAGAAAAAATATTTAAACATCGCGAACTTGGTAGTTGGAAGCAAAGAGTCTATAAGCTACATAAAAATAACTATATAGCAAATAATGAGCCCGATGTTAAAGAAGGATGCACTGTTTTAAAAATAGATAACGCTCTATTTAACGATAACGCAATTAAAAATCCCGAATTTTTACATTCAAAAATTCTTTCGTGTTGGTCTTCTCCTGAGTGTTTCTTGAATAAAGGAATTGGATATTGTGTCGTTTACAAACATCACATTATTAGTCTTTGTTTTTCAGGCTTTGTAGTTGAAAATGTCCACTGTATTGACATTGAAACATTAGAAGCTCACCAAGGAAATAAATTAGCCCAAAAGTTAGCTCACTACGTTGTAAAAGATTGTTTAGCACAAGGTTCGACCCCATATTGGGATTGTATGGATTCAAACAAGCCTTCCATCGCTGTAGCAGAAAATATAGGGTTTACTAATGTTTTTAACTATGTAGGATACGAATTTTCATTCAACTAAAAATATTAAAACCCCGCTAAGTAAATCACTTAACAGGGTTTATTTGTAGATATGGATTTAATTAATAAAATTTCACTACATCTTCAAAAGGTAATGACGTTTTGTCTCCTGGTTGTTCATTTGGTTCACCAAATGGCATTTGAGCTACTAGGCTCCATTCTGCAGGGATATTCCAAGTTTCTTTAACTTCTTCATCAATAATTGGATTATAGTGCTGAATAGATGCACCAATTCCTTCAGTAGTTAAAGACATCCATGTTGCGTACTGTAGCATAGCATTTCCTTGATGTGACCAGAATGGGAATTGCTCTTTATAAGAAGGTGCGTTTTCTTGCATTTGTTTGATTGTTGCTTGATTTTCAAAGAATAAGATTGTTCCTACTCCATCTGTAAAGCCTTGTAAACGCTCTTCTGTTGCAGCAAAATTTTCTGCTGGAACACGTGCACGCAATGTTTCTTTAACAATATCCCAAAACTTTTCGTGTTCATTATCCATTAAAACTACTACACGTCCGCTTTGCATATTAAATGAAGATGGCGCATGGACACTGACTTTTAATAGCTCTTCAATTTTTTCCTTTGTAATCGCTGCGTTCTTTTTCACTTTACGGATTGAACGACGATTAATAATTGCATCTTTTAAATTAGTTGTTGTTACTGACATTTGTAGTTCCTCCAAATTTTAATCAATTTTATATATAGACTTTTTCATGCAGCATCATTTGCTACTGTTTAAATTTTATTACCTATTTTTTAATTGCTGATCGATGACTTGCGCAATTCTTTCTTTACTAGCTAATCCTTGGATCATTTCATCACCAATAATTAGTGTAGGAACAGCCGTAATATTCGCTTCTTCATAAGCATGCTTTAAAGCTTCTTGATGAGCTTCACGATATTTACCTGAAAGCAAGGATTCTTTGAATTCTTCTTTTGGCAGACCTACCTCATTTGCTAATTGAGTTAACACGTCTACAGCCTCAATATTTTGCTCTTCTTGGAAAAATGCTGTGAAAACTCTATGATGAAATTCATTTCCTTTTCCATATACTTTAGCGAATTGATATCCTTCAAAAGCTAAATTCGTATATGGATGTGGAGATACTCGTGGTAATCGCATATCAATCCCTAGCTTTTTGGCTGTAGGGAGAATATAGGAATCCCACGACCCTAATTTAGCAGGCTCTTTCCAAGGATCGATTTTTGGATATGGTTTTGGCCTTAATTCAAACGGCATCCACTCTATCTCTATATCCTTTTCTTTTGCAATTTCATCCAACGGCCCTTTCCCTAAAAAACAGAAAGGACAAATAAAATCCGAATATGCTTTTATTTTAAGAGTCACCCAATAAAAACCTCCCTTTCTCTTTTAGTTGTAACCATTTTAGTTACAACTAAGTCAAATAAATATGCATTCCGTGAAAAGAAAAGAATGCATTTATTGTGATTGTTGAATTTCATGGATTAAAGATGTAATCACTTGTTCCATAGTAATGTTGGCTAATACTTGCTCCATTGCTTCTTGTGCTTGCACTAAAATTAGTTCTAACACAGCCTGTATATTTGCACCAATAGGACAATCAGGATTTGGATTTTCATGTAGATGAAATAATTTATCTTCTTCCACAACCTCTACTGAACGAAAAACCTCTAGCAAAGTGATAGTATCCAGATCTTTTACTAAAAAAGCTCCACCTGTTCCCCGGCGCACTTGCACTATACCTGCCTTTTTAAGATAGGACAATATTTTCCTAATTACTACCGGATTTGTATTCACGCTTTCCGCCATAAATTCCGATGTGCAAATGGTCGATGGATTTTGTTTGATGATTGATAAAATATGAACAGCGATTGTAAAACGACTGCTAATTTTAATCTTCATCACCTTCAGCTGTAACCATTATAGTTACAACTGAAAAATAAGTCAACTGTTTTATAAAAAATACAACATGCGAAAAAAATATAGATCCAAAAACTGTTGGGTCTATACTTTAACATGCTATTTTATAAGATACTGCTACATGCCTTCTAAATTCGACTGTATGCTAGTCCTCCTTCCATAAGAGGGTCTACCACGTTTATAAACACTTAATTACTTTTAAAGGTTGATATTTTGAACAATTGAATTCTTCTTGAAATGTTCTAATGTATTTGGTGAATCTGAGTTTTCATCTGCTGAGAATTGTATAAATAAATAGTCTAGATTCATATCTGCCAATTGCACTACAGAAAGTGCTTCTTGCTAATTTCATTAGGAACCTCTAAACTAAGCTCTCCGTATAATACAGATTTAAGAATACTTCTTTTGGATATACATAAGGTTGCCTCCTCCATACGAATAGCAACCAGTTTTTGACCTTTAAGTTTCTCAATTAAAGCTGATTTTGTAGCTTCAACTATTATTTCCACAAGTTATATTTAATTGTGAACAAAGTAAAAAGTGTATAGTATTATAAAAGTAAAGTTCCCAAAGCATTACTGGATCTGGCACCTTTCACAGAAAAAACAATATTCAAAAATTTTGAGTTTACCTATAGTCTTTTGTTTAAAAAAGAAAAAAGTGGGGATGCAAATGTACATTTTTATCGGGGTAATTATCTTCTTTCTAATCATTTTTGTCGCACTATGGATATTACCACTGAAGTATCAAAAAATTGAATGGATTGAAACGAACGCACAGATTATCGAAAGTGATTTTTCACACCGAACAGTTGGCCATGAGATTACATATGCAAAAGGAGAATCAAAGCGTAGAGTAAAGTTGACAGTACAATTTACGTCATTACAAAATAAATCAATCACTGTCACGAGCAAAGTATGGACATATACGAAAAATCGTGCTTTTTTTGAGGAAGGACAATGGGTGACGATTCTTTATAATAAAAAGAAGCCTCAACAGTTTAAACTCAAATATCAAATATAGAAGGTTACTGGGTTAAATGAATGGGAGATAATTTATTATTCATTCTTGTCCCATAGAAAAACACCTTCACGTTGATTTCATAAGGAGTCATACCAGTTTTTCAACGAAAGGTGTTTTTATTTATCTTAGAATTTCTAGGTCAGTACATTGCTACGCTTGACACGCCCATCTCATTGCTCCTAAGGTAGGAACTGTTGTAGAGAAATGAGCGGAAAGAAACTCCGTTAAACCTACTTTTCAATATTTTGATTTAATTGGTCTAATAATTTCAACTTTAAATTAGGATATATTTTATTATACATTTTCTTTTCTATTAATTTATGTGCAATTACGATAGAAGCAAATATAAAAGCGTACAGAATAAATGCCCATGGATACGCTAAGAACCAATCAAGTATATTTTTAAAGATATCCTCGCGACCTATTATTTTTAACTTTCCTAAAATCATATAAACAATAAAGACAACGATTGGTAATGCAATAACACCTGACATAATGTTTAAAGATCGTTTTTTATTCCGAGCTTCGATAAAAGTAGGTTCATTTAAATAATCGCTAACCCCCACTGCTTGTTTTTCAAAAGTATCTTCACTTCTAATAGGTAAGTTGTAATCACTAATTATTTTGTGAAGCTGTTTAAGTTCTTCCGCGCTAGAATGAATATCAAGCATCGTTTTTCCGTAATTCAGATTCCCCACTTCTTTCTCGCTTAAAATATTTAGTATATAGTACCATAAATGAAGGATTTTTGCTATTTGCAGGTTATGATTTGTCATATTTATCTAAGCGAAAAAACAGAGAAAAAAGATGATTCTACATCAAATGTTGGAGTGGAGGCATAATATGAAGCTTCCCGAACGTTTCGGCGACTCCCCCTTTCTTTATGATTTTCTATCCGTCTGTTAGATGGTTCTATCAGGTGGTGAAAAGCAACGTTTATCACCGGTGCTCGCATTTTTAAAAGATGCTCCATTGTTCGATGAAAAGAAGAATCCAACCTAGGCAACACAAGAAATGACTTTGCACAATTACCTATACACAATGCATAAGATAAGTTGATGGATCAATTACGCCTCGGCATAATTGCGTCCGGAATCGGCTTTGTTCTTAGGCCTGCAAATGTTTTTTGTGCGAAAGCGAAGCGCTAACGTAGCGGCAGCAAAAGGGTTTTATCTGCGCGAAAGCAAAGCGGCAGCAGCAGATGGCTTTTGCGCGAAAGCAAAGCGGCAGCAGCAGATGGCTTTTGCGCGAAAGCAAAGCGGCAGCAGCAGATGGCTTTTGCGCGAAAGCGAAGCGGCAGCGGCAGCAACACGATGTTGGTCACTCAGTCGTTGCCACAGGACGGGGCGTTCTTGGACTGAGTTCCTTTTTTCAGCGGATGTCTTTTGTACCGAAAGCGTAGCGACAGGTACAGATGTTTGGACACCCGCTGAAAGAAGTTAAACAAAAGGAGGACAATGATGTATCCAAATCAATACTATTATCATTATGCTCCACAGCATAATAGTACTTATCCTATGGTAAACGATGCTCAACTTGTAAATGATATTCAGAAGGCCATTAATGCTGAGTATAGTGCCGTTGCTTGTTATGAGAAGTTAGCTAAGATGGCACCTACTGAGGATGAAAAGAATAGAATACTTGAGATACAAAAAGATGAAATACGCCATCTCGAGGAATTTAGCAAAATTTATATGAATTTAACAGGAAGAAAGCCTTCTTATCAAATAATTGAGGAATGCCCGGACAACTATAGGGCCGGAATCGAATTTGCTTTTAAAGATGAACAAGAAACTGTTGATTCTTATTTAGATATAGCAGATAAAGCAAATGATCCGATGATTAAAGAAAGATTTCGACGTGCAGCAGCGGACGAGCAAAATCACGCAGTATGGTTTTTGTATTTTTTTTCAAAAAGCCCGGACATAACACATAAACATACACAAAATTACGGTCATCCAGATCTATTACATCCTCCTACATTGACATCCCCTCAATTATTGGGTGAAAACTTAACTCAATCAATTTTTGATAATTTTCTAGGAAACTTTAACTTTATTAATAATACTTTTGGGCATATAAATTCTTTAATACCCTTTTTCGGACATAATTGGGTACCGTTTTCTAATGATGAATCGCAGTTATTCGTAACAAACTCAGAAAACAATAAAATAGCATATACGGCTAGGAGTCGTAAGGAAAAAGACAATATTTCTATGTATGAATCGTTTATGGCATTTAATATTCCTACTGATAATTTTCCAACCGTTTTTCCTCAACTATATAACAACTCTTTGAACCTCCAAAACAACATTAGGTACTTACCTTGAAGAGCAAAAGAAGGAGACGAATTTTAAAGTTCGTCTCCTTCAATCTAAACGCTCTGTACTCTTGCTTTTCCACAAGAGTCCACGCAAAATTATTTAATTTCTTTCCATAAAGACAATGCGAATATCCAATTTGGATCTCCATATCCTTGATAGTTTTGAACAGCTTCATATATTTTACCTTGGTGCTCTACTTTATCACCTTTTGTGTATGCCTTAATTGGACTCCATTGCTCATAAGACGACCCTTGCTCTTTTGTAGTCACAGTGAAAATGGAACTTTTATTAGATTCATTTCCAGCTGTATCAACGGCAGTGACTGCATAGTTATATGTTGTATTTGATTGTAGATTCATGTCCATAAAAGAAGTAGTTTTCGATGTTCCAACTACAGTCATTTGTCCTACTTGTGTGCCTCGATATATAACATAATGGTCAACTGCTACATTATCCTCTGATGCCCCCCACATTAAGTCTACACTTGAGGCTGTTACTCCCATCGTGTGAAGTGAAGTTGGTTGCGTTGGTGCTTCCGTGTCTGGAACTGCATTCATTGTCTCTACAGCTATAGACTCACTTTCTTTAGAAACATTTCCAGCTGCATCCACTGCCTTTATTGTATATGTATATTTTGTATTCGCTTTTAAATTTTTGTCTGTGAATGTTGTTCCCGGTACCGTTCCAATCGCTTTACCATCACGGAATACTTGATATTCTTTTACACCCACATTGTCTGTAGATGGATTCCATTTTAGCTCGACACTGTTAGCAGTAACTTTCGTTGCCTGTAATCCATTTGGCTGAGTTGGAGCTTCCTTATCTACATCCACATTATTCACTAAATTAACATCAATCACATTATAGAAAGCATTTGCAGTATTCGCTACATCCCAAACAGCTAAAATAACGTGGTAGCCACTACGATCAGTTGGTACGTTAATTGTATGAGTTAAATTAGTTGATGCTTCAGTACCGTTATGTTCAACAGTTCCAATTGGCTCAAGATCAGCACGAGTTAATGGCTTATTAGGGTCCCATCCCTTTTTCGTAATATAATAGTGCCATTTGCTTGTTAAATGTGATGCAGTGTACTTCCATGTAAAGGTATTCGGTCCCCCTGTAATCGTATTCTTAAACCAGCGATTTACAGATTGTTGATCGAGGATACCATCAAACTGACCTCCTGCAGATGCAATTTTACCATCAACTGGTCCACCTTGTGGAAATCCTTTCTTGGCCTCTAAGCTCTGTGGCTCATACATAACCCTTCCACAACTCAAGTTAAGCGCGCCATAACTTTGGCTACATAAAGCAGCACGGCTAGCTGGTTTTTCTACAAACCCATGTGCAGATGCATTTGGCGCCATTGCAATCCCCATGATTCCTGCTGCTAATATTGCCGCACTTAGTCCCTTTTTACTTTTACTTAATTTTGTAAATTTAGTGTTCATATAAGTAATCTCCTATCTTTGAAAATGTATTTCTACTCGTATGATAGCTATGGATTAAAAATTAAGCAAACTATGGGTGAATATGATAAAAGTCGCATTACATTGTGATGTTTTTTCGCAAAAGATATATATTAATAGCTCTAAATATAATAAATATCTTATAATTATGTGCCTTTTCATTTAAAGTAGCTTCGGATTTTATTAAAGTGTTCATAAAATATTCAAATTAAAATTAGTCAATTTATGATCTTCTCCACAGTTTTTTATTCTGCGTAAAATAGGTTGGTAAAGCTATATAAACAACATCCGCATAAAAAAGAGGCTGGGACATAACTAGCTTCAATTAGTGAGAAATCCGAATTTGAATGAATTCAAATTCGGATTTCTCTATTTTTTATGTTGTCTCCATAT
>NZ_JBNNVB010000022.1:0-100574 GCF_050280325.1 Lysinibacillus sp. NPDC093216 | reverse complement strand
TCATACCGATTAAAGCATCATTTAACATCGGAAAACGAGTGATTTTGTACATCCTTAAACGAGCGAAAATGTACATATTGGTGTTGACATTTATAAATAGTAAAGGATTATGCATTTCATTTTCCCCTTTTAAATTTTTGATTACTAAAAAATTATATAAAAACTATCCCTCCCAAGACATTCGTCTTGAGGACGAGAGTTATAACTTCGTGGTACCACCTCAGTTTGTTGATATGTCAACATATCAACCTCTTCAGGTACGTTCATATCCTATCTTTGAACCCGTCTCACAATCCCTGATTTTTCATTAGATTGGTAAGATACTCAGAGTCTTTTTTATTAAGATTTATCACTATTACTCCTTTTCAGAAAATAGGAGCTCTCTGTAAATAATCAACTCTTAATTACTTCTCATCAACGCTTGATATATTTAGAATTTTTCAATACTTTATCTAAAATTGTAATTATTGTCAACAGATTTCTTATTCAACTACCCTGCCCCGTTAGCTCAATAAGAAAAAAGATGCTACCGCAGCAACATCTTGTTTAACTCTTGCACCCGTTAGTTTAATAAGAAATGGAGGAACTCAATTAAATTAAGTTCCCCCGTTACTATGAATATTTACAATTAAATCTATTTCGGCTTACACTCAAAAGAATAATTACTTGTGAGATTAGTACGAATTTCTAATATGACTTCTCTACCATTTTCATAACAGCCAGTGATGAGTAAATTTATTTCTTTAGTATTGAAATAACTATAGGTATGCGTTATAAAAGACACTCCAAATAAAGCGATAACGAAAAGCCATAAAATGCCTTTTAAATCCTTTTTTTTAAAGATACTCATTTTCATCCCCTCCTAAATTTTAATTGAACTAATCTATTCCTTTACCTTATTACGCTTAAAAGTAATAGAATTTCCATTTTTTTCAAAAAAAGCAAAACTCCCATTATTGAACTAACCTTCTCCGTTAGTTCAATAAGAACAGCGACGCTTCTTCAACTAAAGTTCTTGTTAGTTTAAATTGAAGTACCGATTAAAAAATAATGATTTACAGCGTTATATATTGTCTATATATGCACGTTTTTATTCATATAGCATATCTGTAGAATTTTCTGCAAATTTTTGAAAAGTCTTATTGTAGCTATGTTTATATACCTTTCCATAAAATGCTGCATAATTAATGTTCATACAAAAAGCCCAAAACGTTGATTTAACAACATTCATGACTTTTTAATGTGTGCCCAAACTTCCATTTGGAAACGTTATTAGGTTTAGTTATGTATACGTTATAAATCCTGGTTGCACTAAATCCTCCATTAGTTGAAAAAGAAAAGTTAAACATATTCAACAATCGCGGCCCGTTAATTAAACATTTGTTACCTTATTCATTCTAAAACAAATCCAAAACGTTAGGGTATATGTATTGTAAAGTCAGAATAAAAAGAACAATCAAGCATATTGTGGATATTAAAAACACCCAAACTTTTTTTATCCTTAACTGTACAAAAGCAGATACCAACACAAGAATATTAAAAATCACAATCATTGAAACCCAAACCCCATAAGTTTGATCTGGGTCTGGTGCAGCAACGCTAAATGCTGGGCCTAAACCAATAAGAGTTACTAATATGAATATCAATCCGTGTACCAAGTATACTGCTGCCTTAAACAATTAAACCACCTGCCCTCTCCAATCTCGATCATGAGTAAAATAATCCTTACTCCGTTAAATGACCCGTTTGCGGAACAACTTAATACATTGTAATTTCAAATGACTTTATGAATTAAACAACTTTAATATCACGAAACACTTTTAAGTATAACATTAGTTCCCAAAGCGCCGTTTGGTAACAATTCTTTCCTGTTTTTTAATTTAAAACTCGAGCGAAGCGACAACAAATATAGCTGCTTATTTTGGAAAATAAAAGCTAAATATTTGTAAAGGTCGTAGGAATCTCCTACCAAGCCAAAAACAGCGTTTTCGGGGATTACCATGGTAATCCCGTTGCTTGCCTTTCTCTCAAAAATAGAAAACTTTCTAATCTTTTCTATACTTTTCACTAAAGCACCCCATTAGTTTAAGAGGAAAATTAAAAAAATAATATAACCTTTTATCATTTTCCGACAGAAAACTCCCACTTCTATAAGTGTGAGTAGTTCAAGTTTCGCCCATAAACACAAGTAGTACGATTGACAATGAAACGCCAATGACATAAATCCCAAAAACAATCATAGGGGAATACTTCCAAAATCCTTTTTCTCTTTTTTTAAAGCTCTGAACACTAAATATTATTCCTATGACGAACATAATAGCCCCAACGAAGAATAGCCAAGCAGTATTAAGTTGAAAGTAATAAAAACACGCTACACAAATAAGTCCTACTACTGAAAATAATGTTGATAATATCCCTTTTTTTCTGAGCATTGTTTACCGCCTCCTTAATTTCTACAATTACTATAAGGACGAACGAAATGAACATCAGTTCCAATTTTAATTAATTTTACCATTTAAAATATACAGAATCCATTACTGCTTATTGAACTAAACTGCACCGTTAGTTGAATAGCAACACTCTTTTAGAAAACGGCCTAATTTAAAGATTTAATTTATCCAAAACGAAGTTTGCGTGGTGAGATATGAAGAAACCTTGGTTTTTAATTATGTCAGGATCATCGATATTGCTTATATGTATCTATGCAATGTATCAGACTTTTTTCAAATCTCAAATTGGACCTATTGGAAGTGGGATATTTCTGAGATTTCATTTCTGACATTGGGTATAATAAGTCTAAAAAATTACCGTAATCGTTAAATCGCGAACAACTGGCTCTAACCAAATTCATTTCATAATGCAACTCTAAATCGTTTATCTAAAACAAAACCTTGATCGGCAACTGAAGTGACCCCAGTTAGATTTTTGTCTAACAACCGGATCCGCTTCAAATTTGCCTATCAAGGTTTTTTTCATCACTATTTAGCTATCTTCACTAGTTACTACTATTATTTAAATGCTTGAGCAGCTGCTACAGCTTTTTTCCAGCCTGCATAGATTTCTTCACGATGTGAGTCATCCATATTAGGTGTGAATTGGCGATCTAAATTCCAATACTCACTAATTTCATCTGGTGATTTCCAGAAGCCAACTGCTAAGCCCGCCAAATACGCAGCACCTAAAGCTGTTGTTTCGTTAATGACCGGACGATCAACAGGAACGTTTAATAAATCTGATTGGAATTGCATTAAGAAATTGTTTGCAACTGCACCACCATCTACACGTAATTTCGTTAGTGGAATATTGGCATCCGCTTCCATTGCACCAAGTACGTCTTTTGTTTGATACGCTAACGATTCTAATGTTGCACGTACAAAATGTTCTTTAGAAGTACCGCGCGTTAAACCGAAGACTGCACCTCGTACATCTGAATCCCAATAAGGTGTACCTAGACCAACGAATGCAGGAACTACATAAACGCCGTCAGCCGACTCTACACGCGCAGCATATTGCTCAGATTCTGAAGCAGAACGGAACATTCGTAAGCCGTCGCGTAACCATTGAATAGCAGAACCAGCTACGAAAATACTTCCTTCTAAAGCGTAAGTAACCTTACCATTTAAGCCCCATGCAAGCGTAGTTAATAAACCATTCTCTGATTTTACTGCCTTTTCACCAGTATTCATCAACATAAAGCAGCCCGTACCGTAAGTGTTTTTAACCATACCTTCTTCAAAGCAAGCCTGACCGAATAGAGCAGCTTGTTGATCACCCGCAGCCCCTGCAATTGGGACAGCAGAACCAAAGAACAGAGCTTCCTCCGTATATCCATACACTTCTGAAGAAGGACGAACCTCAGGAAGCATAGAAGCTGGAACGCCTAAAATGTCTAATATTTCTTCATCCCATTTTAAATCATAAATATTGTACATTAACGTACGAGAAGCATTTGAATAATCTGTTACATGGACTTTACCACCTGTTAACTTCCATATTAACCACGTATCAATCGTACCGAATAATAAATCGCCTGCTTCTGCTTTTTCACGAGCACCTTCAACATTGTCTAAAATCCATTTTACTTTTGTACCTGAGAAGTATGCATCGATTAATAAACCTGTTTTATCACGGAATAAATCATTGTAACCGTTTTCTTTCAATTCCTCACAAATAGCGTTCGTTTGACGTGATTGCCAGACAATCGCATTATAAATTGGTTTCCCCGAATGTTTATCCCAAACAACAGTAGTTTCGCGTTGGTTTGTAATACCGATCCCAGCAATTTGATGTGATTCAATATTTTTTGCAGAAAGCACTGTAGCGATACAAGAGAGAATAGAAGACCAAATTTCTTCTGCATGATGTTCAACCCATCCTGATTGTGGGAAATATTGCGGAAATTCTTGTTGTGCAACGTGGAGAATGCTCCCTTTTTCATCAAACAAAATAGCACGTGAGCTTGTTGTACCTTGGTCCAAAGCTAAAATATATTTTTTTTCTGACATCGGTCATACCTCCAATAATTTTTTAATTTCTTTCAGCGTCTTCTTTGTGCAAGCACAAAGCCGATTCCAGACTCATTGTTTCTGTGTGAAAGCGAAGCGACAGCTACAATTATGCCGAGGTATAATTGATTTACTCTTCACTTTTAACATTGTTCACTGTCATTTGAGCACTGATAAAAATAATAACTACGATAATAGCAAATACCCAAAATGCGATACTATTTTCCCCTTCAAAAATTTGTTGGAAAAATAGGGCACCAAATGTACCACCAATAATTGGACCTACAACTGGAATCCATGCATATGACCACCCTGAGTCACGTTTACCTGGGATTGGTAAGAAGAAGTGAGCAATACGTGGACCTAGGTCACGTGCAGGGTTAATTGCATAACCAGTAGGACCCCCTAATGCCATCCCAATGACTACAATTAGCATACCAACTAGAAATGGATTTAAACCATCCGTAATTGTATTTGTTCCTAATGCTAGAATACCTAAAACAAGTATAAATGTACCAATCATTTCTGAGATTAAATTTGATAATGGATGTTTAATAGCAGGCATCGTAGAAAATACAGCCAGTTTCGCTTCCGGATCTTTCGTACCTTTCCAATGTGGTAAATACATAAAATAAACGAGTACCCCACCTAAAAATGCACCAATCAATTGTGCAGCAATGTAAGTAGGTACGTCTTCCCACGGGAAATTACCGATTGTAGCAAGCGCGATCGTTAAAGCAGGATTTAAATGAGCCCCACTAATACCACCAACAGCATATGCAGCCATCGCCACACCTAGACCCCAAGCGAATGTAATCACTACCCACCCACCGCCAAAACCTTTCGATTTGTGCAGTGATACACCTGCAACAACGCCACCACCGAATAAAATAAGAATCATCGTGCCGACAAGTTCAGCTGTAAATGTTGACATACAAAAAGCCCCCCTTTGTAATATTGCACTTAGTAAAAAAATAAACCCACACTTAAACAAACTGCATGTTGTAATGCAGATGAATAAATGTGGGTTCCTTTTCCTAACCACGCGCTTTTTAACTTATGTACATTGTAGAGAAAATAATATACATAGTCAACGATATTTTTGGAAATTTTCCCACAAATTCTTATTTGATGTTGTAATCGCTATTGCTCCAGCCGATAACGCTTCCTCTATGCTTTCAACAGTGCGAACTAGTCCACCTGTAATAACTGGAATTTTTGTTCGCTGGTGTACTTCTGAAATCATTGAAGGAATGATGCCTGGTAATAATTCAATATAATCAGGCTTTGCTGACTCAATCATTGAAAAGCTTTTTTCAAGTGCAATCGTATCAATTAAAAAGACGCGCTGAATGGCAATAATCCCACGAGATTTTGCTTTTATTAACATATTAGATCGAGTGGAAATTATACCTGCTGGACGGATATCATTACATAAAAAATCTGCTGCAAAGTTATCCGTTTTTAAGCCATGAATTAAATCTGCATGAATAATTAATTTTTTACCGTTACGATCTGCTTCTCGTTTTATGGACATGAGCAAACTAATATGCACTTCTAATAGAACAATGTATTCGAATCGACTATTTAATATTTCATCAAATTGCTTTACTGTTCGTGCTGCGGGAATAATTTGTTGATCATTGAAATTCATTTGATTTCCCCTTTATTCAAAAAGTCAGGTCGCCATTAAGACGACCTTCCTTTTTATTATAATGCAGTTGTAGCTCTTGTTATTTCTAAATTTAAATCTTTTTCATATTGCGTACGTTGTTCAGTAGACCATTGTAATTGTTTTGCCATTTCATCTAATATCGCTTCTTTATATTGTATTACAAGGGCGATATTAAAGAACATATACGCTGTACGACGAATCATAAAGTCGTTTGGATGAACAACCATTTCATGATGAATACCGTACTGTAGCTGAGCATATAGCCCTTGTGGTAAAACAGGATGTTCTTCTTTAGCATATTCAAAAACAGTATCCACATTAGAACCATAATGATGTGCTAAATGTTTTGCTTCCTCTTCTGATAATCCGATATCAACACCCATTTTTGTTCGTTTTGACACGAAGGCATGTAAGTTTTGAGAGCCCCCAACATCTCCACCAGAAATATGAATATTCTTTGTATAACATGGTTTTGATGCAATGCCAAATCGTTGTTCTAAATCTTGCGCAATCATATTTAAAACCGTTTCAGCCATTTTACGATAACCTGTTAATTTACCGCCAGCGATTGTCACAAGTCCCGAAGCAGATTCCCACACTTCATCCTTACGAGAAATTTCAGATGGATTTTTACCTTCCTCATGAATTAATGGACGAACGCCTGCCCAGCTTGATTCGATATCTGCATCAGTGACGTTAACTTTTGGAAACATGTAATGAATTGCCTTCATTATATAATCACGATCTTCTTGTTGGATATTCATGTCCTTGGCATCGCCTTCGTAAAATGTATCTGTCGTTCCAACATATGTTTTCCCATTTCGAGGAATCGCAAACACCATACGACCATCAGGGGTATCAAAATAGACTGCTTGACGTAATGGGAATTTAGATTCATCAAAAACGATGTGCACACCTTTTGATAAAATTAAGTGCTTACCATTTTGTTCCCCTTCAATATTACGAACCTCATCTACCCATGGGCCTGCAGCATTCACAACTTTTTTTGCACGAATATTAAACGTATTATGAGCAATTAAATCTTGTGCTACGATACCATTAATTTTCTTTTGGTCATTGTATAAAAAGTTTTCTGCCTTTGTATAGTTAATGAGTGTAGCACCTTTTTCAATGGCAGCTTTGGCAACTTCGACTGTCAGACGTGCATCATCTGTACGATATTCTACATATACACCACCGCCGCGTAAATCCTCACCTTTGACTAAAGGTTCTTTTTCCATTGTTTTTGTAGCATTTAACATATATCGACGTTCAGAACGTTTAACCCCTGCTAAAAAATCATAGACACGTAAACCAATATTCGTTGAAAATTTACCGAATGTGCCACCTTTATGAAATGGTAGTAGCATCCAAACAGGAGTTGTTACATGCGGTCCATTTTCATAAACGATCGCACGCTCTTTTCCTAAATCTGCAACCTCTTTTATTTCAAATTGTTTTAAATAGCGAAGTCCACCGTGCACTAATTTTGTCGAACGACTTGAAGTACCAGCTGCGAAGTCTTGCATTTCAACTAACGCTACAGATAGTCCACGAGCAATTGCATCAAGTGCGATACCACAACCTGTAATCCCACCACCGATCACCAATAAATCGTATTCTTTACTTTGTAATTCTTCAATCGTTTGTTGACGTTGTATTGCTGAAGCTGTGCTCATAATGAATTTCCTCCTTATTTAAAGCGAAAAAAAGAGACCATTAAAAGCACATGTACAACTGTACATATGTTTTTAATGGTCTCTCAATCGCTCAAACCTAGTATATTAACTTAATTCCATTGTAATCTGTTTAGAAAGAAAAGGCAAGGTAGACCGTCTGGAAAAATTACGAATACAACATACACTTTTCAATCATTTATAGGTTTAAGGGCGTATCATATGTACTGTTCAATTGTCATGGCTTCAGATATTATTCCCAAATACGAAAAATTTATTTATCTTCATTTTTGAGTGGAGAATAAAATAAATTTAGTTGTAATCGTCGTATAGAAAAAGTTCCACTCCAATCAACTTAATATATGTCATACTTTTAATAATTGTTATCCCCATCTTTTGAGATATAAAAACAGCAGGTCCTCCATTAAGTGACGGAAAACCTGCTGATGGCAATCAATTATATCTCGGCATAACTGTAGCTGACGCTTCGCTTTCGCGCAGATAAACAACGCGTCCGGAATCGGCTTTGTACTTAGCCCTGCAGATGTTTTTTGCGCGAAAGCGTAGTGCTAACGCAGCGACAGCAGCACCGATGCAGGTCAGTTAGCCGTTATCGGATGGATGCGATGATTTTAGGCTAACATCCTCTAAGAACGACTTTTTTGCCGAAAGAAGTTAAAATATGTATTTTATCATTTCATGTATGTTGCAATAAGGATTATCACGACTTTCCGACTTGCGAAGTGCCATCATATCTGTGCAATTTTTAATAGCGACCTCATGTCGAAGTGCGATAGGTGCAATGACTGACTCATCCGCTTTATGACGAAAATAACGTATTACCCCAAGATGCTGCTCCATCTTGTCATTTAATACAGCTCGAGGATACTTTTCGGAAATATCGACTTCTTCAAAATGCAACAGTAGCCATAATTCGAACGCTTCATTTGAATAGGCGATATGAATATTATTTTCCTCGCAAAAGTCATTCACTTCCTCTAATTGCTTTTCGGTTAAATCATCCTTATCAAAAACAATCCATACCTCGTCAAAATATTGATAGCTTGAATCTCGATAGGCATGCTGGGCTAGCTTAATTGCTGAACGCTTGACGTTTTTTATTTTGACACTTACCATTTTTGAGCGCTTTAAAATACGCATTTGCTCAAAATAAATACGTTCGGTTTCACCTTCACAATAAATTAAAACGGTTTTACGCAGTGTTCGATTTCCTTGTTGACGCACTCTCACTGTTCAGATACCTCCATTTCCTATCAATTTTGCCTCAGCATAATTGCCTCCGGAATCGGCTTTGTACTTAGGCCGGCAGATGTTTTTGCAGATAAATTATCACAGGACGTGGCGTCTTAGACTAAGTTCCTTTATTTCAGCGGGTGTTTGGATTCCCGCTGAAATAAGTTAAATATTGATCTGATAAATATTCATTAATAACCGGTGTAGCTCCAAATTCTCCTTTTAAGTAACGCTTGGCATAGGAAATATCCCCACGTTTCTTCTGTAAATCTGCAAAATCAAATAAGGAGTATAACTCGGATTCATTTTTAAAGCTTTTATTCACAAACCAAATTTGATCGGAACGTAGTGGCTGATCTAATAAATCAATTTCATGACTTGTGACAACAAATTGATTCGTAACATTACGCTTGCTGTTCATAATGGCCATTAAAAATTCGCAGATGGACACATGAAATGCTGTGTCAAATTCATCTATAAAGATCGTCTTCCCTTTATTGTATGCATCGACCATGACACATGCTAAATGCAGCATACGGACTGTCCCCTTTGAATCCATGGTCCAATTGATCGTTTCTGTTCCGATTGGCGCGCCTGCTTCATCGAACGATAAATAGTGCAAATCGATATCCACCTCTTGAATAACCTCTGGAGTGTCAAAGTCATAGCCAATAGTATTTTTCTCTCTTCGTTCAACGCGTCTTGCCGTCACATCTTGAATAGAAAAGTCTGCAATCTTTAGTAACTTTATAACTTCTTTCTTAAAGTGCTCCTCTTCAAGTTTACGAATAAGTGGATGACTTGATAACCGATTTGCTTCATCTAAAAACATTATTTTATGTAAAAACCAATCAAATATTTTCCTAGCATCTGGATCATTAAAGACATTTAATACCGATAAGAAAGCTGTATTATTACGCGTATATTTTGTCAATTCTAGCGATGTGCTGTGGGCAGTTTCATACAAATATTCTGTTCCATCCCATTGTCTATTAAAAAGCTGCTCTTTCATAGACTTTGTCGTTTTAGTTAGACTTTCATAAAGAACCTGTGACGCATTATACTGTACCTCATAATCGTACAGTACCCCATCTAGTAATAACGAAATCATAAATTCTGTCGGTTGTTCCTGCTGACCTCCTAACTTAAACGGCTGGTAGGGCAAGCGTAGTTGTTTAACATTATTTAGATTTTCAAAGTTAAACAATAAAGAACGTAAAATTTTAATAGCAGTGAATAAGTTTGATTTTCCACTTCCATTTGGTCCGAAAATAAAGGCACTTTTTACAAGGTGAAATGAGTCGAATTTCATCGTATGTGTATCCTTTAATTTTCGAATACGGCTTCCCGCCACCATTGAAAATAGTGTTTCATCCTTATAACTTAAACAATTTTTCACTCTGAAATCTACCAGCATTTGTAAGCCTCCGTTCAATTCCGCAACATTCCTTTAATTATACTATAGGCGTAAAAAAACACCTATTACTCCGCGTAATACCAATAATGCGGAGCATTTGCTGATGAATGATACGTAATCGAAAATATAAAAAGACGATTTTCCCTTTACAGTAGGGTAAATCGTCAAATAGCCATCTACATATTTTGCCCATATTGATAAAAGCTAAAATTGTTCCAATAAAATGAGATTTTGTTCCGATAAATCTTCAAGGTATAATGAATTCATCACTATAACTTGGGGTTGATTTCCCTTCGTTACGCTTCTCCAGGATCTCATCTGTGTCGCTAAATGATAAACTTACATTTTGACAACACGGACATACTTTTACAATTTAATTATATTCCCACTATCTTTTCATTTTGAAATGCTTGCAATGTACGCTCTATGCCTTCCGCAAAAGTAGTTTTTGGTCTCCATCCTATCACCTTCGCCAACTTAGCGTTATTTAAAAATGAATGCTCAATATCTCCCTCTCTCGCAGGAGCATATTGAATTTCTAAAGGATGATTTAAATGCTGTAATAATAAAATAACTTGATGAATCGACCATGCCTCATTCGTTGATACGTTATAAATGCCCTGTAATCTAGCCTGTACACCAGCGTAAATAGCATCTGCAATGTCATCTACATATATGAAATCTCGTGTTTGCTCTCCATCTCCATAAATCGTAAAGGGCTTTCCTTCAATACTACTTCTTAGCATGCTAGGAATAACCGCCGCTTCCCCCTGCATACATTGCCTTGGACCGAATACATTAGCAAATCTATAAATTAATGTTGGTAAACGATAATCTTTTTGCCATTTTTCACAGTATGTCTCACCTATACTTTTGTTTAATCCATACATCGAAATCGGCTCACTAACATCTGTTTCTTCTAATGGTGGATAGTGACTATCTCCATAAACAGCTGCTGACGAAGCAAAAACGAAATGCTTTATCTTATATTTTGACGATAAGAAGAGCATCTGACTAAGCCCTACAATATTCGTTAAAACATCCTTCACTGGCTCCTGCATCGATTTTTGAACACTCGTTTGCGCTGCACAATGGATGACTACATCAAATGATGTTTCTTTAAAGAGATGCTCACAAACTTCATCTTCCACATTCAATAGATAAGATTTATGCTCAAAGTCGACATTGCGTAAATGACCTGTACTTAAATTATCAATAATATAAACATTTGCACCCTCTTTAAAAAAACGCCTCGCCACTGCACTACCAATAAAACCATAACCACCTGTCACTAATACATTCATCCCATCGCCCCCAAAAACAATATGATGTTTTATATGCAGTAATTACTAAAATTATGCAAGCAACTTATTTTTAGGTGGAATTTTTTAACAATTTTTTAACTTAAAAAAATGTGCTCGAAATGAAAACGAGCACATTTACAAAATTAAGCTGGGTTTACTTCCAATTCAACTGTAATTTTAATATCTTTCCCAACTAGAACACCGCCAGTTTCCAATGCAGCGTTCCAAGTTAAGCCAAAATCTTCACGATTGATTGATGTTGTAGATTCAAAGCCATAAACTTCTTGGCCCCATGGATTTGTACCCTTACCATTAAATTCAGTATCAAATGTTACTGATTTCGTTACGTCTTTAATTGTTAAATCACCTGTAACCGCATATTCATCATCTGATTTTTTTGCAATGTTTGTAGACTTGAATGTAATTGTCGGATATTTTTCAGCATCGAAGAAATCTGCTGCTTTTAAGTGATTATCACGATCTTCACTACGTGTATTAATGCTAGCTGGATCGATTGTAAAGCTAATGTTTGCTGTTGTTAAATCTGCAAGATCTGCCGCTTCAATATCTGCTGAATAAGTATCGAATACACCTTTTACTTTTGATACCATCATGTGTTTTACTTGAAAATTAATTGCTGAGTGTCCTAAATCAATGTTCCATTTTGTCATTTTAAATTCCTCCAATTAGGTTGTTTTTATCTCGAATTCGAGACATATTTTAAAATATGAAGTAACTACATTAATTATGTCCCCTAAAATTTAAAGGGTTAAACATTCGTAGTTACTTCTTACGTACATCTTAGTTAATAACAGTTACGAAAAGTAATTGATTACTTTATGTAACTTACTATATATTAATAAGTTTATTGCGTCAAGTAATTTTTAATAAGTTTTTTTAAAATCAATAATACCAAGCGTTTTCTTCACAGGTAGCGAGTTCTACTTTAGCAGTTCTATAGGCTACCCGACTGATTTCTCTCGACTACAGAAATACACTAACTACTTTTGGCTATATAAAAAGAAGCTCTCCAATGAAATAGGATACTGCCTATCTTATTAACGTTTCACTAATTTACCTTGGACGACAAAACGATGGTCGTTACTCATGACAGAATCCTTACAAGTGGATAGTGTAAGAATTTTATCTTCTGGTCCAATCTCTACATTCATTTCGATTGCAGAGCGTGCTTGGATTTCGTCCAAAAATTTTAGGAAAGCATCATTGCCCTTAAATTCTGTTTCAATGTAATAAAAATCAATTGTAGTTTCATAAGCAGCAAAGACTTCAACGTCATAGCCTTCATACAGTGTGTCTAAATAAATGATAGGATGCTCATCTGCGTATTGCTGATTTAAGTAATTTTTAAGACTCCCAAACATCGTACTATTCTTCATGGCATGGCCGTACAAAATAGTATTTCGGTTTATATCCTGCACATTATTACGATAATCCATAAATACACTGCCTGCACGGCTTTCTCGATCTTTAAAATTATGATTCAAATAAAAATCATTATTTTCAGCTTGCAGGATTGGATTATTGAGCTTTGTCCCGTCTGTAGAAATCCATCCAACAATATTGTTATTGACAGTTAGTAAATCTTTGAATTGTGGACGGATCGTAAAAGGCGTTGATGAGGTTTCCACAGCTTCATCTTCTAGAGTAGCCAATGTTGATTGATAAATTATTTGTACTTCTTCCAGTGATTTTGAAGTCTCATAGTACGTGTATAAGTATTTGGCTAATGAAAATCCTGAGTATAAGAATATAGCTAAATATATAAATGTTAAAAACTTAGATGTCCATTTTTTCATCATATCACCTATTTATATTCCAAGGGGGACCATGTAAAATCCAAGCAGCTCATCCTCATTGAAAACTGCTTCTACTCCATAGACTTCTTTAATAACTTCCCTAGTAATGACGTCGCGTGGTGCTCCCTCAGCTATTATTTGTCCTGTTTTCATCAAAATGATCTGATCGCTATAGCGAATCGCCTGATTTATATCGTGAAGCACCATAACGATTGTTAAGCCATGCTCCTCATTTAATGATTTTACAAGCTCCAATAACTCAATTTGATAATAAATATCCAAATATGTTGTCGGCTCATCCAAACATAAAATTTCTGATTGTTGGGCTAAAGCCATAGCAATCCACACTCGCTGACGTTCCCCACCTGATAAAGCTTCTAAATCGGTATCTCGTTTTTCTAGTAAATTCGTACAAGCAAGTGCCCATTCAATAGCTTTGGCATCTTCCTCTTCATTTCTTTTTAGCATTGTATGATGCGGTAAACGTCCTAAGCTCACCAATTTTTCTATTGTTAAATCCTTTGGTACATCATTTTGTTGGTAGACAATTGCTAGTTTTTTTGCAAACTCTTTTGGCTTGTAGTGCACCAAATCCTTGTTTTCTAATGATACATTCCCCGAAATCGGCCTATTGTTACGGGACATAACACTTAATAATGTTGATTTTCCACAGCCGTTTGGACCAATAATCGTTGTGATTTTGCCCTTTTGAATTATTGTCGATACTCCATCTAAATGATTTCGAGTATTATCATGCGATACGATAATATCTTGTATTTCCATGTCTCCTCACTCTTTTCGTAATAGGAATATTAAGAATGGTCCACCGATAATCGCCATAATGGTTGAAGCTGGTATTTCAATCGGTGTAGCAATTGTGCGACCAATCGTATCTGCCACTAATATTAATAATGCTCCAGCTAAAGCTGTAAAAGGTATGAGTACCTTATGATCGTGCCCAACTAAACGACGAGAAATATGTGACACTAACAGACCAACGAACGAGATAACCCCTGCTACGACAACAGAAACAGCCGATAATAATACCGCAACAGCAGCTATTAATAGACGAGCACGAGCTACATGAAAGCCTAGGCTTTTCGCTGTTTTATCTTGTAATACTAGGAGATTACACCAGCTATATAACGCAAAGGCAGCTATTAATCCGACAGTACCATAAGTAACGATTGTTGATACATCCTTCCATGTACGCATCGTTAAGTTTGAACCTACAACGCTGGCAGCTGAAGTATTCAATGAGCCACCTAAACTAATGAAAGCCTCTGTTAACCCAGTGAATATTGCATTAATAGCAATTCCGACTAAAATAAGCTTCAATGGACTTAAGCCTGACTTCCATGACAACGCAAAGACGAGTGCGCAGGCAAATGCTCCACCTATAAATGCTAATACAGGTGTCATAAAAAATAATGTTGGAAAGAAAGAAATAATTAAGAGCTGTACAAATGCCGCTCCTGAAGATATACCCATAACACCTGCATCCGCTAACGGGTTACGCATCACAGATTGTAACAGGACCCCTGAAACAGAAAGTGCTGCACCAGCAAATAGCGCAACAATGATCCTTGGAAATCTCAAATCGCGGATAGCATCCATTTGACTATTTTCTTTATCAAATAATGCACCAATAAATTCAAAGAACCCCATTTTAATGCTACCTGTTGTTGCTGCATAAACTGTTGAAGCTAGTAATAATACAATTACAATTGAAAAGCTTATAATTTTTTTTGTCATATTAGATTTCCTTTTTCTTTTCAAATTCCGTCATGTTATTTGTACAATTCACTCCCAAAGTGATCCCCTACTAAATAGAAGATCGCTCTATAGCAAGACTATGCTTGCGATATGAGCGACATTTTCTAATGACTATTCACGATAAAAGATTTCCATTAGCTGTCCTAAAGCCTGTGGCACTTTTAAGGACGCTGTAGTACCAAACAACTCTTCCTCTAAATCATACACTTTACCGTTTTTTACTGCGTCAAAATGTTTCCAAATATCATTCGTTTTAAATTCCTCGTCAAACATTTTTACAACTTCATCTGGCATACCGTGTGATAAACGTAAAATTATATCAGGGTTGCTGTTGTGCAGATACTCAGTATTTGAAGCCAAATATTCAGCATCCTGCCCTTCCATTACATTAATACCGCCTGCCCGTTTCACAAGATCACCTGCATAGGAGTTTTCAGTTGCAACTAAATAACTACCTGGAATGCCAAGTAAAATTAGTACACGAGGTCCCTTTTTGTTACCAGCAACTGTTTGTACAGCATCAATATTTTTTTGCAGGCCATTCACTAACTCCTCGGCTTGTGCTTCGCGATCATAACGTTCACCGAGAGTTCTAATTTCGGAAAGCATAGCATCTACACTTTGAAAGTTTAAAAAATTAACTGGAATTTTTAACTGCTCAAATTTATCCTGTAAGTCATATTCTAACGTTGACACCGATAACACATCTGTTGGATTTAATGATTTAACAATCTCCATATCCGGCTCCATTGCATTACCGATAGTAGGGAGACCATCAAAGCGTTTTGCTAATGTTTTTTCTGTTTCAGGTACTGCTATAGCATCTAAATCAAGCTTATCTAAAATTTCTGCAATAACAACTGTACCTGCAATAATACGATGTTCATTCTCTTCAGCTGTTTTAACTGATTGCTTTTCAGTAGATGTCTCTGTTTCTTCTCGCTTATCTCCATTATTACAGCCAGCAACTACTAAAAGTAATGACATAAGCACCATCATAAGCAACCACCATTTCCAATTCTTTTGCATAAAGTCATCTCCTACTTATTCAGTCACATCTTTTTTAGAATTTCTGATACGACGAACGAGCAACCAGCCCGACAAAAGACAGATTACTACAAGCAAAACTATCTTTATGATATTCAGCTGAGCAAGCTGCTGATCGACTTTAGTATTCTTCACCACTTTTTCAGTAGTTTCCTCTTTAACATCAGATTTCTTGGCTTCATCTTTAACAGCATCCTCAATAGACGCGTCAAGTGTACGATCAAATGCTAACGGTTCCTCCTTTGGCACAGTTAAAGTAGTCTGAAATGATGGAATTGGCCGTGTCAGCTGAGTTGGTTTTACCACCGTCTCATGTTGTGCTACCACTGGTGCCTTTTTCACTTCTTCTTTAACAATAACGGAAGGCTTTTCACTCGTTACTTGCTTAGCGGGTGCTGTCACAGCAGGCGTATTTAAAAACTTTGCTACCTGCTGTTGATCGAATTTTAAATTTACGAAATATTGATGATGATAAGAAATCTCAGGAATATCTACCTTCACCCACATTCGTATTGGCTGTTCAAAATTGTGAATTTCAAATTCGACAATTCGGACATTGTCTTCAGGTGAAATAAGCTTTGGCTCTACCTGTTTTCCTTGTTGATCTACGGTTAAGCCTGTTATCCACATAGATTTTAAAATTGTCATATGGGCATAATATTTGCCGTTTTTTCCTTTTATTTTTGCAACAGGATTTACATATGTATTCATAATAGATTGTTCGTCTTTTCCATCTACTAACAATATGTAATTCAATGACCATTCCTTATCATAGGTTTCTTCTGAAGTAGATTCTTTGGTTTCACTTTCTGGAATAGCTTCCTCATCCTTTGGCACAATTGTTGAAAGGGTTGTTAACTGTAATTGAATCTCCTGTGAAAAAAAGAAATATTCCTCGGAGGATGAAAGTGCCATCTCGCCTTTAATGATAATAGGCTGTTGTAAATCCTTGACATCAAATTGAACTAAATTTTCAGTCTGAATGTTTAACGAAAGCTCATTTTCCAACTGTTCGATATGTATATCTCTTATACTCAATGGCTTATTTATAGCTAAATTTAATTTATACTGACTATTCTTTACATCAACTGTCGCCAATTCGCTAAAAATATTGTCTTTTGCTCCATCTAGAGATGAAAAACTTAGTTCAACTTGATAGCTCCCATTTACTAATACAGATTCTTCAGCTTTTGCCTTAAACGAAAAACATGGAGAAAAAAACATCAGTAAGATAGTGCTGAAAATGAATCCTCGAAATATTTTTCTATTCACTGTGTAAATCCCTCCAATATCTATCAATTATGCCTCGGCATAAGTTCAGTGGATGTATGGACAAGAGCTAAAAAGTGACTTAAAACCGCATTCATCTCACCATCATAGAGGTGGGAGACTACTGTACCTGTCGCTTCGCTTTCGTTACATAAAACACTTGTAACTGCCGTTTCACTTTCATTACATAAAACACTTGCTGAAAGAAGTTAACATAACAGTAACTTCCTTCCTCAAATAAGCGAGAAAGGAAGTTGCTGTAACCGCGCTATTTATTCATGTATTGTAATGAACCATTTAAAATTTTTGCCATTTGTGTGCGTTTCAATGGGCTACTTGCATTAATAACAGTTTTACCTTCAGCATTTACAGATCCAGTCATGATTTTACCTGCGTATAGAAACGCAAAAGCTTTTTTAGCTTCTTCACTTGTGACAGTTGCACCATCTGCATAATAAGATAAGCTTGGATCACCATAGTTCATTTCTTTTCCTGCAACATGTGCTACTGCACGATAAATCATCACTGCAGCTTGTTGTCGAGTAAGTGTTCCATTTGGATTAAAGTTCTCTGCTTTCACAACAATTCCAGCATTAGCTAAAGCATTGATTGCTTGTACACGTTCTGTGTCAAGTTTCGCTGTATCTTTAAATCCAGCATCTGTTGTAGTAGATAAATTTAATGAACGTGCAATCATTAACGCAAATTGAGAGCGTGTAATATTGTCATATGGTTTAAAATTATCTTGCCCCTTAACAATTCCCTTACTGTATAATGCTAAGATTGCTTCTTTATTAGCATCATTGCTAATATCTTTAAATGGATTCACCACTGGTCTCACTGCGCCTTCCACAGCAAAACTAAATTGCACTTGGTGGTTCGAGTCATAGTTCACGCCTTTGCCCGGTTCATTCACAACAATATGCAGTTGGGCATTCACAAGTTTTTTTAAGTCTGCCACTTCAAATGAATACTTACTTATATTTGTTGCATCGTCTTTACTTACTAAAGTTGCTTCTTTTCCCACTACTGAGAATCCTTTAACATATTGACCTTGAGGGAATGTCATAGTAACTATGTTTTTACCATCTACTACTGATACGTCTACTTTTGGGTTAATATATTGCTTCATCATAGATTCTTCAGAAGTACCGTTTTTGTAAACAGTGACAGCTACTTCATTTACTTTAACTTCTTCTTTAACCTCTTCAGATTTACCATTTCCCTCTGTAGTAGTTACTTCCTTATTTTCTACTGCTTTTAAATCAAAATCATACCACTTGTCCATATTAGCTGAAGCTACGACAACGTGAATTTTTGCTTGTAATATTTCACCAGCTACTACTGGGAAACTGTATGTAATTGTTCCATCTGCATTTTTCACTTCAGTAGCATCTACAAACTTATCACCTTGCTTTGTTTCTAAGCCTGCAATCATTGGGGCAGATTTTGCTGCTACCGTTAATTTCGCCTCAAATTTTCCATCCTTCTCAACGATTGTGCCTTGGGTTACAAGATGAGAGCTAATTGCAGGTTGTGGTTCTGTTGTACCAGGCTTAAAGATTTGAAAATCAACAATAGTGCTAGTATTCTCTGATTTAACAGCCTCTACTTTTATTGCAGTATTTGTAGTCGTTACTTCAGCCTTTGCAGACGCAAATAATGGTGCTGAAAGTGATGCTACTAGCAATGAAGCTAGTACTATTTTTGTTGCGCGTGATTGTCGTTTTTTAGCCATTATTGACCCTCCGTTTTTGTTTGTAGTTTTTTTCTATAAAGTAAAAATGCTGATCCAACTAATGCTCCAATTAATAAATATGGAGTCGCATCACTTGTTTGTGGATTTGGCGCATGACTTTCAGAAGAATTTGCTGGAGCATTAGTAGTTTTCGAATCAGATGCTTCCGTTATGGTTGTGCTTCCTACAGATGCTGCATCAAATACTAGTGAAACGCTGTATTCGTGATGATAATTAATATCGTCAATATCAATTTTCATAGAAGTCACAACTGGTTTCGTTAAATCTTTAACAGTAAATTGCACAGTACGTGTATCTGCTGCTTTATCTTCACTTACTACAGTTGCTCCACCTGGTGGTTGGAACTTTGTGATCCATGCACTATTTTTTAATGTAATTTGAACAGTAGCTGTCCCATTCTTCAATGTGACCTTTGCTGGTTTTATAAAATAATCGTTTGCAATGGATACAGAGTTGTTCTCTGGTTTATTGACCTGATATTTTATCGAATGAGTGCCGTCAGCTAGTTGAGCCGATGCTTGCGGTAGCGCAATGTTAAATACAAGCAAAGTTATAAGCATAACGAGCATCATCAATTTCTTCATGTGTTGTACGCCTCCTCTGAAAACATAATTGAAAGTATTTTATTGAAAACGAAAATCATTCTCAATTATACTTCTGTTACCAAGAATAATCGTTATTGCCAGTGTATGTCAATAACAAAATCAAATTTGTCCTCAACATGTCAAAATTGCCTCAAAAAAAGAAAATATCACGAAAAAAACATGTGATATTTCCTATTATATAGAATAGCCTCTTTCTATTTATTCATCTCAACTAGACATCTACTGAATTTAAGAAATTATTTCAATGACCCCTATAAGTATAAGCAACCAACCAGAAATAGCGGTTGAGTGTTTTCCAATAAAAGTCTTGGTAAGTAAGACTCCAAAATGAACACCAGCGCCTACTGTGATGAACGAAAAAAAACCGATAGAAATAACTGTCCAGATCGCAGAAATACCATTGGCTCCAAGCGCTATTCCTCCAGCTAAACAGTTGGCTGATAAGACAAAGCCGAGCGTCATTGCTTCTCGAATTGAAATTATATAATTTTTATCCTCATCAAATACTTCCGGGTTTCCCAATATTCCTTGTTTAGAAAAGCGACTAGATAATAACGTCCATATCCCTATGGCACAAAGTAAAAGACTTCCTATTAAATTTGCGAAATCTGGAGAGATATAATTAATAACTACACTTCCAGCTGTTACTGCTGCGTAAGTGACGATCATTGAAATAAGGGCAATAACCGCATTGGATAATATGGGTATTTTCACTCGCTTAATACCATAGGCGAGACCAATTCCTAAATTATCTAAGTTGGCAGCTATCCCAATAAGAATGATGGCTATCCAATGCATTCTTTTCCTCCTCAATAACGTAAAATCCATTCTCACATAGGATATGAAGGAATAAAATTTTTGTTCATCTATGTTTTGAACAGAGTTAATTGCTGAGAAATTAGGATTGCCATTGATACAATGACTATTTCACATGCTTTAACACTTTTAACCCGCGGAAGACTTGATATTACTTACGTTTTTTCGTCTTTTACCCGCGGGTACTGTTATCCTATAGTTTGAACTTATTCAATTGTTTGGAAATCTTTTCAGCAATATTTGCGGTTTCAACGGATGACTCTGCTACATGCTGTATTGCTTGTAAAGTTTCTGAAATACTCTTTGCTATATCATTCGACTGATCAGATGACTCTATTGCGACATTTGATACATTTTCAATTGCATTTTGTATTTCTAGCATAGAATATTTCATCGTTCCAACAAATGTTGTCACTTCAGTTATTAATTTATTAAAGTACATAGCATCTTCTTCATATTGAATTCCACTGTTTTGGAAAAGCTCATAATCAGGTGTTACTTTATTATCTATAAAGTGTAAAAGCTCTTGCGCATTAATAGACACATTCGTAAATGCTTCTTCTACTTCACTAGTAACAGTTTGTATTTTTTGAACAGTCTCAGATGATTGTTCAGCTAATTTCCGTACTTCATCAGCTACAACAGCAAAACCTTTACCCTGCTCCCCTGCTCTCGCAGCCTCAATAGCTGCATTTAATGCTAATAAATTGGTTTGATCTGCAATATCTGCTATTGTGTCAGACATTACTTTTACTTCGGATACGATTTTTCCGGCTTGAATTGCCTCTAAAACTAACCTTTGTTTTTCATCATATAGATTACGAGCTGTACTGTATGCTTGAACAGCTGTTTCCTTAATATCAATTGCTCTCTCTTTTACTTTTTGCGAGAAACCAAGACTATATTCTGTTTTCTCATTTAATTTTTCCGCACTATCTAGTACCTCAATTGCAGTAGCATTTAATTGCTCGGTTGTTGCACCTAGTGTAGTACTACCCATAGCAACATCCTTTGTAGTTGTATCAATTTCATCCATTGAAGCAGTAATTTCCTCAATAGTTGCAGTTAAATCTTCGCTTAAAATACTCATTTGTGCTGATGTGCTACTAACACTAGAAACAAGTTCCTGAATATGCGAAACAGAATTGTTCAACCCTTCAGTAATTTTCCCAAGGTCATCAGAAAATATCACCGGGGCATGTTGTGATAAATCACCATTTTCAAGTGCAGATATAACATCCTTAATATTGGAGATTGCCTTTTTAACATATCTGCTTAAATAAATTAAGAAACTTACACTAAATATTAAAACAATAGCCATAATAACGATGTTTCTATAAAGAGTTTTAGAATATGCTGTATTATTTTCTTCGCTTTTTATTTCAGCACTTTTAATATTAATTTTTTCTATTTGTTCCATAAGAGCATCTCTTTGCTTCTCTATTTCTAATAGAGGTGTTAGTAATGAATCAGCATCTTCTATATCTGCATCAGAGATAACTTGTTGAAAAATGGATTCTAATGTACCTTTATAACTTTCAAGTACTTGTTCTAAATTCTTACTTAACTTTTCTTCCTCGCTACTCATTTTTGTATTTTTTAAATCTTGAAATGTGCGACTATTTTCTTCTTCTAAAGCAGCTATTTTTTCGTAATATTCCATTTTCTCGTCGTTATCTTGTGAATTATAAAAAATTTTGAACTTTAAATTAGTTATTTTTTGCTGGTTAATTGAAAGATTGCTTAATAAATAGACAGATGTTAAATTTTCTTCATAAATATGCTTTGCATTATCATTCATTTCTTTAACGCCATAGATTCCAGTAAACCCTATGATGACAATTGCAATCAACATAACAGTGTTCAATATTCCGAATTTCCCAACCAATGATGAATTTTTAAAAAACTTCATATGATCCTCCGTTATATTTATTATTATTTTGGCTCATCACCAAAAGTTGTGGATAACAATTGTTTAAACGTGCCATAAATAAGTTGATTGGAGTGAAGACTGGACGACTCCTTGGGGGGGAGGAGAACGAAGGTTAAACCATCATGTCCTCTGATAAACGCCTTCGTGACCTACATCCTGTTGCTACCGCTACGTTAGCACTACACTTTCGCACAGAAAACTTTTGTTGCTGCCGCTCCGCTTTCGCACAGAAAACATTTGTTGCTGCCGCTTCGCTTTCGCACAGAAAACATTTGTTGCCCCAAGCAGCTCATCGGACGCCCCTAGCGCCCGGGAATCAATCCCACACGTTATGATGATGACATCTTTTTTACAATATAGATTAATTATGGAAATTAAGTATTATAGTTTCCCCTATAACTCAAAGTTTTGGGCTTATAGAACAATACTATTTTTATGAATAATTTTTTCGACAAACACTTCTACTAAATTAGGATCAAACTTAATACCCTTATGTTCTTTTAAATAAGAAAGAGCTTCTTCTATTGTCCAAGCTTTTTTATAAGCTCTATTACTTATTAAAGCGTCGTATACATCTACTATTGATATGACTCTCGCCTCAAAAGGAATTTCTTCTCCTTTTAAACCCATTGGATATCCTGTTCCATCCCAATTCTCATGATGATATTTAATAATATTTTCAGCTATTTTTTTGTCATTAAAAACTTTATTGTTCATTTCATCAGATAGTTTATTCAATACATCCACCCCCATAAGAGGATGCATCTTCATAATTTTCTTTTCATAGACTGTTAGTGGCCCAGTTTTATACAGTATCGATTCTGGTATACTTGTTTTTCCAATATCATGTAAAACGCTGTATTCTATAACTTTATTAATATACTCTAACGATAAATTATATGTTCTATCTTCAAAGAGGCTTAGTAAGAATTCCTCTAATAACTTTTGCACATTTAAAAGGTGTTCTGCTATACTTACATCGCGCATTTCACTTGATAGAGCTAACAACTTAAATAGCTCCTTTTTGTCTATTTGGTTCTGCTTCACTTCTTCTATCAATAATTGTTCCGCTAAGCGCATTACTCCTACATAATAAACAATTTCTTTTATTTCAATTGGCGTAATCGTTATAAATGAGTACCTTAGCTCTAATGATTTGTTGACATTCACCATTGTCCCAGACCATGGTTGTCCTTTTTTTAATGTACTATTTAACGATTTATACATAACGAATGGTGTTACACTCGATTTTAAACACTCTACCGGTAATCCGATAAGAAATTCTCTTTTATAGCCGGTGATCGTTTCATATTGTTGATTTACATCGATAATTAATTGATCTTCATCAACGATTACAACAGCATCACCCAATTTTAAATAATACGTTAATTCCTTTGGTATATTTTTACACATTTAAACAACTCCTCATCAATTGTTTAATTCATTAGCAAAACTAGCAAGCCGGTCAGCCGACAATGCAACTTCTTCAAATGCTTTACCTAACTCATTGACAACATTAGCGAAAATATCAATTTTTTCTTGTGAATGTTCATTATGTTCTTGTGTTTCTTTCATAGATTGTAAAATTTGCTCAAAATATATGTCAGTTTGCTCCATTGTTTGTTTTCCGTCTTGAACAGATTGATTAATCAAGTCAAGTGAGGCAGCTAACTTTTCTACCTTAGATACAGTAGATAAAATTAAATGAGCTACATTCGAGACTGATTTTTTTGTTACTTCTGATAATTTTTTAACTTCGTCTGCTACAACTGCAAATCCTCTTCCATGTTCACCTGCCCTTGCAGCTTCAATTGCTGCGTTTAAAGATAATAAATTAGTTTGATCCGCTATTTTCGTTACAATATCAATAATGCCTTGAACTTCCTTTGTTATCTTTAACAAGTCTTCTATATCATTGGAGATTATTTGAACTGCCTCATGAACATTCCTCATATTACGATCCTGTTCACTTATTTGAAACTTCCCATGTTCCGCTCTCTCCTCTGCTAACGCAGATAACTCTTTTCCGGCATTCACGTTTTCTACCATTTCTGTGCAATGAATATGTAATTCCTGGAATGCTGCATTAGTTTGCTCTGAAATTGCTGCTAAATTTTCAGTTGAATTCATCACTTGAATTTTAGTTTTTTCTGCCTGTTCGTCTAACTTTTCTTTAATTCTACTTATCTCTTTATCGTATTCTTCAAGAACGACTTGTTGTTCTAAGTTAAATAATTTTGAGAGTGCCTTTACACTAGTAGAATAAAGCTCCTTTTCAGAAAGATTCTTTTCGGTAATCTCCATAATTGTTATAAACAAATTTTGAAAAGCACATAAATACCATTTTGTCTGTAGACCAATTTTCACATGCATTTGTGCTATTCTAGCCCTTTTTAAAAAATATTCATCATCAATTATTCCTGAAAACATTTCTAAAATATGTGATTTTAAAGTTCTCTTTAAAGCATCTACTGAACTATTTTTATTTATTAGTATTTGTAGTGATTCTTCCAGGCTGAGATTCCTGTAAAAACGATCAACAATGTCATCTATTTCTTCTTTAATAAATGGCTGCAAGCTTTTTATTACTTGTAACTCTGCCATTGAAAAATTAATCATTTTTATTTGTTTCTCTATATCACTGCCATATTGAATATTCATTTTTATATTACTGTCGAGTAATAAATGGCCGTTACCTATCTCTTTCTCTTTACTTTTCCAAAACATGAATAACCTCCATCCCCAAAATATCGATTAATTTCTTTAAACTTCACTTAATAAAGTTTTCAATAATAGCTTATTTGGCTGTTGGTATTTATCGAAATAGATTTCCTGTAGATTTCTTGCTAATCTATCATAGTCTTCTCTGTCCGGAACTGAATTCCAAACAAATATATCTTCTATGTCTTTGTTAATATTTAAATATAAGCGATCTGTTATAATTAAATCCGCCTCTTCATCTTCAGCACATAATTCTACATGAATAAAAACACGTTTTATTTGACTGAATAGATAAGGAACATCATTTATCATTGAAAATATTTTTAATTTGATCTTGTCTCTATCTACAAAATCAATTGTTTGTTTGAGTAATTTATGATATCGACCAATTAATATTTCTTTGCGTTTAAATACGATGGCGAAAGACTTATTTTCCAATAGTCGATTATAAAACTGATTCATGATTTCTATTTGAGCCGTTTCATGCATTTCTAATCGCTTTTTATAAAGATCTTCTTTAAATAAATTAGCTGGACCAGAAAAAGATAAAATACCATAATGAAGATGCAGTAAGTTTACAAAGAGTGCCCCATATTCTTCTAAATCTAAAGTAACTGAAAAATGCTCCATGAATATCTCCATCCAATATATAGTCGCTTGTATAAATAATTCTTGATTATGATGCTGTGCAAAGTTCATCAATAAACTTACTGCACTATCTTTTTTTTGATAATGACGCATGCAACTAATGATGGAAAATGAAAACATTGTTTCTAATTCAATTTCTTCATCTGATAAATCAGTACATTCTCTAAATATATACTTGATTTTTTCCGATAATGACTCATAGTTATAATGATGTTTCGTAAAGTTTGCATACATTGGATGATATTCAATTAAGCAACCTAGTTTTGCGCGTGATAAGCAAATGGCGAGCCAATATAAAAGTTGTTCGGAATAGGCGATGTCTACTTCCTCCACTAATTCTAGTATTTCTTCTCTAGAAACTAGAGCAAATGGCCATTCCTCTCCCCAACACGAATTCCAGTAGAACAAGAAATAAAAATAACGAAATTGCTTTTCTGTCCCTTCAAGACTGACTTCCGCATAAGATGTATACTTCAAGTGAAATTGATCTAACAAAGGCTTAACTTTTTTTATTCGTCGATACACGGATGCAGGGCTTGTGAAATTATCCAAAACAAACATGTTAATATCAAAAAATTTATTGTAAAACATCTCATCAAAAGCTTTATATGTTAATGAGTTTTGTAAATAATATCTTTCTATAGTCTTCATAGAAAAATTATCTTTATAAATTAATTGAAAACACTTAAGCTCTTCTTTTTGGATAACAGCAGATTTTGTAATAAATTCTAAATCAATAGCTATTTCATCTACTATTTTCAAAATTGTTCTTTCAGACAAATCCATCATTTGAGATAACTCTAAACTTGAATATAGCCTTTGTTCTTTATAAATATGATGTAGAATATTCACCTTTTGTAAAGATGAACGATCCAAAAAATTATACATAAAAACACCTCAATGTCTTCCACCAGTAAAACCCAGCTGTGTCATACTAACAGTTTGTATTAGATTAACTTATATATCTTTTATCAATACATTCTATTCCCCGTTTTTTAAGACACTAAACATTAAAAAGCAATATTCTCGATACTTTATAACTACTTTAGTTACTACATATTGCCAATAAACACTTCATTAATACTCTTTTAAACAACAATTACAGCTTATTTTCATCATATTCACTCATTTTGGGAAACTGTGAATATAGCCTCATGTTTTCAAGGTTATTTACACTATAACAAGCATTTTACAACAAACAAAATCACTTTTTGTTCGATTTCAAGCAAAACTTGATAATCCTATATTTCCATTCAAAACATCTATCTTTTGGGGGAGTTTCAATTCTAGTTTTTCATCTTAAGACTTCATTTTTTGAGCTCATCTATTGGATTTCTATCGTGAAAGGGGGGTGTTTCTTTACGCTTTTTCCTGAAATTTCGTCCATAGACTTTCAAGGTTAAATATAGAATTGAACACGTTGTCAAACAGAAAAGAGATGTATCAAATTATGATACATCTCCCATCATGGTAATACTTATAAACCAAGTGCTCTGTACATAAACACTGTAAATCTGTGCGCGTGTTACGTTTTCGTTTGGTCAAAAAAGTATCGTTTACATCGCCTAATGCAATGTCTTGATTTCTAAACTCTACTAACTTCCTGGCGTTACACCAAATGCGAGCAACATCATTTTTGCCATTTGGGCACGTGTTTTATGAGCATTTGTTGGTATCGGAATTTTACTGCTGTCGTTTGAATCAAAAGTAACGATGAAACTGCTTCCAATCATTTATCGCATAGCGTTATATCTTTTGAAACTACACATATGAGATTTTACTCAACTATCACTAATTATAAAATTGATAAAATCAAAATTTGTTAGTTTTCGAGCAAATTTTGATAATCTTTTTTGTTGCAATATTAAGTTTCGTCAGAATCAGCGCCATTTGGGCCTTTCACTAACTAAAGCCCAATGATATTTTATTTACTTTAGTAACCTCGAAATGTATCAACCATAGCAATAAACATTAAATACTCGCTTTACTCATCTGAATTCACCTGTAAAGCAACCTAATATATTTCCGCATTTCCCATAGATTCGAGGTAGGTTTGGATAATTTTCCCTCTTCATAATGAGAGTTTAAACAATTTTTCTATTGAAGCCGATTTGACAAAAGTAACAACCTTTTGATAACTTTAAGTTGTTACTTGTTAATATTTAGATATATCTCATCCTATAATAAAGAGAGGGAGATTTTATGAAAGTCGGTAAATTATTAAAGATAGGATTGGCTTTAGCATTAATGTTCGTATTAACTGCTTGTAGCTCAGATGATGAAGGCACGAAAAACAAAGAAAAAAAGGACGTGAACTTAGCCTATGTTGAATGGGATACTGAAATTGCCTCAACAAACGTAGTAGGACAAGTTCTAGAGGATTTAGGGTATGATGTAACACTAACACCACTAGATAACGGAATTATGTGGGAAGCTCTTGCAAAAGGAGAAGTTGATGGTATGGTGTCAGCCTGGTTACCACAAACACATGCCCCACAAGTTGAAAAGTACAAAGATAGAATAGTAGATTTAGGTAAAAACCTTGAAGGTGCAAAAATTGGCTTAGTTGTCCCTAGTTATATGGATGTAAATTCTATCGCAGATTTAACAGATGAAGCTGGTAAAACGATAACTGGTATTGATCCAGGAGCAAATATGACAGCTACAACGGAAAATGCTTATAAAGAATATAGTAACCTTGAAGGTTGGAATGTAGTTACCTCATCAGCAGGTGCAATGACAGCAGCCCTTACTCAAGCTATTGCGAAAAATGAAGAAATCATCGTTACAGGTTGGTCTCCACACTGGAAATTTAACGCTTTTGATTTAAAATATTTAGACGATCCTAAAGGCATATACGGAGCCGAAGAATATATTGGTACATTTGCACGTAAAGGATTAAAAGAGGATAATCCGGGAGCGTATAGTGTTCTTAATAACTTCCATTGGACTCCGGAAGATATTGAAAGTGTAATGTTTGATATTATGAAAGGCGCTGATCCTAAAGAGGCCGCAAAAAAATGGATTAAAGATAATGAGGATAAAGTTTCAGAGTGGACAAAAGATGTAAAATAATACACATGATAGACTTTTATATACTCTGTCCAACAATTCGACTTTGAGATATATGAATTTCAGGCCCTACATATAATATCGTACAAAAGCTCACGCAAAAAGTTGGAGTACACTAGCGATGCACGTAATTAACATAAAAAGCTCCATTCACTGAGCAATCAGTAAATGGAGCTTTTTATGTTATGTTAATACCTCCGGATGGAAATGACTCTCTTAAGTAAAGATACATAGGACTCTTGTCTAAACAAATGAAATTTTAAAATTAAACTATTTACTAAAAAGAGGAGACCAGCCAAAAAAATAACCCCTTTTATATGGATTATTCCACTTAAATATCCCCCAAGTAAAGGACCAATTAGATTTCCTAAAAATAGAGCACTATGATAATAACCAAATGTTAAACTTTCCATTTTTTCAGGTGCATTTTTTCGTATTAAACTTATGACCGATGGAAGCAGACCACCTATAAATATTCCCATTAAGAACCGAGCGAGCAGAAATAGCCATATAGAAGAAACTAAAGCTTGGGTAACATAACAAATAAAATTACCTAACAACGAAATTAACAAAATAATTTCAGAACCCACTTGATCTGCTTTCCTTCCTAAAATGGGAGAAAAGATTATAATAGAGAAACCCGAGATAGAAACCGCTAAACCTACCATCGTTGTTAAAAAGACATCATTGTTCCACATACTTTCTACATATGTGGCCAAAAATGGTGAAGTACTCATCGTTGAAAACTGAATAAGAAATCCAACTAGAAACAAAGTTCCAATTAGAGGTCCTTTCGTAATTTCCCGTAATTCGGAGAAAAAATTAATACGTCCTCTCTTAGGCGTCGGAATTTTCAATGTACTTGGTTCAGGTTTATTAATTTCTGTTAAAAAAAATAATATAAGTGCCCCTGAAATCAGTAACATAGCGCTAGACACATAAAGGATTTTATAAAATCCTATCCACTGTCCCAAAACTCCACCTATTAACGGCCCAAAAATATTCCCGGTATAAGCACCAGATTGAGCTATACCGAGTGCATAACCTATTTTTTCTTTAGGCGTATTCATTGTGATGAATGGAGAAGAGGCAGGGATAAAACCACCAAAAATCCCTAAGATAAAACGTAGAACTAATAAGTGCCAAGCTGTTGTGCTATAGGTCATTAAGAATGTGGCAAATGCCATTCCAATTGCTGAACGGATTAGTATAGTTTTCCTACTCGTTCGATCTGCAATCTTTCCCCATATCGGCTGAAAAAGAAAAGCGGATAAAAAAGTAGCTCCAAAAATCATCCCTGTCCAAAGCTGAATATCTGCTTGAGAGTGAACATCCAAATCACTTTTAAGATACACTGGAATAAAAGGTATTATTAAGCTAAATGCAGACATGACTAAAAATTGTGCAATGCTCAAAATATACATATTCTTTTTCCAAACTTCCAATTATATACCTTCTCTCACTGATTTAATAGTTTCATAGAATGTACAGGATATCTATCACCAGCTGCTGAACCTACCGGTATAGCTTTATCTATGAAATCCTTTACATCCTTTGGCAATTCAAAATCTATTGCAGCAATATTTTCTTTTAAGTAGGATCTCCTTTTTGTCCCTGGTATAGGGACGATATCTAATCCATTAGACATTAACCATGTTAATGCTAGTTGTGCCGGACTAATATTTAGTTGGTTTGCTATCTCTTCTAGCTGTCGAATCAAAGCAAGGTTTTGATTGAAGTTGCCTCCCTGAAATCGAGGTGCGTTCCTTCTAAAATCGTTCTCTACGAATTTATCGACTGACTTAATTTTTCCAGATAAAAAACCTCGTCCCAGAGGACTATATGGTACAACAGCGATATTTAGTTTACGGCAAAGTGGTAATATTTCCTCTTCAATATCTCTAGTCCATATTGAATACTCTGTCTGTAATGCAGCTATAGGATGTACTTTTTGTGCTCGTTTTATCGTTTGAGAAGATACTTCTGAAAGCCCAATATGTCGTACTTTACCTTCCTCAACTAATTCCTTCATAGCACCAACTGTCTCTTCTATAGGAACGCTGGGATCTACACGGTGTAGATAATATATATCGATGTAGTCAGTATTTAACCGTCTTAGGCTTGCTTCACAGGCCTTTTTTACATATTCCGGGCTACCGTTAATTTTAATTACCTTCCCACTCTCATCTCTTTCAAAAGCAAATTTGGTAGCTATGTTTATCTGTTGTCTGACATTTTTTAATGCTTGACCGACTAATTCTTCGTTTTTCCCCACTCCATATTGATCAGCTGTATCAAAAAAGTTAACACCGAGTTCTAAGGCGTAATGCAATGTAGCAATCGATTCCTCATCATTTTGAGTTCCATAGTATTCTGACATTCCCATACATCCTAATCCTAAGGATGAAACACTTAAATCTCCAATAGATCGATATTTCATTTTTTCTCCTCCAATCTTTCTTTAGCATGAAATTATATCGATTAGAGTGCACTCTAAGGCAAATGTATTTTTTCCCATTTCTCATAAAAAAAAAGACCTTTTAGAAAGGTCTCTAGAAACTTATATTACAGATGTGTTGATTAACCGTTTTTATCCACTTTAATTGTTTAGAAGACGCTGATTTCCGCTATGGGCTACTCGCTTTCCTGCGGGAGTCGAGTAGCCCTTTCGCTACAATCTGCAAAAAAATCCTTTTATCGCTCAATAATAAACCTATATTATCCTAATCAACACGCCTGATTATATTACTTAACTTTTTCCTCCAAATTTTTATAGTAGTCAATTTTTTCATTAACCTTAATTAAACTATTTTCTAATTGCTTAATTTGGTTAAGAACGTTCTCTTGATGAGCTTCTAATAGTTCTCGTCTTTCAGTAACGGTAGAATCCCCTTGACGTCTTAGGTCTGCAAATTTTTTCATATCTCTTACAGGCATTTCTGTGTTACGTAACATAATGAGAAAGTCTATACATAAAATATCGCTCTTTGAGTATTTACGATATCCATTTTCATCTCTTTCAATCTCACATAAAAGACCAATATTTTCATAGTAGCGTAGAGTGTAAGAACTAAGACCCGTGATTGAGGATATATCCTGAATAGTTAATAATTTTTCCATATTTTTATTATAACACACTTGCTTTATAGTGCACTCTAAGGAGTATCTTTGATTCTAGATTCATTTTTTAATAGTTTTTAGGAGGAATTTTTAATGAATATAGGGATTTTTGTTTTAGCACTTGCCACATTTGTTGCTGGTACAGTGGAGTTGGTGATCGCTGGGATAATCAACATGATTGCAGAAGATTTACATGTTTCTGTAGGAGCAGTCGGTCAGTTAGTTTCAGTTTTTTCATTGGTTTTTGCCTTTGGGGCTCCAGTACTTATTGCTTTAACTTCTAAAGTAGAAAAACGTAAATTACTGCTCATAGCAATGTTAACTTTTCTAGGAGGTAATATTTTATCTATAGTTAGTCCGAATTTTACAACCTTATTAATAGCTAGAATTATTCTTGCAGCTAGCTGCTCTATCGTGGTTGTCACTTCCGTAACAATGGCTGCCAATACTGTTGCAACGGAATTAAGAGGAAGAGCTATTGGATTAATTTTTATGGGTTTAAGTGCATCATTAGTGTTAGGTGTACCATTAGGAACTATTATCGGTGAAAATTTCGGTTGGAGAATGACATTTGTATTAGTTTCAGTCTTAAGTATTGTTTCTATGGTAGGAATCATTAAGTTTTTACCTAAGGTTCCACCACAACCAGCCATTCCTTTACTTAAGCAAATAGCCACATTAAAAAGTAAAAAAATCGCATCAATCCAGCTCATATCAGTTTTGGAGCTGACTGGTCATTTCATAGTTTATACTTATTTCACGCTTTTTCTTAAAACAACAATGGGCTTATCAACAAATATGATTAGCATGGTCTTACTTGTTTTTGGTATAGCTGGAATAACAGGTGGTTGGATAGGTGGCTGGACATCCGATAAATTTGGCGGAGCAAAAACTATACTCACATTTCTTATACTTTTTGCAGTTTCCTTGTTCCTATTACCTTATTCTACAGGATCAATGATCAGTTTATTGATCGTTGTCGTACTATACGGTGTGATGGTTTGGGCACTTAGTCCAGCTGTACAAAATTATCTAGCTGAGTCTGCTCCCGATTCCTCAGATATCCAATTAGGTTTAAATACTTCATTTTTACATCTTGGAGTAGCTTTAGGTTCTGGTTTGGGTGGCTTACTTGTAGACTACTATTCTGTAACTATCAACACGTGGGTAGCTGGTATTATGGTAGTTTTAGCCTTAATCTCTGCTATTTATTCGCTAACAATAAACCGTAGAGAAAATTCTTCAATTTAGGGGCTATAACTAAAAGGATAGGAGGACGCCCTCATGCCCATTAAGCTAAGATTTTAAAGTACCCCCTAAATGGAAATTTTGTGTTTTGCAGGACCCCTATTTACAATAACAAACTAATTAAAGGAAAATAAAAAGGAATGAACCCTGTCCAATACAGAGTTCATTCCTCAGTAACTGCTTAAAATATGTGTCTAACTTTTTGGGGTCACTTCATTTGAAGATCCTTATAAATTCGTTATCTTACAGGTTCTATAGATGAGATCCGCCACTTGCATCGAGCAATTGACCAGTTACCCAACGGCTGTCTGAGGAAGCGAGAAAGGCGGCAATATCTGCCACATCCTCGGGTTCTCCCCATCTGTTGAAGATTGAAAGACCAGCCGCATATTTTTGTCCATCAAGGTTTTCCAAAGTCTCAGCATTCATCTCTGTATTAATAATTCCAGGCTGGATGGCGTTTACCGTAATATTACGGCTCCCTAGTTGTTTGGCTAGAAGACGCGTAAATGTGTCGATAGCACCTTTGGACATACTGTACGTGAAGACACTTGGAGAAGCTGCACGTGTCACAAAAGATGAAATATTAATAATGCGTCCTCCATCTTTTAAACGTGGCAAAGCTTGTTGAGTAACAAAAAGTGGTGCTTTGACATTAATCTTCATTACCTCGTCAAATGATTCTTCCGTCGTCTCTTCTAAACTGATAATTTGACCAATTCCAGCATTGTTGACAAGAATATCGAATCCGTTACCGCCCATATATTCCCGAATAGTATCATCAAAAGTTGTAAATAAATCTTGAATGCCATCTAGAGTACTAAGGTCAGCACCAATCGCGCAAGCATTTCCTCCGCTTTGCTCGATCAGGTGAACAACTGCTTCTGCCTCATTTCGTCTTTTCCCGTAATGAACTACGACAAAGGCTCCCTCTTGTGCCAGACGCAATGCAATACTGCGGCCAATTCCTCGACTTGATCCTGTAACTAAAGCTATTTTGCCTGCTAACTTACTCATGCTTCCATCTCCTTGTTCAAACATAGTTATATTACATAGATAGTTATATCATGGAACATTATTTGAAATGTTGCTCTCCTATTCGGTTTCAAGGGGGCGATTGCTTCAGATAACTTAGTTCATCTCTTGGTTGCCAGCATTGCTTATATAAATCTTGAATACGTTTTTGACGATGTGCATCATATTGTTTAAATACTTGTTCAACATAGTTATTTCTTTTAATACATTTCGCCAAAACATTTATTTACTATTATATATTTTGAATAAAGAAAGGACTGTCCTCAAAAGGCATTTTTCATTGCCTTTTGGGACAGTCCCTTAATCGATCACTTTTATTTTAATACTTCCGGATGGAAACCATCTTTTTGGAAGTAATTTTGATGTGACCAAATATTTAATTTTTCTTTCTCAGCATCTTGCTGGATTTCTCTAAATTCATCCTCCAACGTATTGTTTGGTTTATGAATAAAGCGCACTGCTGCAAGTCCTTCTTTTAATAATGATTCCTGCAACATTACATCATCAATGAAGACATAGGTTAATAAGCGATCATAGTTATCTGTCTCTGGTCCAACATCGTAAACTGCTTCAACCTTTTTGGCGTGTTCTAACAATTTAATCGTATAATCCTTAGCCACTTTAGCATAAGGTTGAGCTTCACCTTTGTTATAGAAACAGCTTGTTGTGTTATAATCATAGGCTGTTTTTTGTTTCTAGTTCAAATGTTGGGGGGAGGGTAATCTTTCATCCTTTTTTTGAAATACTCCTTGAAAAACGTCAGAGTATATTAAGATCACTAAACTTCTCGTTATGACATACTTCAATTCATTATCGTGAGCAATGGCATTCGAAAAAGCTGCCGCCTGTAAAATACAGACAGCAACTTCAACTAGAATAATTTAATTCTCTATTAGTTTTTTGGCATACTCATTTTTTGAGATGCTTCTTTTTTAAAATTTCGTAACTAATAAACAGCGAGTGGCCCATAAGGACCTTCGATAATTTCTATTTTTGTTTCGAAAATATCTGTCAAAATTTTCGAATTCATAACCTCTTCTACTGTTCCAAAAGCGGCAATTTGTCCATCTTTCATAGCACAAATTCTATCAGAATATTTGGCTGCAAAATTTATATCATGCATCACAGTCAGAATTGTTCTTCCAAATTCATTAGCCGCACGTCTCAAATGCTCCATCATTTGAACAGAACGAGCAACATCAAGATTGTTCAGTGGCTCGTCCAAAAGTACATATTCAGTCTCTTGGCACAAAACCATCGCTACATATGCTCTTTGTCTTTGACCACCTGAAAGCTCATCTAAATATCTATTCTCTAAATCAGTTAAGTCTAAAAAATCGATATATTTAGAAATAATAACTTCATCTTCTATAGTTAACCTTCCCTTTGAATAAGGAAAACGTCCAAATCCAACTAGTTGTCTAATAGTAAGCCTAGTTACAAAATGATTTTCTTGGCGCAAAATAGTCAAAATTTTTGATAAGTCTTTTGATTTGGATTCAGAAACATCCATATTTGCCACCTGAATTTGACCTTCCTCCATATCCAACAGTCTTCCAATCATCAAAAGTGTCGTAGACTTTCCAGCGCCATTTGGGCCAATTAAAGAAGTAAAACCCGCTTTTGGTATTTCAATATCCAAAGGTCCTATTTTTACCTCATCCGTATAGAACTTTTTAACATTATCAATTTTTATCATAAAGCCCTCTTCCTTAAAACTACAGTTAAAAATATTATTCCACCAAATAATTCGATAATAACTGATACTACACCTTGAGCATGGAATACATGATACATCAAAAAGTATGCACTCGTTATTATCAAAAATCCTATAGCAAGAGCCATTGGAAAAATATATCTATGATCATAAGTTGACGCCGCCTGATAGCTCAAAGTTGCTACTAAAAAGCCATAGAAAGTAAGTGGTCCAATCAAAGCTGTTGAAATAGACATCAAAATAGCAACTAATACAAGAGTATAAATTACATTAGATTGATATTTAACTCCAAAAGAAGTAGAAACATCCTTTCCTAGTGACAATATATTTAGATTCTTAGAATGAGCAAGAAGTAATATTGCTACAATTATTACTATAGGAATTACAATAGGAAAATATGCAGAATCTGCATTATTAACAGAACCAAACAATCTTGCCTGTAAAATATCAAATTCAGAAGGCGCAAGTAGTCTTCTCATGAAAGTTGACACAGAATTTAGCCCAGTGCCAATAATAATTCCAACTAAAAGCATAAGTTGTAGATTCCCGTATTTACCAGAAAGTAGCCATCCATAAAGGATCAAGCTCATTAAGACCATAACAACAACTTGAAATAAAAATGATCCAATCCCAGTAAAATTTATCAATGCACTAGCCCCAAAGAAAAATATAGTACTAGTTTGAATTGTTGAGTAAAGTGATTCGAAACCTAAAAGCGAAGGAGTTATAATCCTATTATGCGTAATGGATTGGAAAGCAACAGTCGACAAGCTCTGACAAACTGCAGCAATAATCATTGCAACAAGAGCTACTATCCTTCTCTTAACAACTGGGATAAAAGAAGGTGAATCAATCGGAACTGGATTGTTATAAACTAAAAGTCCATATGAAGAAAGGATGCCAAAAGCAATCAATGTTATTAGCAAAATCCAATAACGCCTTTCTTCCTTCTTAGAACGAAAAGCCCTAGCTGATCTATTTTTATTATGAAGGCTAGAATCGATTTCGACATTTTCTTTATTTCTATATTCCAATGTGCTCATCGTAGCCTCCTTGGTTTTCTTTGTCTCAATAAGATAATAATAAACACGACTGACCCCACTGTTCCAAGTATTAAAGAAACAGGTACTTCAAAAGGCATTATAATTGTTCGAGAAATTATGTCACAGGCAGTTATAGTCCCCATTCCTATCAAACATACCCAAGGTAAATTACTCCTAAGATCATCACCTCTATACATTGAAACAATGTTTGGGACAATTAAACCCAGGAAAGGTAAGTTTCCAATGACAGCTGCAACAATTCCAACTGCAAAAGAAATGAGAACAGTACCAAAAAGAACAATCCTGTTGTAATTAACGCCAAGGCTTGTTGCGACATCTTCTCCTAGTCCAGCTAAAGTCAATCTATTAGCATAAATAAAAATAAACAAAGTAACGATAACAATTAGCCACAAATATTCATATCTTCCCACCTGAACAGGCGCAAAAGAACCTACAAACCAAGTTTCAATACTTTGTGTCATTTGAAAAAGAAGTCCCATAAAAGTGGACACTGCAGAAATAACAGCTCCAAGCATCAATCCAATAATCGGGACAATTAAAGACGAGCGAAGTTTAACTCTTCTTAAAAATAAAAAGAAAATCATAGTTCCTATAAAAGAAAAAATGATTGCACCAGTCATTCTTAGCACTAAAGTCGGAGCAGGAAATAATAAATAAACGAAAAGCAGCCCTAAACCTGACCATTCAATAGTCCCTGTTGTAGTAGGTTCAACAAAACGATTCTGTGTGATCAGTTGCATTACGAGTCCTGCCATTGACATTGCAGCTCCAGTAAGCATTAATGCAGCTGTTCTCGGAACACGAGTTATGAAAAACATTTCCATTCCATCCTCTTGTCCACGTATATCATACACTCCAGTAAACAGTGATATAATGCCTAGAATAATAACAACTATAATCGCTAATATAAAAGGTTTTGTCCATATCTTATTGTAGTTATAAAACTGGGGTTGAGAATTTATCTCAACCCTAGAAGTTACATTTTTCAGCACTATTTTATACCCCTTTACATTACTTAGCTTTAGCTAAAGTATTTGCAAGGTTTTCAAACAACTCTGTATAAGTTTGAATTGATTCATTTGTGTAAGTATCTGCTGGTGCATAAACAATATGTTTTTTAGAAACAGCAGTTGTTTTTTGAAGAGCAGGTGCGTTAGCAATAACATCCTGAGCAGGAACTGAATCTTCTTCACCAGATATTGCAGCATCACGATCTAATACGAAAAGCCAATCAGGATTACTTTGTGCAATAGCTTCAACAGAAACTTCATCACCTTTATGATCTGATGTAGAATCAGCAACTTCTAATGCTGGAGCCCAACCGAAAATTTCATACATCGGTCCCCAAACACGTCCAGAATGAGGAGCTGAGAAACCAATATCCCCACCACCAACGATAACACTCATAACTTTATCTTTTCCATTATAAGCAGATTTAGCATCTTCGATAACTTTATCAAAATCAGCTACCACTTGTTTAGCTTCTTCATTTTTATCGAAAATTTTTCCTAAAGCAATTGTAGAATTTTTAAGTCCATTTACTAAGTTTTCCCCAGGCGTAGCAGTTTCCTCAGAAACATCTACATTAAGATCAATAACAACTGCATTTGGTACTAATTTTTTGATCTCTTCGTAATAACCAGCAAATCTTTGACCAACGATTACAAGTTCAGGGTTTGCAGCTGCAATAATTTCAAGATTTGGTTCGCGGTGATTTCCAATATTTTTAACTGAATCGTCCTTTACATATGGTGAATCCGCAGGCATTACATCCTTTGGAACAGCTACTAAGTCAATGTTCCAATCAGCTAAAGTTTCAAAAGTTCTATTATCCAAAGCAACTACATTCTTTGGGTTTACAGGAACAGTAACAGTTCCATGGGCATCAGTGATTTCAACTGTCGTAGGCTTAGCAACCTCTTCGCTTCCATTATCTTCATTAGACTTTGACTCTTCATTAGTTTTATTACTTGAACAAGCTGCTAACATCAAAGTCAAAACTGCCAAAATTCCAACTAATTTTAAAAACATAGATTTCTTCATACATATACTCCTTATGTAATTTATTTTGAAAACGATGATGTCTATAGATTGAATTGGATAATAATCGCTAACCATCTCAATTGCTATTGATAATCATTTTCATTTGGTTGTTCTGTGAATCAGTATAGTCTTTAATTATGTGAAAATCTTGTGAAAGATATAAGTTTATAAAGAAAGTTGCTTTCAAGCATAAATTGGCTACAAAAAAGTAATACGTGAAGTATTCTTTTTATAGTTTCCGTCTCTTTAAAATATCTACCAGAAACTGTTTGATTATCAGATTTAATAGAACAAAAAAAACGAGCAAAACAGGATGAAACTGTTTATACTCGTGTTTTCTCGATTATGTTAGATATTGATTATTGTGACAAATTGTACTTTACCTATTATCTTATTTTTACTATTCAATCATTGAATAGCCCCTACCATGGATTGTTTGAATATATCGGTCTTTCTTCTCGCACTTTAGCTTTTTTCTTAAATACCCAATATATAAATCCACTACATTTGGATTGACTGCTACGTCATATCCCCAAACCTGATTCAAAAGCATTTCACGGCTTAATACTTTATTTTTATTCTTGGTTAAAAATAAAAGTAAGTCATACTCACGCTTAGTAAGCGGGAGATTTTCGCCACCTTTTGTCACAATATTACGGGATGCATCAACGAAGAGATCTTTAAACCGAAAGAAAGTAGTCTCGATTGGCTGGATACCGTCTCCTCTTCTTAAAATAACTTTTATCCTTGCTACTAATTCTTCTTTCACAAATGGTTTTCTTATATAATCATCTGCTCCTGCTTGTAATCCTGCTATACAATCCTTGCTGGACACATTATCGGTCACAATGATTATCGGTGTCGTTTTAACAGCCCGTATTTGACTGCAAATTTCCGGTCCAGGTATACTTAACGAATCCCAATCCAATATGATAATATCCCAATCTTGCTCATATACTATATTTAACCCTTTGTTTTCATTGTGAAGTGTTAAAATGAAATAGCCTTCTTGCTTTAGGCCGCTTACGATTTTCTTTGCTAAAGACCGTTCATTCTTAATTACCAACACCTGCTTCACCTATGGTTCACCTCTAATTCATTACATAAAATAATTTATCACAAAAAAAGAATATCGAATTTATAAATCTTAAATTTCTAAAAGAACTATTATAACAACTTATCGGGATATATTCGGGGAAATTTACAATAAATATGTATGAAATAACAAATTACGGAATTAAACGGAAGAATACTTCAGTTATTTAACCAAAATATTGGCGAATCCGTTGACAGAAGTTTATTAGACTTTCAATATGCTTGGAGCTGGACTATCCATTAAAGATCGGGTTACTTCAATAAGTTATAATAGTGAATTTTATTTTACTTTACTAGATTGTTTAATAAAGTAACCGGAATACCGCCAATAGTATATGCCAAAAGAAACTGATTTAGAATTGGTATTGCTCCAAGATTTAGACTTCAAGATAATCTAGTAGCAGTAGTTGATTGTTATAAACACCAGGAGATGGACAAGACGATTATGAGAGAAGATTGGCTTTACAATTAAAAGAATTGCGTAAAGCAAAACTAGATTTATTTATTGGTGATTTTTCACATTCAATTCTGAATGAAACCTTTAAACAAATAACTTCTACAGTAATATTTGACCATTGTTTAGAATGGCGTACACCTTTTCAGAGTTTGTTTACTGCAAACACATTAAGTTTAAAATGTAGAAATTTACTTTTAAAATTAAAAAAACCCGCCGTTTTGAAATTAGCCTAATCAAAATGAGTGGGTTCGATTTAATATAATTATATTTTAATATAAATCACTTTAAATATCTTGCTTCAAACGTATATTGATCGTTTAGTTTACCACTTTCAAAAATTAAGAAATGACTCTAACATCCCAATTCTTCATATGATCTCTATTACTGACATGTCCCAACTGCCTGGATAGTTCTTTTATATTTTTCTTTAAAGGTTTCCCGAATTTCTCTTCTAGAATATTTTGTAATCCAAATCAACCACTTCTAAATCATCCGTAATTTCATTAAACCTTTTTTGATTCAAAGTACAATTTTAAATTACTTTTTCTTAATTTATTAGCCTCTTTAATTAAGTCAATTTTTTTTTGATGTATTTTTTTTAGTGAGCTTATTGCATTTTCTATGATTGCCGGAGCACCGTTTCCTAAGTTAGGGAAATTCTGATTTAAAAATTCATATAAAGCCTTTTTTTCAATATTGGATGGAACGCTAGGTGCTAGAGGCAACTCGAACGGTGATTTGCTATCTGCCAATTGTTGAGGAGTATTATATATAAACTGAAAGGCATTTTGTAGCATCCTTCTATTCCTTTCATCAGTCACCTCATACCCCCCTTGTGAGTCAAGAGTAATTCGGTCAAATTCAACCATTACTAGTTTATCTGGTTTTCTATTTTTTGTTCTGTAGTACAGCATAACCTTTAAAACATCCTGCTCTGAAAGCTCCTTTATTTCTTTGAATCTCCCATTTTTAGGATTAGGGACCTTATAAATTTTATTTTCTTCAGAAATATACAACCACTTTATACCACCCATAATCAATCCTCCTAAAACAACAAGAACATTAGTTCTCTTTCGAATTATAATGAACAGCAGTAAAAATTTCAAAATATAAATAACTTATTTGACTTTTAACTATACAAAACTTTCAAATAAACGAAAGTATGCTGCGAGCATTTAATAGAGCCTTCATAAAATCAATGTTTTTGGAAAAAAATCCACGAGTTAATACCCCATGGATTTTCTACTTAAGTGAAGTTGAATTAATTAAACGCTTCTAATTTATTTTGCGATTTTCATTTTCTCAGATTGGATACCACCATCTACTTGATACTAAGCATCTAGATCTAAGTAATATATTATTTCCATTATTATCTGCATTTTTCTGAACGACATCATTTTCAATAATTGTCTTTGTACCAGTTTCAATATCAGTTTGAATGCTCTATGGAGAAGTATAGCCATATCTTCTGTGAAAATCCTGTGAGTCCCTTTCGGTAAAGGAAAATATAGGTATTATAAATTGAAAGACTGCAACTCTTTTATCGTTGGTTCAAATCCATCCAGCACCTTAATCCTGTATTAACATATTTAATCACGCAGTACCTCCTAGATGATGAACCTATCAATCAAAGGGGGTACTTTTCATATACCAAGCAACGATTGTCCCCCATATACAGTCACTCTATCAACTATCTCCTCAAATTAAGTTTGTCGATGGAAGTTTTTACAATGAAAACAAAAAATGGTGCGTTTGATATATAAGTTTAGACTTGTAATAAAGTTTTATAAAAAATATCATCAAATCACTGATTTTAGATATATATAAGCAATCAACCCATATCTATCTTTTTAAAAGAATAAAGTGAATCCTTTTGCCAAACTTAACTAGCTTCACTTTATTTACAACTTTTTTTGAATAAAGAAAGGACTGTCCTCAAAAGGCATTTTTCATTGCCTTTTGGGACAGTCCCTTAATCGATCACTTTTATTTTAATACTTCTGGATGGAAACCATCTTTTTGGAAGTAATTTTGATGTGACCAAATATTTAATTTTTCTTTCTCCGCATCTTGCTGGATTTCTCTAAATTCATCCTCCAACGTATTGTTTGGTTTATGAATAAAGCGCACTGCTGCAAGTCCTTCTTTTAATAATGATTCCTGCAACATTACATCATTAATGAAGACATAGGCTAATAAGCGATCATAGTTATCTGTCTCTGGTCCAACATCGTAAACCGCTTCAACCTTTTTGGCGTGTTCTAACAATTTAATCGTATAGTCCTTTGCCTCTTCAGCATAAGGTTGAGCTTCACCTTTGTTATAATTCATCTCTGGTGTATCTACCATCAATAGGCGAATTTTTTGTTTCTTGCCATTTATTGTCGCCTGAATTGTATCACCATCATATGCTTTAATATAATCTACATCAAAGCGTTTATTTCCTGTTTTTTGTTCAACTTGTTCAATAGAAATAGTACCATTCTGGTTTGTCGATGTTGCATCTTTTTCTTGGGCTGGTGATCTGCCAAAAATCATATACAATGCAACAGCAAGAATGATTGTACCACTCGTAATTAACGTTTTTATATCTTGCATTTTCATGTAGTAGGTCCCTCACAACTATTCATCTTCATTACACTTTAAGGAAGCTTCTAAAAGAATCCATAATTCATCAAAAGTCCTAAAAAGTTTCACGATGTTTCTATTGTAAAATATCAGGCTACTACATTCAAGTTATGTAGTTGCAATAGCAAACCAATGATTTGGAGATACTTCAACAAGCTGACTATTTTCTATCTTTGCATATCCTTATTTTATGTATCTATTTTTGTTGATTAAGTGTATGAGTAAACAATCGGCTAAGCATAATAAAAAACAGAGCCTCCTCAAATTATTGATGATGCTCTGTTCATTGTGGTCCGATGATCCGTTTTGGCCAACAAATGTTTTTTGTGCTAATGCGGAGTGTTAACGAAGCGACAGCAACCACATGGTTTTGTCTGTGCGAAAGCGTTAGCGTCAGCAACCAACAAAAGCGGAGGAAACGTGCGATGAATGCCGATCGCTGATAACATCCAAGAATCGTCCCCAGTCGGAACGGAAATCAACCCTCGTTTTGACGTAGCGCCATACTCATATTACAACTTAAACAGAGCCTCCTCAAATTATTGAGAAGGCTCTGTTATATATATGATTACTATTAAATCTCATTATGTGATTTTGGTTTTGGTCCTAGCTCTTCGGGCTCAATATCAGCAAATGTACCGCCCTCTTCTTCCAAGTCACGCATACGATGTGCAATACGGGATGCGGCAGAAGCTGCGATACTGCCAACTAGGTCATCTAAAAACGTATTTACATGATGACCAGGTTCTGTATCTAACTTCTTAATAATACCGATTTTTTGCTTGTCTAAGTGTCCGAAAGTTGTTACCGCTATGCTACCATATGTAAAAACAGATCCAAGTGCTATTGTTTCATCCACACCAAATAAACCCTCATCGGATTCTACTATTTGCTGTAACGGTGCCGATAATAACTTTTTCTCTGCAAGTTCATCTAGTTCAATACCTACTAATAAAGCATGTTGAACTTCACGCTTACGTAATACACGCTCGACAGAATGAACACAGTGGTCTAATGTTAAGCCTTCATTATAGGATTTTTGCATTTCATAAACGATTTTAGCAATATCCTCTAGCGATACACCACGACGAATAAGTGCAGCCTGAGCTGCCTTCGCTACTTCATCAGAGTGTATGCGAGTATTTTTATCATGCATAACTATCCCTCACTTCGATTTTATTGCTAGAATAGTGCTAGCCCAACCTATTATACCTTTACTTTGGGTATATGGTACAATTTCGTTACAAACACGAGAAGGAGTGTCATCATTGGATAAGGGAACTGTACAGGATTTAAAGTTCTATAGTGAAGCATTGCAGGAGGAATTACAGATATTTATATATGTTCCTGCAAATTATTCTCCACTATATAAATATAATATTTTAATTGCATCAGACGGAAAAGATTATTTCCAACTTGGAGGTATTACAAAACTTGCTGATGAACTTATCGATGACTATGAAATCGAAAATTTGATCATTGCCTTCGTTCCATATAAGGACATTAAGGATCGACGTCATAAATATATTCCAAGCGGAGAGCAACATGAAGCATATCTTCGTTTTTTAGCTCATGAGCTTGTGCCGTATTTAGATGCTGAATATGCAACCTATCAAGTGGGAATGAGTCGTGGGGTCATTGGTGACTCAATGGCTGCAACCGCTTCCTTAATGGCCGCATTAAAATACCCAAATATTTTTGGCAAGGTCATTTTACAATCACCGTATGTTGACGAAGATGTTTTGCAAGCTGTAGAGAATTTTAAAGATCCAGGCGCAATTTCCATTTATCATATTGTCGGAAAAGAAGAAGATAAAGTTGTCACGATGGATAAAACAATTAAAGATTTTTTAACACCCAATCGTCAGCTACATCATCTCATGTTAAACAAAGGATTCTCTACATTTTATGAAGAATTTAATGGCAATCATACATGGAAATATTGGAAACCTGATTTACGCCGCGCATTAATTGAAAATTTTAATTAATTTAGACGATTCAAATTACGAAATCGGAAATTTCTGTTATACTTAAATAAAAAATTGTTTATTTTCGGGAGGTAATGGCCTATGAAATATGGTATTGTGGCATTTCCATCAAAAAAATTACAAGATCTAGCGAATACTTATCGAAAACGTTACGATTCTCATTATGCGAAGATTACTCCGCATATTACATTAAAGGACAGCTTCGATGCAACGGAAGAAGATATTCAATCTGTCGTAAAACAATTAGATGGGCTTGCTGCCAACTATGCACCTTTAAACATTCATGCATTACGCATAAGTTCATTTTTCCCAACAACAAATGCGATTTATTTCCGTATTGAACCAACTGAACAATTAACATCATTACACCAAGCTCTAGAAGAAAAAGTACCTTTTGGTGAGTCAAAACACGTATTTGTACCACATATTACTATTGCTCAAAAAATGACAGATTCCGAGCACGATGATATCTTTGGGCAATTACGTATGACAGGTGTTGACGAAAAAGATACAATTGATCGCATTCATCTTTTATATCAATTGGAAGACGGCTCGTGGACAACATATGAAACTTTCCGATTGACTGGAGCTGAGTAATCTGTATAACGTAAAGATTGTTGAAACAACAAAAGAACATGAGGATGCATTTGCAGTCCGCAAGCAAGTTTTTGTTGAAGAGCAAGGTGTGCCACTTCATCTAGAATGTGATGCTGAGGATGCATCTGCAACGCATTTCATTATGTATGAAGACAATGACCCTGTAGGTGCTGCGCGTTTACGAAGTATCGAGGACGATGCTGCAAAAATTGAACGTGTTTGTATTTTACAAGATCAGCGTGGTAAAAAACTAGGTGCTTTAATAATGAAGGAAATGGAGAAGCACGCCATTTTAATTAATAAGAAAAAACTAAAACTTCATGCACAAAGCTATGCTATTCCGTTTTATGAAAAGCTTGGCTATACGGTAACATCTCCTGAATTTATGGATGCTGGTATCCCACATCGTGCTATGGAAAAAATGATTTAACTCTTTCAGCAACAGAAGTATCCCACCTCTATAGGTGAGATAAATGCGAGTTTAAGCTTATTTCAGCAGGTGTCCAAACATCCGCTGTAATAGCGAAACTCAGTCTAAAAACGGACGCAATTAAGCCGAGGCATAATTGATCAAATAGGTGTTACGAAAATGCTGAAGCATATCGTAACACCCTTTTTATTGCAATACAAAGCTTTAAAGGTTGATTTATAAATGAAAATCCATTTAAATCAACCTTTTAGATATATTGCTTTGCCTAGTAGATTCATGTTATTTCATCATTTTAGTAATTTTATCTAAATCTAGTGAATTACCATCTTGAATAATAGATTGTACTAACTTATCTTCAAGCTCTTGCGTAATTTGTCTCTTGGACATTTTACTTACGCGTCGTACGATTTTTCTTACTTGCTTTTCATTTTTAAAATCAGCATGTTGAATTTCATTTGCTAGTGCAAAGATTTCATCCATTGATACTCCAGTTTTTTGTTCAATTGAATTAAAAAGCGAGCGATTCATGTTCCCCCTCCTATCAGTTAAAATTCAAATTTATTCCTACTGTTGTTCTCAGGCAAGAAACATATGACAACTAGTGAAGGCTTTAAACTTTATTCAGAAAATGAAGCACTCTGAAGAAAAGCTAAAGCCTCTATCTACTGTCACAATCGATTATGCCTCGGCATAATTACGTTCGGAATAGGCTTTGTGCTTAGGCCTGCATGAGGGCCGACACGATGTCGGTCATTTCGGTAATGCCACAGGACGTGGCGTTTTTACCGATGCAGGTTAGTTAGCCGTTATCGCATGGATGCGATGATTTTAGGCAACATCCTTTACTAACTCCTTGCCGATTCCGTAACATCCGCCGGAGGCTTTAGGCCAACACGAGGTTGGTCACTCAGTCGTTGCCACAGGACGTGGCGTTCTTAGACTAAGTTCCTCTATTTCAGCAAATGTTTGGACATCCGCTGAAAAATAGCTAAACCCGCATTCATCTCACCACCTATAAAGGTGGGAGACTTCTGTACCTGTCGCTTCGCTTTCGGTACAAAAGAGATATGCTGAAAGAAGTTATTCAAATTATATGCAAGCGGCACCTACAATGATCAGAAGAATGAATAGGACAACAATTAAGATAAATGTTGAACTATGTCCATGTCCGTAACCATAGTAACCGTCATGGCAACTGTCGTGGTGACCGCCATAGTAACCTCCATAATCTCCTCCGTAATAACCATCAGCATGCCCTCCATAAGGATGCGCACCCCAGCCTTGATATCCCATAAAAATACCCCTCCCTTCTACAACCTATCATATGTTAGCGTTGTAAAAATGGGTGGGGTATTCGTCTAATTAACATTTCCTTTAGGTTTAAATATTAATGCTCCGATAAAGCCAAAAACAACGGCAGCACTGATTCCTGAGCTTGTCACCTCAAACATCCCAGTTAACACACCTACAAGCCCATGTTTTTCCGCTTCAACAATTGCACCCTGCGTTAAGGAATTTCCAAAAGATGTAATAGGAACAGTTGCACCGGCACCAGCAAAATTAATAAGTGGCTCATACAAGCCCATTCCGGCAAGAATCGAACCAGCTACTACAAGAGTGCTCAATGTATGTCCAGGTGTTAATTTACCAACATCCATTAATAATTGACCTATAGCGCAAATAATGCCTCCTACAAAAAATGCAAACACAAATGTCATAACCATAGCTTTTGCCTCATTTCATTGTAATTTCAATCGCATGTGCCGTACATGGAATTGTCTCGCCCTGTTGAAATGAAAGCGGAGACAGTAATGCTCCTGTCGCCACAAGAAGTACTCGTTTATAGGTACCTGCTCGCATCTGTTGGATCACGTAACTAAAAAAAACAGCTGCCGAACAGCCTGCACCACTTGCACCGGATTGGAACGTTTCATCCTGTCCATAAAACTCAGCACCTGCATCACGTAAAGGTTTTAACTCTTCACTCTTTATGCCACTCTCAACAAACATTCCTTTTAAAAGTTTTATGCCAAGTTGACCTAAATCACCTGTTAAAATTAGATCATAATGGTAAATTTTTTGATTTCGCTGCTCTAAATGTGATTGAATGGTTTGAAAAGCGGCAGGTGCCATCGCTGCACCCATGTGAAAAGGGTCATCCATACCATAATCAACCGATTTTCCAATAGTCGCTGCTTCAATAGAAGGGTATTCCTCATGATGTTTACCAACAAGAGCATAACCAGCAGCCGTTACCGTCCATTGAGCTGTTTGGGGCTTTTGTGAGCCATAATTGATTGGATAGCGGAATTGTCGTTCAACCGCATTATGTTGACTAGATGCACCGGCTAACGATAAATTGGAGGCACCTACTTCTGTTAACAGGCTCGCAATAATTACGGAGGATATAGAGGTAGCACACGCTGAGAATAATCCGATAAAAGGAATGTCTAAGTCTCTGGCCGCAAAATTGGTTGGTGTCATTTGGTTAACCAAATCGCCGCCCATAAAGTAATCAATGTCCGTATTTTTCACGCCCGCTTTTTTCATGGCAAATTCACAGGCCTCTTCAACCATTTTTCGATGACCTTGTTCATTTGTTTTCATTTGCCAACGCTCATCATCATAGGTCGCATCAAAATGTTGACTAAATATACTACGTTTCTCTAGCGGCCCTGCTACCACACCACCTGCTATTAAGGACGGCTTCGATTGAAAGACAATTACCATGAAACCACTCCTATCGTCACAAGAATGAATTTAATAAGTGCTATAAAAAAGGCGGAGACAACACCAAATAATACAACTGATCCAGCTAATTTAAATAAATTCCCACCGACACCAAGTACTAATCCTTCAGATCTATGCTCAATGGCTGCAGAAATAACAGCATTACCAAACCCTGTTACAGGCACAGCTGATCCAGCTCCAGCAAATTGACCAATTTTTTTATATAAGCCAAACCCAGTTAAAATCATGGCGAAAAATATCATTGTTGCAACTGTTGGATTTCCGACTGTTGCTTCGGTAAAATCAAAGAAAATCATATAAAAAAGGGATACGGCCTGTCCGATTGTACAAATAAGTCCACCTATTAGAAACGCCTTTGCAACATTTTTAAAATAAGGCGGTTTTGGCGTGACATTTTGCTCTAATTGCTGGTATTGTTCTTTTTCCACTATGTTTCCTCCTTTGCAAGCTTTTTCAATTTCACAATTTTATCTTTCAGTTTATTATCTTCAACTTGTTCCCTTTTTATTTTATTGGCTTCATAAAATATTTTATAATCAGCTGAAACAAAAACATCTTTGTTTGGATATTTTTCATCAAATTTCTTTTGCAACTTTTTCTCTAATTTAGTCTTTTTCCACTTATCCCATGGTTTAATTTGCACGGCCACAAGCATACTATTGTCATATTGAATAACCGTTGTTTTGTCTACATATTTCTGTTCTTTTAAAATGGCTTCAACTTCCCTTTCATTTTCCGGTGAACCATAGACAATAACTTTTTCTTTTTCACCGCAACCACTTAAAAGCGATAAACTGACTAATAGAGGTAACATTATTCCTAACAGCTTCAAGCTTTTACCCTCCTTTTCTTTAAAGTTTCTCCAACCATAAAAAAACTATTCATTTAACTATATATACGAAAGCCCGAGTCCATTTTTCAGAAGCACATATTGTAGAAGTAGTAACAAGGAAAGGAGGTGACAATATGGGTTGTGGCAAGCCAACAAATCCTATTGGACCAATCCATTCAGCAGGCTGCGTTTGTGACGTAGTACGCGCTATTTTAGACATTCAGAATCAAGCGGTGAGAGATGAATGTCAACCATGTACAGCTAACTGTTTCTTAGAACCACTTGGAGGCATAGTAAGTCCTGCACGCTCTCATGCAGATACACGTGTATTCATGTTAATTACAAAAGACGGTACTCCTTTTAAAGCATTTTTCAGTTCACCAACAGCAGATCCATGTATATGTACATCAGTATTTTTCCGTGTAGAAGATATGTTCGATGAGTGCTGCGCTACTTTGCGTGTTTTAGAGCCTTTATGTTCATTTGACTCCAGCGAAAGTACAGTAGATCTATTAAGTCGAGATGGCTGCTGTGTCAACATGAAAAAAATATGTAAAGTAGATGATTGGAATTCAACTGAGAGCTGTATCACTGTAGACTTATCATGCTTCTGCGCTGTACAATGTATTGCTGATGTTGACTTAGGGATTTGTGAATAGTCTTTTCACCTTTGACACACTACACATAAAAAAAGTGTACAGCATCCTCTGCTGTACACTTTTTTCATAAGGTAGGTAATTGTTTACCTCGCCATAATACTTGATCTATGTCCTCAAAATAGATAATCTCTTGCGTCTTTAATTCGTAAGAAGTAAGCATCAATGAATCGGTCTGTACATCAGATGCACTACCACGTAATTCTCTACCATCCTTTAAACATATAAGTAACGGTTGATAGGCTTTTTGCCGAAAAGGCTTCTCTAAAAATTGAAGCTGCTTTAGTAAATACGGATCTATTTGTACTTTTTCAACTACTTCTTCTTTTTCTTCAATAGTTTGCTCATTGAAATAGCCGTCCTTACTATACACTGACGTACTTTCATCCAATTCAAGCTCATGTAGCATCTTAGAAATATTGAGAAAATATGATGGTGACTTTATAAACAAGCGTGGCTCTTGACCCACATTACTCACTTCCCTTTTTTTCATACAATATGCAAAAGGAAGAAGTTTGGTTCTCAGCCTATTTGACTTAAGAATACTGTCGCCAAACCTAAGTAAATTAAAATACTTGTTATATCATTTAAAGTTGTAATGAATGGACCTGATGCGACAGCCGGGTCAATTTTCATACGATGCATTAGTAGTGGAATAAAAGAACCTGCAAGTGTTGCTACTAAAATAGAACCACAAAGCGCTGCTCCTACCAGCATTCCAAGAATCAACTCTTGTTTCCAAACATAGATGATGCCAATCACAATCAACCCACAAACAACTCCAGACATTAAGCCTGTACCGGCTTCACGAAGTAGTAATTTTAGCTTGCTATGCTCTTCGACATCTCCTGTTGCAATACCTCGAATAGCTACCGCTAGTGCCTGTGTTCCACTATTCCCTGAAGTACCTGAAATGAGAGGGATAAACACTGCGAGTAACGCAACCTGTTCTAATGTTGCCTCAAAATGTCCCATCAAATTTGCTGTCAACATCCCTAAAAATAATAATATGACAAGCCATGGCAAACGCTTTTTAGCTGCTTGGAACGAGGTTGTATCAAATTTATCCATATCGGAAATACCCGCTAATTTAGAGTAATCTTCCGATGCTTCCTCATCAATAACGTCGATAATATCATCGACTGTAATAATCCCTAGTAATTCACCCTTATCGTCAATAACTGGTGTTGCTAAGAAGTTATAGTCCTTCATAATTTGAGCAACCTCTTCTTGGTCATCCCCTGCGTGCACCATCACAACACGTTCATTCATAATCGAACGTATAAGGGTATCTTCATCAGCAATAATTAAATCACGAAGCGTAATAACGCCAGTTAATCGATGTGCTTCATCAACGACAAATATATAATAAATGGTTTCAGCATCTGGCGCCTCTTTCCGTAAAATCGCCATTGCTGAACGAACAGTAGAATTTTCTGGTATCGCTACATATTCAGTCGTCATGATAGAACCAGCTGTACCTTCATCATAACTTAATAACTCATTGATCTCTTCAGCTATTTCCTCATCCATCATGCCTAAATAGCTTTCACGTTGTTTCGTATCCAACTCATTTAAAACGTCTGCAGCATCATCTGCATACATGTGAGAAAGCATTTCTGCACCATATGACGGATCCATTTCAGCTAGATACGCTGTGTATTCATCATCATCTATTTCGATTGCCTCAAAAATATCAGCCATTTCCGTCGGAGACAAGTACGAATAGATGATCTTCCTTATATCAGGTTCCACCTTCTCATAAAACGTTGCCTGATCATATGGATGAAGCTCTAAAAACTCATCGCGGAATGCGTTAATATCATGTGCTTCGAGCATTTCTCGCAAACGTGCCTCGTCGAACTGCACATCATCCTTTTCATTTCTTTCCTCTATCATGCTTGTCCCCTCCTTCCGAGCATTCAATTATGCCTCGGCATAATTGCGTCCAGAATCGGCTTTGTGCTTGCACAAAGAACTCCTTTCCGATTCAGTGACATCCGCCGGAGGCTTTAAATTATTTCAGCGGGTGTTTGACCAACCGCCGAAAAGTAAATTCATTTGTACCTGTCGCTTTGCTTTCTGTACAGAAAACATTTGCTGAAATAAGTTAAATCATTGATACGGGCAATGCCGTAAATCTACCTTATATATAATAGAGTGTATTGTGCCTTTTCTGCAAACCCTTTTTTTACTACATAACAACCTACATCATTACCACTATCTAATTGGATAAATCTTCGGGTAAACGTTGCTATTTTTCACCTGTTATCATAACGCGTGGTTGATTTCCGTCCCGACTGGCGCTTTGTTGCTGTCGCTTCGCTTTCGCACAGATAAAATGTTGCTGTCGCACAGAGCAAAGCTTCCTGGGGGCGTCGGACCAACAGGATGTTGGTCACGAAGGCGTTATCACAGGACGTGATGCTTTTAGCCTTCGTTCCCCTCCCGCTTCGCTCCAAGGTCTCATACAAACACTTTCTTTACTGTTAACGTGCTGTTATGAAAAACCTATTACTTTTACTGGGCTATAAAATGATAAAGAGATGCCCGTTTGTGCGAACATCTCCTTAAATATATAACATATCCAGTAATAGTTTTCACTCTTAGTGAACTAATGAAGTCTTCGTTCATAGATAGGTTTTGTACCGAACTTCAAATTAAGGAGTCAATTAATAATCGCTGCATATCTTCATTTAAGTTACTTTTGAATTGTAAACGCTCATCTGTCAACGGGTGAAGCATCTTTAAGGACACACAGTGTAGGGCTTGTCTATTTATATGCTCGCGACTTCCACCATAAAGTTCATCTCCAACAAGTGGATGTCCTACATAGGCCATATGCACACGAATTTGATGTGTGCGCCCTGTATGCAACTTTAGCTGTATATGTGTCATCGGTTCATTCTGTAAATAAAAGTGCCTTAAAATTGACACATCTGTATGTGCAAATTGACCGTCCTCACGTACCTCTCGCTCAATAATACTCGTCTCCTTGCGTCCAATAGGAGCGATAATTGATTGTACATCTGGTGCCACATGTCCATGTACAATGGCTTCATATTGTCTAGAAATCTCTCCACTGCGCTGTGCAAGTCCCGTTAAATGATGAATATGAGCATGTTTGGCAATGCACAGCAAGCCAGAAGTATCACGATCAAGTCTCGTTACTATATGAGCAGTAGATGCTAGACCCTGTTGCTGAAAATGACCACACACTAAATTAGCTACGCTATATGTTGGATGCTCGCGCGAAGGAATCGTACTCTGATGCGCTGGCTTATTAAGCACTAAAATCGCTTCATCTTCATAAATAATTGAAAGTTCACCATGTTCAACAGCGAGCCCTTCACTTTTTTCTTCAGGAGGGAATTTAACTTCAACTCGATCCCCAACGCGAAGATGATGTCGAACATTGCGTTCAACATCATTCACGGTTAGCAAGCCTCCATCAAATTTAATTGCCGTTAAAGCCCGCTTGGAGATTCGCCATTCAGTTAAGGCCTCTCTTAGTAGTTGGCCTTCCTTTTCCGCTATAAAATGCAGTGTAAATCTTGTATCCATTTTACTCATTTGCTACGAATGACTCATGTACTCGTTCCCAGAATGGGAATGGACGGAAACGAGCAAAACGTACTCTTTCAGTTGCTACATTAAAAGCAATCGACTTCACATCGCCTTGCGTAACTTGTAAATGATCAACAGTCATATTAAAGTTTTGTTCATTTACTGGACGTAAAACACAGTGATGATGTGCTGGTAAAATGAGTGGTGAACCAACTGTACGGAAGACACGGTTATTGATCGATGCTATCTCAGTAATTTGGAGTGCCGCTAAAGTTGGGTGAATAATTGCTCCACCGAGGGCTTTATTATAAGCTGTACTACCAGAAGGAGTTGACACACAAAGACCGTCTCCACGGAAACGTTCAAACTGATTACCATTTAACTCAACATCCATAACAAGCGTGACATCAGGTGATTTTATAGTTGCTTCATTTAACGCTAAATACGTATTGGATTCTGCATTATGATGTTCCACCTTTACCTCTAGTAGTGGATACTCCACAACATTAAAGTCCTTTTTGGCAATGGACAAAACAAGCTTTTCTAATTCAGATGGCTTCCAATCCGCATAAAATCCTAAATGTCCCGTATGGATACCTACGAAGGCAACCTGATGTAGCATATGAGCATATCGATGAAAGGCATGTAGTAAAGTGCCATCTCCTCCAATAGAGATGACAATCTCAGGAGCCTCTTCATCATAAGTTAACCCAAAGTCTTGCAAATACGTTTTAGCTAGCTCCATTAATTCGTTCGACTGTGCATCTCTACGTGATTGAATGGAAAATTTCATTTTATGTCACGCTCCTTCTCCGAAAGTAAATTAGGATTCGATGCTTCTTTGTATTCACTAAAATAGGCCTGCGCTTCTTGTATTTCACTACGAATGGACGACATTTCCTCATCCAATCGGAAGGCGGCCTCTGCTGCACTTTGAAGGCGATTTTTAATTTCCTCGGGGAACATGCCTTTATATTTATAATTTAAAGAATGCTCAATAGATGCCCAGAAATTCATAGCTAGTGTTCTTATTTGAATTTCAGCTAATACCACTTTTTTCCCTTGTATCGTTTCAACAGGATATTCGACAATCATATGATATGATCGGTAGCCACTTGGCTTATTATGTGTAATATAGTCACGCTCTTCCACTACACGCATATCTTTACGTTGACGTATTAGCTCAGTAACTGTTGAAATATCATCGACAAATTGACACATAATACGTAAGCCTGCGATATCTCCTAACTCATCACCTAGCTGTTTAGAAGGCTCAAATGCGAGTCCTTTTTCTAATGATTTATCGTATATACTTGCTAAAGGTTTTACACGTCCCGTTACAAATTCAATTGGTGAATTTGCATTAACAATACCAAACTGTGAACGCATACCCTTTAATTTTACTTTTAACTCATCTACTGCTTGTTTATAAGGACTTAAAAATATTTCCCATTGTCCCATCGCAAAAACCTCCCGACAATCGGTATCGAACAAAACCAACACCGTCTGTTCGTTTTGTCTTTTTATTCAGCAAGAATTGTCTTGAAGTGATGTTCCACCTCTTGGACAAATTCCGCCCCATAATTGTAATTTCCTTCAATATTATACACGAGCATTTCCAGTTCATCGTAAAAATTAGAAAGCTCAATAACTTCCGTACCTAGTTGTAGCTTTGGATTTTGTTTTTTTTGTAAAATATGTACAAGTTCATCCCAACTACTCGGTGGAAAACGCAAGTAATGATAATTCTCTCCTGCATCAAGTAAATAAATAAACGCAAAGTCATCAGAGTCTGCTATTAATTGTGCAGCAGGTTTTAACTGTAAATTTGCTTCAATGTCGTTTAAACTAAAATGAAGTTGCTCGTTTTCAAAATTCAATGTTTCTATTGTATAAATTTTACGCACATGCGGTTCCCCTTTTCGTCGTACTCTTCCTCTTATTTTAGCATAGAGGGTAAATAGTTGCAGTGTGTAAATACTAAATCAATGAAAAAACGAACTAAACTTTTTATCATAGCGTGTAGTTGATTTCCGTTCCGACTGGGCGACTCCTTGGGGATCAGCAATAGAGGAACGAAGGCTACAACCATCACTTTCTGTGATAACGCCTTCGTGACCAACATCATGCTGTTGCTGATGCTTCGCTTTCGCACAAAAAACAATTGTCCTTCATCGGAAATTAGGGATGATATTTCGTCAAAATGTATGCCATGCATATTAGTTGATTGGAGTGGAAGCTGGGCGACCCCTTGGGGATCAGCGATAGAGGAACGAAGGCTACAACCATCACATCCTGTGATAACGCCTTCGTGACCAACATCCTGTTGGCCCGACGCCCCCAGGAAGCTTTGCTCTGTGCGAAAGCGAAGCGACAGCAACAAATGTTTTATCTGTGCGAAAGCGAAGCGACAGCAACAACAAAGCGCCCAGCTGGAACGGAAATCAACCACACGCTATGCTGAGGAACCTTTCCCTAATCAACACCCATAAAAAATTAAAATAAACAGGTGATCATAATGGCACAACAACTTGAAATAGAATTTAAAAATCTTTTAACAAAACAACAATACGAACACTTATTGCAAGCATTTAACATTCCCGAAAATGCTATTCATCGTCAAACAAATCATTATTTCGACACACCTTCTCAAGCTATTCGAAAACTACAAAGTGGGCTCCGTATTCGACAAATCGACAAATATTTTGAATGTACTTTAAAAGAAAAAAATGCAGAGCATGCTCATTTAGAAACAACTGACGAATTAACTGCTGAGCAAGCTAAGAAAATGCTTGTTGGAGAAGGTTTTTATGCCCAAGAAGTAGCAAAAAGACTAGCTCTCTTCAACATTTCTTTAGAAAATTTAGCAGTATTTGGTTCACTTACAACCGATCGTGTCGAAATTCCTTATAGGGATGGTCTTCTAGTATTCGATCATTCTTTCTATTTGCAGTGCGACGATTATGAGGTAGAATATGAATCAAAAGATGCAAAAAAAGGAAATGCAATCTTCGACGAATTTCTACAGCAATATGGTATTGAAAAACGGGCTACAGATAAAAAAATCGCACGTTTCATGAAAGCATTACAAATGAATAAATAACAGTAGCTTAACTAGTATACAAGAAAGGGTGGCAACTCCTTGGATATTCAATCACTCAGAACTTTACTTGACATTCAAGCATTACAAACACTAGGATCTTCAGAAAATTCATCGTCAAACAATCTTACAGACAGCAATTCTATGTTTTCTGATATGATTAGCGAATTGCTAGGCGACTCAACTACTACTAACAGTGCAAAATTATCTAGTTTGCTCGGGGGCGTATCAAGCGCTTCGTCATTGATGAACCAGTTTAGTAGTTTAAATGGGTTAGCTGAAAACATGCAAAATAGTGCGTATCAATCATTACTTTATAATGGTTCTAATGACGTCTTTATACCATCTGCTGTACAGGCAGCATTAGCAAATACACAATCTAGTACAAAGCTCGACTCCTATGTTTCGGATAATGTAATTGGTTCAACAGCGTATGCCAATTCATTAGCTGGTGCGAACCAATACGCTTCGATTATTCAAAAGGCAGCAACTACATATAATGTACCTGAGAAGCTAATCGCTGCAGTGATTAAGCAAGAGTCTAATTTTAATTCTAGCGTGGTTAGCCATGCTGGAGCACAAGGATTAATGCAATTAATGCCAAAAACAGCTCAATATTTAGGGGTTACAAACGCCTTTGATCCTGAGCAAAATATTATGGCAGGCGCAAAATATTTACGTCAATTGCTAGATAAATTTGATAATGATCCTACATTAGCGTTAGCTGCTTATAACGCAGGAGCTTCACGCGTTACAAAGTATGGTGGCATTCCTCCTTTCAAAGAAACACAGAATTATGTCCAAAAAGTGATGAATTACTATACAGCTTAATCGCATAAACATTGTTAATACAGTCTTTTTCGGCAAATTTCACCCACGTGGTGAAATTTGTGCTTTTTTAGCGAAAACATTTCGGAAGAGCGCTTTGTTTGTGTTAACGAAAAGACGTTGATAGAATGAAGGTAGTCACAAGAAATTCACATTTGTAAAGATGACCAAGTATAAAAATATACTTTACGATATAAAGAATTAAAGGGGCATTTAATTATGAATCGAAAATACACTGTTCCTTATGAGGAGCTGGGGGCTGAAAAGCTTTCAGAGCTAATCCATGCATTCTATAAAAGAGTTGCTCAGCATCCTGATCTTATTCCAATCTTTCCGAAAGATTTGACAGAGACAGCACGCAAGCAAATTCAATTTCAAACACAGTATTTAGGTGGACCAAATCTTTTTACTGAGGAGCATGGGCATCCAATGATGCGTGCACGCCATATGAATTTTCCGATTACACCTGATCGTGCCCAAGCTTGGCTTGAATGTATGTCCGAAGCGATGGATGAAGTGGGGTTGGAAGGGAAGTTCCGAGAAACATATTATCAACGTTTAGTATTAACAGCTCATCACATGATTAATACACCAAATGACGATGAGGGGGAATTGTTACGTGAATAATATTCAAATGCTGCAGAAGCCAACTCTTGAGATTTCTACTGCTAATAAGCCTATTGAATTGTATATTTTCGTAGATCCACTTTGTCCAGAAGCTTATAATATGCAAGCCATTCTTCGTAAGTTACATTTAGAGTACAATCATTACTTTACATGGCGCTTTGTACTAAGCACAGAGCTTGCCTCTTTGAATTGTTTAAGCAAACGTGTAAAAGGTTGTTTATCAGGTATTGAACTCGACATTAATCACCCTGTCCTACCATCTATCGCTATTAAAGCTGCAGAATTACAGGGCAAACGTGTCGGAGCACGCTATTTGTCGAAACTACAAGAATATGTATTATTAAACCAGCAAGATGTCAATTCTTATGCTACTCTGTTAAAAATTGCGGAAGATGTTCAATTAGACATGAATGAATTTTCAGCAGACTTTGGTTCAAAGGAAGCAGCACGTGCTTTCCAATGCGATTTATATATTAAACGTGAAATGGAAGTTGATGAAGTGCCTAGCATTGTATTTTTCAATGAATGTATTGAAGATGAGGGCCTAAAAGTTAGTGGTAGCTATTCCTATGAAGTTTATGAACATATTTTACAAGAAATGATGGATGAACAGCTTGTGCGTCAACCATTACCAACAATGGAAGAGTTATTCACAAAATTCCATACACTTTCAACAAATGAAGTAGCTTTCATCTACTCATTAACAGAACAAACCGCTGAACGCGAATTAAAAAAGCGTATGCTGCAACAAAAAATTGAACGAATTCAGACAAATAACGCTACACTGTGGCGTATTAAATAATGCAATTATACTATTATTCTAAGCTCCAAAATAAAAGCAAGTGAAGAAAACTTCACTTGCTTTTATTTTTCTTTATAGCCTCTTCTTTAACTTCTTTCAGCGGATGTTTGGACACCCGCTGAAAAGTGACTTAAAACTGCATTCATCTCATCACCCATAGAGGTGGGAAACTTCTGTACCTGTCGCTTCGCTTTCGCTACCAAAACACTTGTAACTGCCGTTCCACTTACGTTACATAAAGCATCTGCAGAAAGAAGTTAACTTTCTTTCGGATTATACAAACTTAAAGTAAATAAATGCACAACCTCATCTATCATCTCATCAATATCCGGATTAATATGTTCATTTATATATGGTAACGTCAATTGGAAAACTAAAATTGACGACAGCAATGAATAGAAAAAATTCGCTGTATATTTAAAGTTCCCTTTTGGAATTTTCCCTTGCTCATGTAATTTAATTAAATAATTCTCTAAATGATGAAATAGCTTATTTGGGTATTCAAAAAACATTTTTTCAAATTCTTTATCTTGTTGAATTTCACGCATAAGCACCCAAATAGTTTCCTTGACAGGAATGTTTTCTTCAAAATAAGCTTGCGCCAAGATTTTAAGATCCTGCTCTATATCACCTGTAAACGCCTCTTCTATTTTAGGAAAATAATCTCTGTCTGTTTTATGTGAAATAACACTCTCACGAAACAAATTCTCCTTATTTCCAAAGTGTCTAAAAAGTGTAATGTGATTCACACCGGCACGTTCAGCAATTTCACGTGTCGAAGTTCCAGCAAACCCTTTTTCACCAAAAAGTGTCAAAGCAGCATTAAGAATTTTTTCTCTTGTTTTCAACTTTGCCATTATGCCCTCTTTCCTCCTCCGAACATAATTTGCTCAATATTATATCGGAATTAGAAATTGATAGCAATCAGTTGCATTCAATTAACGTTTCATTGCAACCTCAAAGTTTCGTTCTCTTATATATTTCTTCATTCTTCTCGCATTTATGCCATTTAAATAAGCGAAAACAGCACCAATTAACATGACAATTGCTCCAAATCTAAAAACTGCTTTATAGGCTAAAGAAATATGATCCTTCATTATTTTTTCTAACGCTGGATAAAGATTTCTTATTTCCTTTATTTCAATGTCAAATCTCTTCTTAATTTCAGCATGTGCGTTATCTGGTGAAGATTTTAGTACTTTTTTCTCTTCGTCCGTTAGCTTATGTAAAACATCTTGTAGTGACGATTTATTTTCTGTTAGCTCATTTTTATTATTTTCGAATTGAAGCTTTAGCTTTTCCTTTGTATTGTCACTAAGTTTACTTATCTCAACCTTTTCGATCATTTCATTTTTTGCCGCTTTCATTTCGTTCTGCATCATATGCTGTAGCATCACTACTAAAATGGCCACGCCAACCGCAGCTCCAATTACACGACTTACTTGAAATAACCCTGATGCAATCCCAGCCTTTTCTTCGGGAACCTGCAAAATGAGTGCTATTGATAATGGGCTAAATATTAAACCCGATCCTAAACCAACAATCATTAAAACTCCGACAATAGCCCAAACCGATTGATCTGATGAAATAAAACCTAACAAGTAGGTTCCTATACTAAATAGTACATAACCACTGACACCAAACCATAATGTCCCCCATTTATTTGCTTTAGCTGCAAGAGGTGTAATGAGCATTGTCGCTATAGAAGATGAGCTAAGAATTAAGCCCGCCTGTATTTGAGAAATTCCGTTTACTGTTGTTAAATAAAATGCCATTAAAAAGTAGACACACATCATGCCGATTCCTAAACATAACAGTGCGATATTCCCGCATGCGAATTGATAGTTTTTAAACAACTGAACTGGAAGCATTGGATCTTTATTTTTTGATTCAAACTTTACAAACATTAGTAAGCCTATAGCACTGCCAATTAAACAACTTAGAACAAGTGGTGATGACCACCCAACTTCCTTCACTTGTAAAAGACCATATATGAGTGCAAACAATGAAATACTAATTGTTATCATACCCATCCAGTCAATCTTCTTAGAGGCAGTAGGATCATACGATTCATGTACAAAAGAATGAATTAAACTCACCGCTAAAATCCCTATTGGTACATTAATATAAAATATCCACTGCCATGAAAAGTTCTCCGAGATGACTCCTCCAATTGTCGGTCCCAACGCTGTCGATACCCCAGCCATTATTCCAAATAGTGCCGTTACAACACCAACCTTTTCAGCTGGAGTATGAACAAGTACTAAAGGGACACATACTGGAACAATCATTGCTGCTGCCAAACCTTGAATCGCCCGAAATAAAATTAATAACCCAATAGATTGTGATAATCCACATAGAACTGACGAAACTACAAACAAAATAAGCCCTATTTGAAATATTTTCTTCCTACCAAATTGATCTGCAAATCTTACCGCCGTTAGCAAAACAACACCAAATGCAATGTTGTAGCTATCAATCACCCAAGAAATTTGATCAATTGTAGTTTCATAGTATGCTGTAATTTTTGGCAAAGAAACATTCACAATTGTGGTGTCCAATAAAGCCATAAAAAAACCAAGAGCCGCAGCAATTACCGGCATCATATAACTTTGTTTACTCTTCACTTTCTAGCCTCTTTTCATCAATTTTTCCTTGGCGTAATTGTTGCTGTCACTTCGCTTTCGCACAGATAAACAATCCGTGACATCCGCCGGAGGCTTTTTTTCTACATTCAATGGGTGTCTAAACATCCATTGAATGTAAATAAAATGCAACCGTTCGATTGCATTATAAATAAAAAATAAAATGAATGCAACTGGTTGCATTCATTTTATTTTTAGATTAGGCTCTATTATTTATCGGAATACTTCACTGTTTGATTGAGATTTAAAACAAAACAAAGAAGCGCCACTATCCTCGACAGATAGTGACGCTTCTTTTTCACAAAGGGGATGGGAGAAATGTTCACGTTCAAACAAAGGGGTGTATGTTTGTTTTTGTGATTTATTTCACATGAATCAATTTATCATGGAATAGTAAATATAGCAACAAGTCCGATGATAGATTCACAAATTTGTCAAATAGAAAGCGATTACAAACAGTATTTTTTCAAGATACGTACTTTTAAACCATTTAGAAATCAAAAAAAAACATTATTCCTTAAATTTTTATTATTTAATTAATCATAGAAAAAAGGCTGTAGTGAAATACCTACAGCCTTCAAAATTAATTATTCAACAATAATTTTTCTAACTCATTTAAACGTTCTTCAAATACTTTACATGCATCATCAATCGGTTTAGCAACGTTCATATCAACACCCGCTGCCTTTAATACCTCAATTGGGAAATCAGAGCAACCTGCTTTTAAGAAGTTATTAATATAACGTTCCACAGCTGGTGTACCCTCTTCTAAAATCTGTTTACTTAATGCTGTTGCAGCTGATTTACCTGTAGCATATTGATACACATAGTAATTATAGTAGAAGTGTGGAATACGAGCCCATTCTAAGCCGATTTCCTCATCTACAACAATATCTTCACCGAAGTATTGTTTATTTAAATTATAGTAAACCTCGGTTAAACGCTCCGCTGTTAGAGATTCACCATTCTTATCCATTTGGTGGATTAGGTGTTCAAATTCAGCAAACATTGTTTGTCTGAAAACAGTACTTCTAAAGCCGTCTAACCAATGATTTAATAAATAAATTTTCTGTTGTGGATCTTCAATTGTTTTTAGTAAATAATCATTTAACAGTTCTTCATTACATGTCGAAGCTACTTCAGCCACGAAAATAGAATAATCACCATAAACAAACGGCTGAGTTTTACGTGAATAATAACTGTGTACACTATGACCAAATTCATGAGCAAGTGTAAACAGATTATTAACATTGTCTTGCCAGTTCATTAAAATGTATGGATTCGTTCCATAAGCACCTGAAGAGTACGCACCACTACGTTTCCCTTTGTTTTCTAGGACATCCACCCAACGGTTATCAAGACCACCTTGAACAATGCCTTGATATTCCTCACCTAATGGCGCTAAAGCCTTTACTAAAATATCCTTCGCTTCGTCGTAAGTGACTTTCATATCGACTTCCTTAACAAGTGGAGCAAATAAATCCCACATATGCAGTTCATCCACACCTAAAAGTTTCTTACGTAATGAGATATAGCGCTGCATAGCTGGTAAATGCTTATGGATTGTTTCTACTAATTGGTCATAAACACTTTCTGGAATGAAGTTGTTAGACATTGCTGCGTGGCGTGCAGAATCATAATTACGAATACGTGCGCTGACATTATGCTTTTTAACATTGCCAGTTATTGTAGACGAAAACGTATTTTTAAAGTTACCGTAAGTTTCATACATTGCTTTAAAGGCATTTTCACGAACAGTGCGATCTTTACTTTCTAGAAACTTAATATAGTTACCGTGTGTTAGTTGCACTTCTTCTCCATCTTCATTTTTCACCTTAGGGAAGACTATATCTGCGTTGTTTAACATACTAAATGTATTTGAAGCAGTACCTGTAACCTCAGACATTTGTGCAAGTAATGCTTCCTGTTCTGCTGGTAAAACGTGCGGACGTGCCATCGTTATTTCTTTTAAAGATTGCTTATACAGTTGTAAGTCTTTGTTTTCTGCTAAGTAATGTTCTATTGTTTCTTCACTCAATGATAAAATCTCAGGTGTTAAAAACGATAGGGCAGCTGAGATACTAGTCGCTAATGTTTGAATACGACTATTCATATCCTGGTAGAAGCTATTTGTCGTATCTTGGTCATAACGCATATGAGCATACGTGTAAAGCTTCATTGCTCGTTGATAAATATCATCGTGATAAGTTAGAACTGCTAATAATGCATCTGCCCCATTTTTTACAGTACCTGCATAGCTAGATGCCTTTTTTGCAATTTCTCCAACTTCTTTATACTCTTCTTCCCATAGTGCGTCAGTTGCAAATATATCCTCCAAGTGCCAAGTTAACTCTTCCGGAACTTCATTTCTTACTAAAATTTGATTACTAGCCATGTGCCAGCCCCCTTAATATGTTATCTTTTCCTATACTCTCATATTTTCTCAGTATATTGTGGCAATTGCAAATAAATGTGCGTATATTTGCTCACAAATATCCTTTTCTTCATAACTTTTCGCCAGCACCATTCCAAAATTTTTAATTGCTTGTACTGCTTGATTTGTTACCCCTACATTTTGTTGGATTAAAAACGATCGAATAGTTCTCTCCTCTAGTTCATGAGGTTCTAATTGTAATCGACGACAAAAATAGAGGAAAATCGTTTGCCACTCAATAGAAAACATCGGTATCGCTTCTGCATCTTTTACCGGAACACCTACGTAATCAGGCATTGCAGTTAAAGTAAAGCGTAACTCATAACTACTTCGTAAAAATGAATCTTGTACTCCATTTTTACTATGTAATAAACGTTGGTATACGAATTGCTTACACTGCTTTTTATAAAGCTGCCAATATAGATGAAATTCCTCTTTCGTAATTGGCTTAGGCTCATAAAAAGGGAAATGTTGCTTGTTAATCGTTAGTTCCTGTACTTTACCTATAAAAGTATACCCATGAACATGAAGAAGATTCGTCCAATAAATAAATCTCGATGTGTTTGCATCATAGGTCACCAAATAAGTTAAGCCTTGTGCTGTGACCATTATCATCTTTTGCATAATTGGGGAAATAGAAATTTTTTGAATACCTTGTGTAGATTGTTTTTGAGGTGTTTGAAAAAGCCACAATGGCTGTATAGAATTTTTCTCATATCCAGATGTACGCAATAGCCACTTTTCATGGGAAATTGTACTACATTGAAATTCAATAGCAATTTGCTTTTGCTCCTTTATTAGAAGCATATCTGGTCGCTGTGAAAGTTTCTGTAAATAAGGCTCCAGCCTTACTGTATGCCCAAGTTTTCTTAGCCATTCAAATAATTGGACTTTTCCTTGTAAATGAAGTTTTGATTCACCCTCTGCAAATAACTGCTCACAGCTATTATTAGCAATATGTGCGAAATGAGGGATATTATATTGGCCAATCTTTAATTGGACAGGCTGTTGGCATTGGGGACAATAAAATTTCATCTGCCGCCTATATCGTTGTAATTCTTCCCTTGAATACTGGTATGGGAGGAAAATCTGCTGAAGTTCGTTATAGGCCATAAGCATAAAATCATCTCCTTTTTGACTGATTGTAAAGGAGTGTTTTTAAAGCAACAAATAAAGAACGGCTTTTTCTTGAAATTTAAAAATTGTTATCTTTTAAAACGAAATAAAAAGACTGTAAACAAACTTGATAATCACCAAGTTTGTTTACAGTCTAAGCCACTGAATCAAGTACTTATTACTTTAAATAAAATATTTTCGCACTGTTTCAAAGCAATTATATTCCATAATTTTTTCGCCATATTCCTCTAAGCGATGGATTGTGAAATTTGATGGTATTAAAAATTCTTTAATAACGGCATTTCTATCGTGATGATTTAGTTCTTCATCTGCGTTCGCGAAATCAACTACCAAATAGTACCAATTTTCATATTTAAATAATGAGGAATCCACTAATTCATCTGTTATGCGTTTCGCTACAGGGATTAACTCATCAATATCTTTAAATTTATAAACATAAATATCTGTATCCATAAATAACTCTGATTCATCTAAGTCACCAAACTGAGTTAGTTGACTGAGAAGATCTTCTCCAACGTCCTCAAATGGGGCAAACATCTCTTTGTGTTCGCCAAATTGCGAAGAACCATCTAAGGTTTCACCGTCTTTTAAAATATGTGCACGTGTGACAATGATTTCTAAGCCCACTTCAGACGCATTGATATGAATCCAAATAGGACCTTCTACATCAAAGTAATCCTCCGTGTTTACTTCATCAATCATATCCCAAAAAAGTTGTTCACCCTTTGCTCGATTGTACCAAATTTCTTCACGACTATAGCCGCGATCCTCTATATCATTGTACGTAATAAAGAGCTTGAGTGTATTTTCGTTTACACGTTCGATGTCCACTAGACCTCATCTCCCTTCACTGTCATTTGTCGAAAAACAGTTTTGTTTCATTAGTATGCTTTTATTCATTGTTTTTAACCTCATACCCCGTTTTTGTTTTTCAACCTTTGACCACACTACAGTAAAACCGTTGAGCAACCGAAATCAAAAATTAATTGTCCACAGTTGTCTCTAATTATATTGTATGCTGTTCTGTCATAAAATGAAAAGGATATACACCGTTTCACAGAAGATATTTGAATTATTGAAATTGTAGTAAACTATTAAGTTTAAATCAAGTTTAACATACTTTACGGAAATATATGACTTTTCCCTACTATTTATTATACTTTATATAGAAGGTTTTACATAAGTAAAACACAAAAAAATAGATGTCACTATATGCTTGATGCATATGTAACATCTAATACTTATTCTATGCAGAATATGGAGATATTAGTTCACCATGCGCTGTGCTTCTTGCAATTGATACGCACGAACCTTACGAGGTAGGAAACGACGAATTTCATCCTCATTGTAGCCAACTTGTAAACGTTTCTCATCTAAAATGATTGGACGACGTAATAAACCTGGATACTCTTGAATTAACTCATATAAACGTTGTAATGGTAAGCTTTCAACATCAACATTCAATTTCTGGAAAATCTTTGATCGAGTTGAAATAATTTCGTCCGTACCATCCTCTGTCATACGCAAAATCTCTTTAATTTCACTAATGCTTAATGGTTCGGAAAATATATTACGTTCTGTATATGGGATTTCATGCTCCTCTAACCATGCTTTCGCTTTTCGGCAAGACGTACAACTTGGTGATGTAAATAAAGTTACTATCATACTGACACATCCTTTCCTTTTAATCATTATCTATAAACCAGCGTGTTAAATTAGAATTAATGTAATGTAATCTACATACCATTATACAGTACTCTGTGATGTTTGAATATAGTTCCAATAAAAAAAAGAATAACCCTATCACACGAAATTTTCTGTCTATTTATATAACTTTTCAAAGCAGGTTACTTCTTGGCATGTCTAATGAACTACTAATAATATTCCCATTCGCAGCACGTTTTAAACACTCATTTCGTGATTATTTTTGTTCTCATTTAAAAAATTTAAACGAGAATATTGTCAGTTCCGTGTGTACAATATAGACGTATATTTACTAATATTGGTTGCATTTTCAAATAAATAGTTTGTTACCATAACGTGTGGTTGATCTCCGTTCAGGCTGGGCGCTTTGTCGCTGACGCTTCGCTTTCGACAGAACACATTTATTGCTGCACGGAAATAAAAAACCAGCGAAAATAGCATATAATTTTTTTCCAATAATGAACACCGCCAAAAGTCTGACTTTACCCACTTGCTTTTTACCGATCCTTTATAATATAATTTTTTGCAATCAATCAATTATGTCTTTGGTGGGTTCACCTCATCTATACAGATGGAAGACGGTTATTGAACTAAATAAAAAAACGCTGACGAAGAGTAGTACATATGCATTTTACACGTTAAGAGAGTCTGTGGTTGCTGCAAACAGATCGTGTAAGCATTTGGAATGGACTTCCGAGTTAGCTTTGTGAACGTCTTAGTTTCCTTACTGGAGTCTATTAGCAAAGCTCGTCCCTTCACGTTACGAAGCAAAGTGGCCGATTTAGGCAAGCTGGGTGGTACCGCGGATTCAAACATCATTCGTCCCTTCATTAGAAAACTAATGAGGACGCATGATGTTTTTTTATTTTGGATCAACGGATCAGGTCTTATGTAAAGACTAGCTGAGGTAACAAAATTCAAGGAGGAAATGACAATGACAACTATTTTTTCAGGCGTACAGCCAACAGGTATTGTAACTCTAGGGAATTATTTAGGTGCGTTTAAGCAATTCCCTGCATTACAAGATGAAGGAGATGCTGTTTATTGTATCGTCGATCAGCATGCAATAACAGTGGCACAAGATCCCAAGGAATTACGTCAAAATATTCGCAACCTAGCAGCTACGTATATCGCTACTGGAATAGATCCTAAAAAATCTACATTATTTATTCAATCAGAAGTGTCAGCACATGCACAGGCAGGCTGGATGCTACAATGTGTCGCATCGATTGGAGAGCTTGAACGTATGACACAGTTCAAGGATAAATCTCACGGTAAGGAAAGCGTATCTGCCGCTCTACTAACATATCCACCATTAATGGCAGCAGACATCCTTTTGTATAATACAAACATTGTCCCTGTTGGTGATGATCAGAAGCAGCATATTGAACTTACTCGTGATCTAGCAGAGCGCTTTAACAAACGTTATGGTGACGTTTTAACGATTCCTGAAATTCAATTACCAAAAGCGGGAGCTCGTATCAAATCACTACAGGAACCAACTAAGAAAATGAGTAAATCTGATCCAAATACAAAAGCGACAATCAAGCTTTTAGATACAGCGAAAGATATTGAGAAAAAAGTTAAGTCTGCTGTTACTGACTCTGATGGTATTGTGGCATTTGATGTAGAAAATAAACCTGGTGTTTCTAATTTACTAACAATCGAATCTGCCATTTCAGGCGTATCAATTGACGACCTTGTAAAAAAATACGAAGGCGTTGGCTATGGTGGTTTCAAACAAGGCGTTGCAGCAGCTGTTATTGATCACCTGACACCAATTCAAGAGAAGTTCTATAATTTGGTAGAATCATCAGAATTAGATATTATTTTAGACGCAGGTGCTGAAAAGGCAAATGCAATTGCAAGTGCTACATTAAAACGCATGGAAGAGGCAATGGGCCTTGGTCGTGCACGTCGCTAAAAAGAAGACTTTATCATAAAGATGATTGTAAGAGCTTGGCCAAAAAGAGAGCAACATAAGAGTTACATTTTATCTTTTTCATTGAAAGTTTTATCATAACCAAGATCAAGTACAACAGCGCATAACACAATGGCTGAACCAATGGCCATATAAAATGCTGATGTTTGTGCCATGAACTTAAAAACTACTAGCCAGGAATATCCGAGTGTCCGATAATTCAAATACAAAATGAGATTCCCTACTGAGAGAATCAATAAGCCATAGCTCATTAAAAATAAAAAGAGTCGGAACAATATAAGGGCATCCTTTCTATTTCTTCTTAATTATCATCTATTCACAAAACTATAAAAAAAGACGTCAGCCACGTAAATTGGCTGACGTTTTTTTATGTTGTTGAAAGACTAATCAAACAGAATAGACTTATAGCAGTGAAGCGACTGTACATCTGTTGTTACTGCCACTATTTTTCCGCATATAAAGACGTTTTGCTGCAGAGCGGTTGATTGGAGTGGAGACTGGGCGACTCCTTGGGGATCAGCGATAGAGGAACGAAGGCTAAAAGCATCACATCCTGTGATAACGCCTTCGTGACCAACATCGTGTTGGCCCGAGACCCTGGAGCGAGCACCGCGAGTGAAGCGGCTCATCGGACGCCCCCAGGAAGCTTTGCTCTGTGCGAAAGCGAAGCGACAGCAACAAAGCGCCCAGTCGGAACGGAAATCAACCCCTCGTTTTGCGGAAAAGCCTTACTTTATTTAATATGATGACACCTTAATTAACTGCCTGTTAAAGCCCGAATGGTGAACTATAAAAATCAGTGGGAGATGAAACCCCACTGATTAAAGTTTTACTTTATTATTCCTCGATTTTTTTGAATAGTAGACTAGCGTTGTGTCCACCAAACCCAAGTGAATTACTCATAGCATATTGAATCTCTGCTTTTCGAGCTTCATTCGGTACATAATCTAAATCACAATCTGGATCTGGATCTGTTAAATTAATTGTCGGTGGTAAAATGCCTTCTTTCAGTGCTAGCGCTGTGAAAATAGCTTCAACACCACCAGCTGCACCTAATAAGTGACCTGTCATTGATTTTGTAGAACTCATCGCAAGCTTATAGGCATGTTCACCAAAGACTGTTTTTACTGCCTGTGTTTCAAATAAATCATTATATGGTGTGCTTGTTCCATGTGCGTTAATATAGTCTACTTGAGAAGCTTCTACGCCACCATCATTTAAAGCTTGCATCATTGCACGAGAAGCACCTTCTCCTTCTGGAGCTGGAGCTGTAATATGATGCGCATCTCCTGTTGCACCGTAGCCAAGAACTTCTGCATAGATTTTTGCACCGCGGGCTTTTGCGTGCTCATACTCTTCCAAAATAACAATACCCGCACCTTCACCGATGATGAAACCATCGCGATTCTTATCGAATGGACGGCAAGCTGTTTCCGGATCTGTATTTAAAGATAATGCAGTATTTGCGCAGAAGCCTGCTACTGCCATCGTAACGATCGGCGACTCTGCACCACCAGAAATCATAACATCTGCATCGCCACGCTCAATTACTTTAAAAGCATCCCCAATGGAGTTTGTACCTGAAGCACAAGCAGTTACTGAACAAGAGTTAATACCCTTTGCTCCAAAGTGAATCGATACTTGGCCTGAAGCCATATCTGGAATCATCATTGGAATAAAGAATGGACTTACACGTCTTGCTCCACGCTCTTGGAAAGTTAAAAACTGTTGTTCATATGTTTCCATCCCACCGATTCCAGAGCCAATCCAGACACCTGCTCGTGGTGCTAGTTCTTCATCGATTGTTAATTGTGCATCTTCCATCGCCATGATAGACGCTGCTAAGGCATACTGTGTAAAACGATCCATTTTACGGGCTTCTTTACGTTCAATATACTTTTCAATATTGAAGTCTTTTACTTCAGCGGCAATTTTCGCTGCAAAAAGATCTTTATTTAAACGTGTTAGCTCGCCAACGCCAGATTTTCCTGCTTTAATGTTAGTCCATGTTTCTTCGATGCTATTTCCTAGTGGTGTAACTGCGCCAATTCCTGTAATTACTACTCGTCGTTTACTCATTGTCTTACTCCCCTCAAGCATTTTTCGTTTTTTATTTTCCCCATCTAATTGTAACGGCACCCCATGTTAAGCCACCACCAAATCCAACAAGTACTAATAAATCATCATCTTTTATCTTGCCTGCCTCAAGCTCATCTACCAAGGAAATACCAATAGATGCTGCCGACGTATTCCCATATTTGTGAATCGTTTTTGACATTTTTTCCGGTGGTAGCTCTAAACGCTCACGAGCTGATTCCATAATTCGAATATTCGCCTGATGCGGCACTAAAAAATCTACGTCTTCTTTTGTTAAACCTACTTTTTCTAAAACGTTTACTGCAGATTCACCCATTTGACGAACGGCAAACTTAAATACTTCACGGCCATTCATAGCGATTGTATCTTGTTGTGTTAAATACAAGTTCTTTCCACCTGTGCCGTCAGCTCCAAGCTCAAATGATAAAATACCTCTACCTTCTGATACTGGACCAACAATCGCTGCACTTGCACCGTCACCGAATAATACAGCAGTATTGCGATCTTCCCAATCAAGTACTTTCGACAGCTTTTCAACACCTACTACTAAGACATATTTATAAGCATTTGATTCTACAAATTGCTTTGCTGTCACTAAACTATATATAAATCCTGCACAAGCAGCCGCTTGATCCATCGCAGCTGCATTGACTGCTCCGATTTGCTCCTGAACCATACATGCTACACTTGGAAAGTTTTGATCTTGTGTTACAGTTGCAACAAGGATTAAGCCTATTTCCTCTGGCGTAATACCTGCTTTTGCAATAGCCTCCTTAGCAGCAGCTACTGCTAAATCTGACGTATCCTGATCATCTGCGGCAAAACGACGTTCTTCAATCCCCGTGCGTGTTCGAATCCATTCATCCGAAGTGTCCATCATTTTTTCTAAATCAAAATTTGTAACGACCTTCTCCGGAACGTATTTGCCAATTCCTATAATACCAGCGTTCATTTAGCAACCCCTCTGCTTTCTTACTATCAATTATTAGTAACTGGTCATAATTATAACTCATAATGAAGGAGAGGTGCAAGATGAATTAAATTTAACGTCTTAAAACTAGTAGTATCAATGGTCTCCAATCAACTTATATACATGCCATACGATTTAACAAATGTCATCTACAACTTTTAGAACTAATGCAGGAAAAAGCGTATTTTTGAGGATAAGTGACGCTGAAAAATTTAATAATGGTGGTTAATGAAAAAAGCTGCAAATAGATCTGCAGCTTTAGTCTAACAATTGCTATTATCAACATCGTAAAAGTCGATATCGTAAAAAGATGAAAGGTGGCTCTCGCATGAATCTGCGTACGTCCAAACTATTCTCTAATAGGTCGTTAAGGATCACGTTTTCTTTGGAACACTTAGGGCTCTGAAGAAATCGCTTGATGGGTTGCAACACAGAAGGTTTCAAACGACGTGTTGTACGTTTCTTTTTGTTAGGTTTGCTACCGTAGTTGTGCCAACGTAATGGCTGACGCTTTAATCGTCTGGTGTTGCGGTGGTGTTTTTGATTCAATAAACAACGTTGAGTAATACGCATCCGCAATGGTAATCAAGTAAATCACAAAAAGTAATTGTTTCATTCAATGGTTCAAAAAATTCATTTCTCCTTTTATTCAGTTCTATAAAATTAGAATTGTCTAGTTATAATACGAATGGAACGTAGAAAAGTTTCAAATTAATAATGACCAACGCATCACAGATGACCCAAATAAGCCACCTCGGTATGAGATAACTTAGAACTACAACATTAGCCTTTTTGCTCTATAATTTCATACCTGCCAACAATAATGGAAAAAATCATGTTTCCACATTAATGTAGTAGCTAAGAAAAGATACACTTCCGGAAACAGCAGGAAATCGAAAATAGATATGAACCAATCGAATATTTTGCCATCTAAAATGTTCTCAATTGATGATTATCGTTGTTACAAATTCGCCATGTTTCACAGAAAAGGTTCTTTTTTTTTCGATTTATGTTATGATATGATAATGATATAAAAAAGTTCGGTTGAGGTGAAATTAATGCAATATATCGTAACATTCATATGGTCATTCCTACTAGTTTCAATGGTAAACTACGTAGTAAGCGCTGTACTTGGTGCAGATTTTGATTTCCAAACTGCTGTTGTCACATCAGTTGTATTTACAATTCTTGTTTTCATCATCGGTGCAGTTATTCCAAACGAGTCAACTCCAGAAGCTGCAGACAATCATTAATTCAACTAGAAAAAACCTGTTTCGCTCAATGCGGAACAGGTTTTTTTGTTATTTTTCAACGATGCATTGACCATCATGCATTCTAATGTGCAATGTTTCTCCTGGCAATACTTCACCTCGAAGTAATTCTTTTGCAACTGCCGTTTCAATATAACGTTGCACGAAGCGTTTTAGTGGTCTTGCGCCAAACTGAGCATCTGCTCCTTGTTCTACAACCCAGTCAATTACATTTTGTTCTACTTGTAAAGTAATTTCTTGCTCTGCAACTCGTTTGATAAGCTGTTCGACATATTTCCAAGCAATCGCTGTGAAGTGCTCATCCGATAGTGCATGGAACATAATGATATCATCCATTCGATTTAACAGCTCTGGTTTAAAGTGTTGACGAAGTGCAGCCATCACTAAATCCTCAACTGCTACATCTTCTTCTTTTGCTTCCATTAAATAGTTTGAGCCAATGTTAGAAGTTAAAATAACCACTGTGTTCGTAAAGTTGACCATACGACCTTGGCTATCCGTAATGCGTCCATCATCTAAAATTTGCAGTAAAATATTTGCAACATCAGGGTGAGCTTTTTCAATTTCATCTAATAATACTACTGAATATGGATTTCGGCGAACAGCTTCTGTTAATTGTCCACCTTCTTCATAACCAATATAGCCTGGAGGTGCCCCTACAAGACGTGATACACTATGCTTCTCCATATATTCACTCATATCAATGCGAATAAAATGATCCTCAGAATCAAACAGCTGTGCCGCTAGTGCCTTCGCAAGCTCTGTTTTACCAACACCTGTTGGCCCTAGGAATAAAAAGCTACCAATTGGTCGATTTGGGTCTTTAATACCAGCTCGAGCACGCCATACCGCTTCTGTAACAAGTTGTACAGCATTATCTTGTCCGACTACACGCTCATGCAATGTATCTTTTAAGCGCAATAATTTTTCACGCTCACCTTCTACTAATTTCGTCACTGGTATACCTGTCCAGCGTGAAACAATAGAGGCGATTTCTTCGGCTGTTACCTCTTCACGTAAAATACGTGATTCCGTACCATTCTCTAATTGTTTTTCCATCTCTTGAATTTCCTTTTCAAGCGTAGGAATTTTCCCATGACGTAGTTCGGCCGCTTTATTTAAATCATATTTACTTTCTGCTTCATCTAAGTCACGACGGTATTTATCTAGTTTTTCACGTTTTTTCTGAATGCCATGTAACGCCTCTTTTTCGGTTTCCCATTGTTTAAGCATACCCTCAGAAGATTCTTTCAGCTTTGTTAATTCATCACTGAGTTGCTCTAGTCGCTTTTTGCTTGCCTCGTCCTTTTCTTTACGTAGTGCTTGTTCCTCAATTTCAAGTTGCATAATACGGCGTTTTACTGCATCCAATTCCTGTGGCATGGAATCAATTTCTGTTCGAATCATCGCACATGCTTCATCGATTAAATCGATGGCCTTATCTGGCAGGAAACGCTCTGTAATATAGCGATCTGAAAGCTCTGCTGCCGCTACAATCGCACGGTCATGAATGCGTACTGCATGATGTAACTCAAAGCGCTCTTTCAAGCCTCGTAAAATGGAAACTGTATCTTCAATAGATGGCTCACGTACAAGCACTTGTTGGAAACGACGCTCTAAAGCAGGATCTTTTTCAATATACATACGGTATTCATCTAATGTTGTAGCTCCGATACAATGTAGCTCACCTCGTGCAAGCATTGGCTTTAGCATATTCCCAGCGTCCATCGCACCTTCCGTTTTACCAGTGCCAACAATCGTATGAATTTCATCTATAAATAAAATAATGCGCCCCTCTGAGTCTTTTACCTCTTTTAAAACACCCTTTAAGCGCTCTTCAAATTGTCCTCGATAACTAGCACCTGCTATTAAGGCACTCATATCTAACTCATACAGTATGCAATCCTTTAACCCCTCAGGCACATCGCCCTTTACGATACGTTGGGCTAATCCTTCTACAATAGCTGTTTTACCAACCCCAGGCTCACCTATTAAGACAGGATTATTTTTCGTTTTACGTGTTAAAATCCGAATAACATTCCGAATTTCTTCATCACGACCGATTACCGGGTCCATTTTACCGTTTTTTACTTCTTCAATTAAATTACGTCCAAATTGTTCTAATGGTTTTTTGTCATTTGTTTGTTGAAATTGCATATTTAGCACTCCTTTTCAATAATGTTAAGCGGAATCCCGTTCGCCATTCTGTTTCATTAAAAATGTTTGACCTTTTTTGACTAACTTTATTTTACAACACTACAAATCATAGCAAAGAAATAGTCCTAAAATTTCTTCACTTATAACTGGAAAATTACGTTATAATAAAAGTATATTTCTTAGATTTAGTAAATTGTTCACCTTATTTTGTAATAATTAAACAATTTTTACGTAAAAAGAAAGAGATGTGTTGAAGATATGACTATTATGGATAATATACAAGAAAAATTTCACGATCTTTTTCAAAAACACGGTGTTTTTATTAAAGTGAATAAGGATAGTAAAATTTTTTTAGAGGGCGAACGTGCGAAAGAAATTTATTATATAAAAACAGGAGCAATCTCGATTAGTCAGGAAACAGAGAATGGGAAAGAATTAACCATTCGTATTTGTGGTCCAGACAGTATTATTGGAGAAAGCTCATTATTTTGTAACCTTACGTATAATTCTATGACTGCTAAAGTTTTAGAACCCTCTAGTTTATATGTACTAAGCCGTGAATCATTGGAACTTTTACTAGTGGAACAACCTAATTTAATGGTGGAATATATGAAGTGGTTGCAAACAGAAAATTTAAAACATCAAAGTCGTTTGCGCGATTTAGTTTTAAATGGTAAAAAGGGCGCTTTATTTTCAACACTTATCCGCCTTTCAAATACTTATGGTAAGCCTTTAGAAAATGACACTATTTATATTGATCTCCCATTAACAAATACAGAAATCGCTAATTTATGTGCGACGAGTCGAGAAATGATTAATCGCATGCTTAATGACTTAAAGAAGCAAAATATCATATCCTTCGAAAAAGGTTATATTACCATTCACGATTTACAATTTTTAAAGGATGAAATCGCCTGTGAAAATTGTCCGTTACAAATATGTCGTATTGATTAATAGCAACATGCAAAATCCCCGCTTATGAGTTATAAGTGGGGATTTTGTGTTCTATTATGTAAAGAAATAAAGTAAGACTCTTCTGCAAAGCGAGGGGTTGATTTCCGTTCCGACTGGGCGCTTTCCTGGGGGCGTCCGATGAGCCGCTTCGCTGCGCTGCAGGGTCTCATCTGTGACGCTGATCCCCGAGGAGTCGCCCAGCCTCCACTCCAATCAACCACATCACATAGCGTGTATCTTCTTGCATGTTACTAAAATTCATAGTGATACAACAAAAAACTTTAGCAACAATGTTTTGTCTGTGCGAAAGCGAAGCGACAGCAACAATTGTTGTATTTCAGATAGTAAAGCGTCAGCAACACCAGATATACAATAGCGTCATTATTATAAGTTTCTTCTGTTGTTTTATGATGAGTAGCTTGGAACAGAAATCTTCTTCATTTAAAGCACGCCACAGTCACAAAGATTACTTTAACTATTTTGTATTTCAAAAACAGAAAAAATCCCCGCTTATGTGTTATAAGCGGGGATTTTTTATCGTGCTTTAAGTGGACTTAGCGTACACCTAATGCCATTTTGGCATAGCGTGACATTCTATCTTTTGACCAAGGTGGATTCCATACAATGTTGACATTTGTACTTTTTACCTCAGGAAGCTCACCTAAAGCTGTGTTCACTTGATCAACAATAACAGGTCCCATTGGGCAGCCCATAGACGTTAGCGTCATTGTAACGGTTGCTACACCTTCTTCATCTAACTCTACATCATATACTAAACCTAAGTTGACGATATCAATACCAAGCTCAGGGTCAATTACATTTTCTAATGCACCGAACATGCTGTCTTTCATATCTTGATCCATCTGTATTTCTCCTTCCGTCACAGTGTTAACTTAATCATAGCAGATGCATCTTATTATGCCAAATGCTGTGCAAGCCATTCAGTTGCTGCTAACATACCATCTCGTGACACAGCATGGCCCGCTCTTTTATTAGCTAAGAACTTTAAGTCTTCTGGATTTGTTTCATAATAATTGCGTAAAGTTAAATAAAAATTATACGTTTCATTAAAAGGAACGGTTTTATCTAATTCCCCATGCCAAAATAACACAGGTCGTCCTGCGAATTTTTCTGGTGTTAGGCTGACATCATATTTAGCAAGAAGTTCATTCGTTTGTTGTACTTCTTCTTCTGACATTGGCCAATTCACACCGCTTTTAGCGAATTGCTGTAATTGATACTCCGCTAATTTAAGAAACCCTGGTGCACCCATGCATACTGCTGCTGTTTTAATCCAGTCATAACGCTTTAAACAGCCTGATGTTACAATTCCACCCATCGATGTACCAGCAACGCCAATTTTATCATCCACTAATAATTTTTTATTCTTTAATTCATTATATAATTGTTCAACTTCATGAATAGAATTTAAAACAATATCCCAAAAATGTAAGCTCATTTTCATCTCAGATAGTCCTTCACTACGGTCGCCATGTAATTTTGCATCTGGTAATAGGACACGCACCCCGTTGCCTACTAATTGGTATGCATAATGTAAGTTATGTTCTTTTGCGCTCATAAAACCATGTAAAAAAATAACTACTGGGGTTTTTTCATTCATATTTTCTGTATGTATATGTAATAAAGGAATATCTCCCCACAATTCTTTTTCAACAATCATCTTTGTCACTCCCAACTTTTGTCTATCTTTATGTTAGCAAACTTTTCTCTATGTGACAAAATTTTGACGTATGGTTTACAAAGAGATACTATTCAAATTATAGGAAAGGGGCAATGAGCTATGAAACCGCATTTAATCGTTTTAGACTTAGATGGTACGTTATTAACGGACCAACAACAAATTTCAGCCAAAACTAAAAAAACATTATTGCAGGCAAAGGAACAAGGTCATCAAGTGATGATTGCTACAGGTCGTCCTTATCGTGCGAGTGATATATACTATCACGAACTTGGCCTTACAACGCCCATCGTGAATTTTAATGGTGCTTACGTCCACCACCCGAAAAATGCTGCTTGGCAGACTAAGCATACTCCTATTGATTTAGGCGTAGTGCATGATGTCGTTGATTCCATCAATAGCTATCAATACGAAAATATCATTGCAGAAGTTAAGGACGATATTTATGTGCATACAGAGAATGAACGGATATTAAACATTTTTAATATGGGGAATCCAAAAATTACTCTTGGAGACCTCTATACCCATTTACTTGATAACCCAACTAGTTTACTGATTCAAGCGAATGAAGTAAATTCCACGATTATCCGTGATCATTTACAGGCTGTTCATGCAGAGGTCATTGAACATCGTCGCTGGGGTGCTCCACTTCACATAATTGAGATTGTTCGCCGTGGCTTAAATAAAGCAGTGGGAATCGCTCATGTAGCAAAAGATTTAGGTATTCCACGCGAGCGTATTATTGCATTCGGTGATGAAGATAACGATTTAGAAATGATCGATTACGCCGGCATCGGTGTAGCAATGGGCAATGGCATTCCTACTTTAAAAAATATTGCTAATGAAATTACCACAACCAATAATGACGATGGCATTGCTAAAATACTCATCGATCGCTTGAAATTAACCTAGTTAAGTAGTGATACCCCATTTTCTGGATCATCACCAAAAATTGTGGATGACACCTGTTGAAACGTATACCAAGTTGATTGGAGTGGAGATTGGGCGACTCCTTGGGGATTAGCAACAGAGGAACGAAGGCTAAAACCATCACGTCCTATGATAACGCCTTCGTGACCAACATCGGTGCTACTACCGCTACGTTAGCACTACGCTTTCGTGCAAAAAACATCTGTTGGCCCAAGCGGCTCATCGGACGCCCCGAGGAAGCTTTGCTCTGTGCGAAAGCGAAGCGTCAGCGTCAAATGTTTTATCTGCGCGAAAGCGAAGCGTCAGCGAAGCGTCAGCGAAGCGTCAGCGTCAAATGTTTTATCTGCGCGAAAGCGAAGCGTCAGCGACAAAGCGCCCAGTCGGAACGGAAATCAACCACGTTATGGTAATGAGTCATTTTTTCATTTTAACTTTATTCAGAAGTACTCTTTATTCGATAGGTACTTATTGAATAAAGTTAAAAATCCTGGGTTGCAATTATACTGAAACTCGATATGATAATATATCTATATAATATTTCATTAGAAATAGTTTAGAGAAACATAAAGTGGAAAGTGAAAGCTCGACACTTGTTCACCTGTTATGTAGTATAGGTATTTGAAAACTTCTCATATAGAATATTAAATTAGGGGGACAAATGATGAAAATTTTTACTGATAGTGGATGTGATTTACCAAAGTTTTACTATGAAGAAAACAATGTTGAACTTCTTCCACTACGAGTGCAATTGAACAATAATGAATATGATGATGTCATTTCAATTGATTCCAAAGAAATTTACGATGCTATTCGTCAAGGAGCTCGCCCAAAAACATCCCAAGTATCACCAGAGATTTTTCTCAACCATTTCGAAAATCTAGCAAAGAATGAAGAGGAAGGGATCTATATTGCCTTTTCATCGGAATTATCAGGCACCTATAATACGGCAGTCATGATTCGCAATCAAGTGCAGGAGCAATATCCCTCCCTTAAATTAGCGATCATCGATTCTAAATGTGCTTCACTTGGTTTTGGTCTAGTAGTCGAAGAAGCGGTTCGACTTCGAAATACAGGTGCTTCATTGGAAGAAATCGAAGCAAAAATCACAGCTCTTACCCCACAAATGGAACACTTATTTACAGTTGAGGATTTAGATTACCTTGCTAAAGGTGGGCGTGTATCAAAGGCAAGCGCATTTCTTGGAGGGCTCCTAAGCATTAAACCAATTTTAAATGTAGAGGACGGTAAACTTGTGCCGATTGAAAAATCTCGCGGACGCAAAAAAGCCATCACTCGCATGTTAGATTTAATGCAAGAACGCGGCGATGATTTTTCTGAGAAAATTATTGGTATTAGTCATAGTGATGATGTGGACTTTGCCAACGAAGTAAAGGCTTCTATCCAAAAAAGATTTTCGCCAAAAGCCATTCAAGTAACAATGATTGGCTCAGCAATCGGCTCACACGTTGGACCAGGTACAATTGCCATCTTCTTTACGAATAAAAGCTATCAAGCTTAACAAAAACCCCCTCCGCACTTAAAAGTGTTGAGGGGGTTTACTCGATTGTTGAAGACAATAATCAGTGGGGATGAAAAAACCTTCCCTGATTAAAATTATTGAGCATCTTGCTCCTTACGACGTACTTTACCTCGTCTAATAATAACAACTACAAATCCTATGAATATAACCCATACTAATCCTAGTGCTACCATATAAGGTACATTTAATCCTTCATCATCTCTAACTTGATAAATCTCTACCATTTCACGATTTAAAATAACCGGATACACATCTTTTTCATTAATACGAACTTTTTCTTCATGTATAATACCATTTAGCATTTTACCTTCCCCAAGCTGAGCAGGTGTTAAATCAACGCGTTGTGTTTTACTAGTGTTGTTAACCATGATGACCCATTTCTCTTTATCAGATGTTCGTGTAAATACAAGTAGGCCATTTTCATTTGTAATAACTTCAAAATCACCATTTCGTAATGTCTCAGATTTATTACGTAACGATTGAACATTTTTAATATATTCGATTAACTCATCATCTGTTTTAAAGTTGAAAATTTGGTGCGTATCTGGCTTTGTTTCCCCGTTCATCGCAATTTCTGTACCATATTGCACAACTGGAATCCCTGGCATCATAAATAAAGCACCCATAGCCATTTTCAAACGCGTTGGTGGGAACATATTTTCAGCTGCAGAATCAAATGTAAAACGACGTGTTTCTAGCGAATCCACCATAATTTGAGTTGGCTTTTCACCTTTTAATGGGTCCATCAACTTAGAAGAATCCATATCAACATTTTTAAATATATTACGGTAAATATCAGCTGTAGCCGGTGAAATGCTTGCATCAAAGTTTGCATCACTTTCTTCATTAGAAATCACATAGAGCGATTTTTTCGAATCTTTTAATGCCTTAATCACTGCATTGATAAATCCTGTATCGGCACCAGCAATATTTGTTAAACGCACCCCACCAACATCATATGTAGAGACAAAATCTGTTGCAGATTTAATAAGTGCTTCTTGTACATCTTTGTTTTTTAAGTCCCATTGTACTTGTCCATTATTTGTTGAAGTAATCCAATCCTTTTTCGCTGGATCTTTTGCCCACTCATGATTCGGACTTACATTGTTTAGCGGGAAATCAACCATGATCGATACATTTTTAGCTTTATAGGTCTCAATGACGCTTTGGAACTCCTCAGATGTCCCAAAATGACGCTCAATTGTAGAGTAGCTCGTCGGCATCGATCCATCATATTTTTCAGTGGCAAAAACAGGGCCAATCGAAACAATTGTAAAGCCCATCTCTCCGATAAATTTTAGTTTATCCTGTAAACCTGCAAAATCGCCACCTGCAAACTTAGTAGGGTCTTGCGTATTTGTATCAAAATCGTTAGTGCCCGAACCATTAAAGAAACGGTCAACGAGTAAATCATAGATGCTTTCTTCTGCAATCGTTCTTGTCGTTGCTTCATCAGCATGTGCAACTGGTGTAGCACTCACTAATGTAGTTGCTAGTAAAAGCGATGCAGCTGTCGCACTTATCCACTTCTTGAATTTCACTATTATTCCCTCTCTTTCAAACCAATCCATCGTCATTTTACCAAATAAAATAGTCACGTCGCTATCATTTAAAAATATTTTCCGAAAATGCAAAATTAATTACGACAAAAAGGTGTCAACTTCTCCTAATCAATTCATTTGGGGCTTGGTCGGGGGAGCCAAGCATTTTTTTGGGGACCTGAGCATTTCTTCAGCTTACCTGATCACTTCTTCGGCTTACCCGATCACTTTTCTGGCATACCTGATCACTTCTTCGGCTTACCCGTTCACTTTTCTGGGCTACCTGATCACTTCTTCGGCTTACCCGTTCACTTTTCTGGCATACCTGAGCAGTTTTCCGACCTACCTGATCACTTCTCCGGCTTACCCGAGCAGTTTTTCAAGCTACCTGAGCGATTTAACTTCCCCCCAAAAATAAAAGCCGTGAAGCGAAATCTTCACGACTTTTCAAAATAATTATGCCAAGAAATTTATTCCCATTGGCAGTTTGAAGCCTAAAAATAATGTAATGAATAAGAATACTGCAAATAAAATCCAAAACAGGCCAGTTGGTTTATTTTTCTTTTGACGAACTAATACCATTTCCATCATACCAATGACTAAAATACCGCCTAAGAATTTAAGACCATATAGCATTGGATCTCCAGCTTGGTATTTAAAGAATAGTGCCCCACCAGTAATAATAATTAAAATGTAGAATAAACGTAATGTCATATGTAAGCCTTTTGACTGCTTGCCCATTAATGCTGCAATTAAAAAGATTACGATTGCAACTACCCAAGTAGTAATATGCGCATCCGTTCGGCTAGTTAAGAAATCCATTATTGTCCCCACCTCATATTCTTTTTTCTATCAAACTCTATCCTACCATGTGATGGAAAGGGTTTCAAACATTACAATAGTGTTCATATAATATACATCAATTATGCCTCTGCATAATTGTGTCCGGAATCTACTGAAAGAAGTTAAAAATCCGCGGAGGTAAACTCACGCGGATTTGAAAAAATTATTCAAAATGATTCACTAAAGTACCGATGCCTTGAATGGACACTTTCACAGTATCCCCAGCTTTTAAAAATTGTGGCGGATTCAAGCCTTTACCAACACCCGCTGGAGTACCCGTTAAAATAACATCACCTGGCTCTAATGTTACATGCTGAGATAAAATCGATACTAATGATTCTACAGTGAACATCATATCTTTTGTTGAGCCGTTTTGGCGTACTTCATCATTCACTTTTGTTACCACTGTTAAATCTTGTGGATTCGGAATTTCATCTTTTGTTACAAGGTAAGGTCCAAGTGGACAAGTTCCTTCCAAGCTTTTTCCTAAGAAGAATTGCTTATGTTTTTCTTGTAAATCACGAGCTGTTAGATCATTGGCAATCGTGTAGCCAAATACATAATCGTATGCTAAGTTTTTCGGAATATTTTTACCGCGTTTACCAATGACAACAGCTAATTCGCCTTCATAATCCATTTTAGATGAAAGATTGGCATGGATAGATATTGTTTGGCCATCAGCAGCAATAGCAGTCGGAGATTTTGTAAATACCATTAAATCTGTTGGAGCTGCCTCTGCACCCATTTCTTTAGCATGTTCATCATAGTTTTTCCCTATACACATAATGTTTTTTGGTGTACGTGGAATCGGTGATAACCACTCGATCGCTGTAAATTCACGTTTGAAGCTATTAGCGCGATCTGATTTTTCAGCGGCTTCTACTAATTTACGAATCTGTTCAACAAAATCAAAGCCTAGTGCAATGCCATCTACAATTGAACTTGAAAAAGAAGGGAGAACTTGAAGTTCATTTTGAATAGCGAGTACATCCCATACCGCTTCTTCTTTTTTTACTTTTGGTCCAAAGCTTACATGTCCACCTAATTTAAATGATAAAATTTTCATGATTTTCAGAGCTCCTTCTTTTTTCTACATGATACAACAATATTATAGGAATTGCCTTACTTTTGCGATAACTATTTTTATTCCTATTAAATCGTGGGCTCATCACCATAACGTGGGTTGATTTCCGTTCCGGATGGGCGCTTTCCTGGGGGCGTCCATCCTCCACTACAATCAACTTGTATACATAACATACGTTTTAACAAATGCTATCGCAACTTTTAATAATGAGCCAAGTCACGATTAATTATTCTTATTATACAAGACGTATTCATTAACTATATGTTGCCGACACGCTGAATACAATTAACTTACTTTAGTTTTCTCTTTATACGTTAACTTGCGCCATAAAGCCTCTAACGGACCTTGTTGCCATTTCGCTAGCCAAATTTCTGCCACAATCATTTGGATAATAATAATACTGACTGCTATTAACACGCCTGTTGCGACGCTCACTTTTCCATACCAGCCAAATCCGAATTGATAAAATAAACATGTTCCAATGATCGATTGAAGTATGTACATCGTTAGCGACATGCGTCCCATTTTGGCAAAAGGACTAAGCAACTTTGATACAGTTGGAAATAAACAAAGTAAAACGATGAGCCCAATGTAGCCTACTGCTAAAATTGGACCACCTATGTAAACTTTCATGTAGTCTAATAAATACGTACGTGTAAACATAATCGGTAAGCTCTTGATGAAAATACCAACTGCTAATCCAGCTATTGCTAATGCCAGCCAAAGCCATTTTAGCTCCTTCGCTCGTTCCACTAAACGCCATTTAGAAGCCGCAGCACCAATTAACATAAATGGTAAAATTGTAAATAATACCACAAACCACATGCCGATTCCCGCCTGAACAGATAAATCGGTTAAACGTTGCATAAATGCATCCATCCAACTGCCCGTCCCGTAAGCAGTTATCGCCTGCTCTACCGAAGTGATATCTAAATACTCATCAATTTTCGTATTAAAATTAATATACCCTACAATAAATAACATAAAAACTTGCATAACACCGTTAATCATAATACCGATTGACAATAACCAAATAGGATGTAGACGTAGTAAAAGCAATAAAAAAACGCCGCAAAATGCATACATCATCAAAATGTCGCCCCACCAAATGAGCACAGCATGTATTAAACCAAATACAAACAATACAGAAAGTCTTCGCAGTCCTATCTTATAAAAATTTTGTTCACGGCTTTGTGCTTTCTGCCATTGCATAGCGAGTCCATAGCCAAATAACATGGCAAACAGTGGATAAAAGCTACTTTGTACATAAATATCTAAATTTTGCTGCCACACCATATCTGACGGTGTTGTAAACCATGATGCCAAATCAATATATGGCATTGGCAAATAAAAGGCAAACATATTAACGAGTAAAATGCCTAGTAAGCTAATACCACGTAAAATATCTAATGTTGCGATGCGTTCCTGCAACATTGTCGGTTTTAACTCCACAAAATAGCCTCCTCTATGTATATGGCGAAAACAGGGCTCTCTAAATTCATTCCCTTATTATGAAACTATATCAGATAGCCCTGTTTTCACCTCGTTCACTTATGAATGTAAAGACCGTTCAATATCGAATAAATATAGAACTTTATCACTCACTTTGATTTGAAGGATAGATTCTATCGCCTCACTATAAACTCTGAGCTGAACACCATATCGGTCTAAAAGTTCCTTCGTTAGCGCTGGTTCCTCTGCAAAATGCGATTGGATACGATCTGTCTTATAATCAAGCAAAATCCATTCACCATTCTCATCCTCAAATAAGCAATCAATAATCCCTTGTACAATTTGAGCGTCGCCGTCTTCATCTACCCTACTAATCGTAAATGGCAGTTCTCTTCGGATTGTTTTTGCTTTTTTAAAGCGTTGTCCAATATCTGTTGTAAAGAAATTATATATTTTTTTCCATGGAACAACCTTGCCCTCAGCCTCGGTCAGAAGCTGCCTTGCCACTAAATGAGCGACAAACTCCTTAACCTCCTGTACATCCGTAAAGCCGTTTTGAGGTACATGCTGCATGACCGTATGGACAGCTGTTCCTATTTCTGCACCTGTCATCTGTTTGTCCTGTAAAAAGGTTGGACGGGGCGCAATAGTCGTCATTTTTTGCTTAGAAGGTACTGAAAAGTAATATTCAGGCTCCTCCTGCCGCTGTAGATTTTCTATACGCTTAATTTCACTTACAGATGTTTTAGAGCGTTTTTGTGTTGATTTCTGAAATGCATAATGTGTTTGAAAACGCATCGTAATTTCCGACAGCAAAGCTTCGTCCTCTGGCGTTTCTAGCAATGGCTGTATCTCATCCTCTAACGCCTGTATGTCATACGCATAATGGCTTGTTTCTACAGCTCGTACCCACCAATGTGATACATCTTCAGATGCCTTATAGGAAGAAGAAGCAATTTTTGCAAAATCTGCATGTCTAGCAACTGCAGGCCCAAGCCAATCAAAGTAGCTATTAGCTCTCGCGCGTAAATACTCTTGTAATGGGGCATCCACCGGTAAACTTTGAGCATCCTGCCAGTTATCGAGCGTTTTACTCCAATTTTTCACGGAGCCTACTAAAATAAGTCGCTCCTTCGCACGTGTCATCGCTACGTACAATACACGCATTTCCTCAGCCCGCATTTCAAGCTCCTTTTTCTCCTTTAGCGCTAAAAATGGTAGAGATGTATACGTAATACGATTTTCTGGATCAATTGCCTTCACTGCAAGGCCAAAATCTTGATCGAATAAATACGGATTGTGGAAATCCATTTTATTAAACGGTCTCCCCATCCCTGCAACAAAGACAACAGGGTATTCCAAACCTTTTGAAGAGTGGATCGTTACAAGACGCACAACATCATCCTTTTCTCCAATCGATTTAGCTGTTCCTAAATCATCTCCACGCGTACGCATACGATCAATAAAACGTAAAAAGCGAAATAGTCCTCGAAAGGCTGTTTTCTCATACATTAAAGCACGGTCATGTAAAATGCGTAAGTTGGCCTGACGCTGCTTACCATTTGGCATAGCACCAACCATCTCATAATAATGCGTGTCTAAATAAATTTTCCAAATTAAATCTGACAGTGAACCACGTCGTGCTAAATCTCGCCAGTTTTCAAATGCTAGCATAAATCGTTGAAGCTTCACAAAAGTGTCTGATTGCACACCATGTCCATCACTTCGAATAAATTGCCTTAATGCATCATAAAATGGCGCTTTTTTATCTGCTAACCGTATTTTTGCTAGCTCATTTTCTGTTAAGCCAACAAATGGTGCGCGTAGCACTGAAGCTAAAGGAATATCCTGATATGGATTATCGACAACCTTTAGTACATTCAGCATAATCATAACTTCAAGCGCATCAAAATATCCTTTAGAGGACTCCGCATAGAGAGGGATTCCCGCAAGCTTAAATTCCTCAACTAAATCAGTTGACCATGTCATTGAACGCATTAAAATCACAATATCACTATATTTTAATGGCCGTTCTGTCTTCGTTTTTGTATCGAATACGGTTGTCCCATCCTCCATCATCTGCCGAATACGCTCAATGATAAAACGTGCCTCATACTGTGATTTTTTTAATTCCTCTAGTTCAGAGGCGTCGCTTGCAATGTCTTCCGCCTCTTCGTCCAACGCCTCTTCGTCAGGAGGATGCATGATGACTAGCTCTACCGGAACTTCTTTATCATCATACGGCGCTGCTGGCTTTAATGAAGCATTTTCATCATAAAGAATTTCCCCTACACGCTCACCCATAATTTGTGCAAATACATAGTTTGTAGCGTTCAACACTTCTTGTCGACTACGGAAATTAGCGTTTAAATCTATACGCATTCCCGTTAAATCTGGGGTCTCTAGAAACTCGCTATATTTTCGCATAAAAAGCTTCGGTTCTGCTAAACGGAAACGGTAAATGCTTTGTTTGACGTCCCCAACCATAAACAGATTTCCCTCTTGCTCACTACCTGTTTTCACAAGCTGCAATATTGTTTCTTGAAGCATATTTGTATCTTGGTATTCATCAACAAGTACTTCTTTAAAACGTTTTTTCAAATCTAGTGCAACCGGTGAAGACTGTAATTCACCTTCAACTTCTACAGTTAAAATTTGCAATGCGAAATGCTCTAAATCCGAGAAATCGATAATTCCTCGTTCTAATTTTGCCATGCGGAACTGTTCACTAAAAACATTCGTCAATTCGACTAATGTTCCTATCGTCGGACCCATTAATCGAATCTCTTCTAACAAGCGTGCAGGAGTCCGAACGAAAAAAGTCTCCTTAAGCTTGTTCACAATTTTTTTTGCTGCCTCACGTTTTTTCTTAGCAAGATCTTGTAGCTCCACATCCACTAAAGCATCCTTTGATACACGCTTTAAAGTTGACCATTTCACCGTACCAAAATAATCAAAGAGTTCTTGCCACGTTCCTTCACGACTAATGCGAATGCCTTCCTGAATCATGGCAAAATCCATTTCTGCAGTTTCAGCATATGGTGCAGGTCCCTCGGGCTGTAGCGTAATGGCACGCATTTCAGAAATTAAGACGAATGCCTCCTCAAGACTATGCTTGACGGTTAACTTTACATATTTCGACAGCTCTAAATCGTCAATGGTCACGTCCGCTGCTAAGTCATATGTCTCTGGTAAACTACGAAGCCATTTTTGAGGCTCTGCATGAACACGAGACGTATCATAAAGCTTGCTTATTAATGTTTCAATAGCCTGATCATCACGATCCGATGTAAAGCTATCAACAAGACGGTAGATTGCTTGAACCTGTGCTTCATCCTCAGAATCGTAAGCATCTTCTAATACTTCTGCTAATATATCGTCCCTTAACAAAGCGACCTCTGCCTCATTTGCTATACGAAAGCCTGGATCAATATCTAGCATATAGGCGTACTGCTTCACAATAGCTAAGCAGAAAGAATGCAGCGTTGAAATTTGTGCTTTATTGACAAGACTTAGCTGGCGTCGCAAATGGTTGGAAGTTGGATTTTCTGCAATAGCCTTTTCAAGCGCCTCCGCCATACGGTAACGCATCTCAGCAGCGGATGCATTTGTAAATGTTACGACAAGTAGCTCGTCGACATTGATGGGATTCTCTGTCGCCACTACCTTTTCAATCATACGATTAATGAGAACTGCCGTTTTACCAGAGCCTGCCGCAGCCGATACAAGTGTATCCTGGCCGCTTGCATAGATGGCCTTCCACTGGTCATCAGTCCATGTCACTTCCGCTGGCTTTTCAGGTATTTTTTGTACCAACTTACTTCATCTCCTTCCGAATTATCTCAACGATATCATTCGGTTTTGCTTGCTGTAACTGACGGTAGCTTTGCTTGCCATCAGATGGGTCAAATTGACAAACCGCCGTAAATTGACAGTAATCACATGCTGTTTTTGTTTTAAGTTTATAAGGACTAATGGACGTATCCCCTGCTAAAATTCCATCACCAGCCTCTTGATGCTTGCGCCGTACAAAATGCTGTAGATTTTTCATATCATTTACAGGTACAACCCGTGACTGAGATTCTGATGGTGTCCCATCTTTCTTCATATAGACAGGAATAATTTTTGAATGCCCACTCGATTCCTCTAATTGCTCGTCCATCGATAAAATGGCCTCCGCATTTTCCGACAAAAGACCTTTCATTTTGTATTGTTTTAAACGGTCTTCTTCAATTTCACTGTCGCTTAAATCCTTATCAAGCTTTAGCATTGGATTGTGGACATGTACATAAAGAACCCCAGCTGGCTCCGCCTCACCTGGCAGCCAATAAGAAGCGTTTTCCATCGCCACATCTAGATACGTTAGTACCTGTAGAGACAAACCGTGATAAACCTCATTCAAATCTAAATCACGAGCGGATGATTTATAATCGACGATCCGTAAATAAGAGCGGTCATCAATAGACGCACTATCTACCCTATCAATACGACCCCGCATAAACATTTTCTTACCACCTGTTAAATCTATTTCAAGTGGAGGAAGCTGTTCATTTTGTCCCGGTCCAAATGATGCCTCAATGGCAATTGGCTTAAAGTGGGATACATTCGCATGCTGCGTAAGTGCCGTCATTGTTCGCTCGACAATACGTATAAGCTTGCGTTGAATGTAACGATAACGTGCACTAGATAGTAAGATTTGATGAGAAAATACCGGCACAATTTGCTCTACGGCTTGACGTGCTAATTGTTTAATTTGCTGCTTTGTTAAACGTATCCATGATAGTTGCAGACGGTGTGTCTCCTCCGTAATCCATTTCAATGCCTCATGGAATAAATCGCCCATTGCAAATGTTTCTAGTCTGTACTCTGCCCGCTCTTCAAGATGAAGCCCATACGTTGTAAAATGCGAGAATGGGCAACGGAAATATTTCTCAACACGAGACACGCTAGATGTTAGCTTTTGACCATATAATTCCTGAGTGATGTAGTTTTCTAAGGGCTCAGCTTCATTTTTATGAGTGATTGGATGTAAAACTCGATCATAAATAAGTGCCCAATAAGGGTCCTGTCTATAAAATTTTTGTAAAGCAAGCCACTCTGGCGCTAGCTCACGACTATGTTCAGCTTGGCGTTTTTGCACCATTAAATGTGCTAAAGCTGTACGTGGATGGCGTAAATACGGTAATGCACTTTCATCCAGTAGTTCAATTGGATCGATTACAACTCGCTCGACCTCGACACCACTCAAAAGGCCAGCCGTTTTATCATTGCCGATAATTTTCTTTATATAGAGTGAAGACAGTAGTGCCTTGCCCTCTTCATCTGCCGTTGGATAGGACATATATAATTTATCGGATGGCGTAGTTAAAGCTCGATATAGCAAGAAATTTTCCTGCAGTAAACGATTTTTAGACGTCGGCGCTAGCTCATAGCCAATTTGACTAAACCATTCACGTTCGTTATCTGACAGCAATCCCTCATAATCCATACGAGTTGGATAGACTCCATCATTCATTCCTAAGACAAAAGCGACTTTTATATTCGATAAACGAGCTAAATCAACTGTCGCTACCATGACCTCATCTAATGTAGGCGGGATACGCGAAAATTCTAATGTATCAAAGCCCTCATCTAAAATTTTCGCCGCTTCCTCCACGGACATCTCCTGCTCACCAAACATATACACAAACTGATCGAGCACTGCAATCCATTCTTTCCACGCTTGATCATGCTCACTTGCAGCTAATGCATCGCCTCGATCTAGTTCACGATCTTTCATTGCTTGAAGCTTTTCATAAACATTTAAATGCTCAATCAACTCAAATAAAGCTGTCGCTACTTCTCTACCTGTTGTCGCCACTTCCAGCTTGTCCTGTAATGATTTAAGCGGCTGCCGAATTTCGTCGCGAATAGCCTCGATTTCTGCCTGCATAGCACGTTCTTCGTCCGTTTGTACGCGTGAATGGAATTCAAGTCCGCGATACTTTTTGAAAAACCATCGAGCTTCCTCAAACCAGCGCTCTCCAAAGACGCCTTGTGCTAAACAGTAGTTTTCTAAACGATCCGCTCGCTCACGCCAAACATTTAATTCAGCATGTAACGGGAAAAATAAATCTGTTTTCACGCTACGAAAAACCGGTTCATATTTCCAATTAGAAGTAATAACCTCTAAAGCAGATCGACTAAGTTCAATTAAAGGGTGATGCAGCATCGTCTTTTTCGAATTTGTAAAAATAGGAATTTCGTATTGTTGGAAAATCGTTGTAATGAGCGGGTCATAAACTTCTGCTTGTCTATAAAGAAGTACTATATCTTGATAACGATACCCCTTCTCTCTCGTCAGCTTTGTTATTTCCCGGGCAATGGCATGTATCTCCGCACGTCGATTAGATGCTTCAAGCACCATTACATCACCTGAAGTTTCTTTCGCTTGAGGCACCATATCAGCAAATCGAGTTTCCATATGTTGTAAATCACTAGACTGGAAACGATACGTATTATAGAAGTGCAGTGGTGCTTCAACTTCAATGCCTTCTTCAGATGCAATGTCGTGTAAACGTTGATTCGTAGAAGCGGCTTCATGGAATAAAGATTGCTCATCATAAACTTCATCGATATGGTCAAAGGGAAGAACTACCGTTACCTGTTTCGTCACCTTCAATAACTCTTTTACAAGCTCTAATTCTCTTACCGTAAATGCTGTAAAACCATCTATATAAATGGACGCCTGCTTCATCGTCTCGGAGCATTTTAGTTGCTCGGTTAAAATCGGATAATACCCCTCACTATCGACATATGTCGTGCCAAGTCGTTCCTCCAAAGCTTGCAAAACTACTTGTAAATCATTAGCCTTCGCTTGCAATGTATTAGGCGCATCAATGGCCTGCAAAGACGCTGTCACTTCAGCTAACACCGAACTATTTACACTATAACGACTAAACTCTCGTAATAGCGTTTCAATTTCTTCTGTAAAGCCTCGTTTCCCAGCTGCTTGTCGAAATAACGAAAACTCACTTTTTTGTTCCTCTAAAAGTTTACGGATAAGCATTCGATAACCATAGCCATTTACTTCTTTTCGAGCAATACCACCCGTTTCCTGTAACACTAGCCATGCCAATCGTTTAAATGTCATGACCTGTGCACGAATTAAGCCTTGCAAGCCATGCTTATTCGTTAGCTCATACTCCGTTGAGTACGACATTTGGTCGGGGACAATTACAAAAATTGGATGACCTAACGGCTCTGTTTTTAATTGCTCGACAATCTCTTGATGAATAAACGTTGATTTACCCGTCCCTGAACGTCCTGATACGATACGCAATGTCATGTACTTTTCCCCTCCTGTTAATTATCTATTTTAAAAAGTGATTGTTGTTGTGGAACACCTGGCCTTTGCTGGTCTACCTGAGCTGTTTTCGCACTGACCCGATCACTTTGCTGTTCTACCTGATCACCTTTCGCACTGACCCGATCACTTTGCTGTTCTACCTGATCACTTTTCGCACTGACCCGATCACTTTGCTGTTCTACCTGATCACTTTTCGCACCGACCCGATCACTTTGCTGTTCTACCTGATCACTTTTCGCACTGACCCGATCACTTTGCTGTTCTACCTGATCACTTTTCGCACTGGCCCGATCACTTTGCTGTTCTACCTGATCACTTTCGTACTCACCCGATCACTTTTCGGTTCTACCTGATCACTTTCGCACTGACCCGATCACTTTTCGGTTCTACCTGATCACTTTTCGCACCGACCCAATCACTTTTCGGTTCTACCTGATCACTTTTCGCACTGACCCGATCACTTTGCTGTTCTACCTGATCACTTTTCGCACTGACCTGATCACTTTTCGCACTGACCTGATCACTTTGCTACTCTACCTATGCATTTTAAAATATTTTATCTAAGCGCTACTCAATGTTTTTCGAGCATTGCCTTACCTTTATTAATGAAGATAAAAAACCCCTTCTCTCATTTTACATGATAAAAGGGGTAAGATGTGCATATTCAACTTTTAACGTTGATGATTTTTCGTCAATTTTCTCGCATGTTTTAAGTCTTTCTCTACACGCGCATTTAATCGTTTCTCCATAAACTTGCCAACCCACCAAAGCAAGACAATCGCAACAGCAGCAATAATCAGTCTTACAGGACTTGTTAGGAGCGATTTCAAATCGTAACCAAGCACGCTCATTCCTAAAATCATAACGAACTTCCCAGCCAATAACACTACAAAATAATACTTTTTATGAATATGGGACAGCCCCGCTACAATATTTACAATGATTGAGGGTGTAAAAGGAAAACAAAGTAACACGAATAATGGGCTAATACCATTCATATCTACCCATTTAATTAGCTTCTCTACTTTTTTACTGCCTGTTACAAATCGAAGCCTTGGATGGTTGCCAAAATGTCGGACAAGCAAAAATACTGCATATGACCCCGCTACAGATCCTATCCATGATAATAAAAAACCTAACCATAAACCAAATGCGCTCGCATTGGCGACAACGAACACGACCAGAGGTAAAAACGGAAAAAACGCCTCTATAAACGTTAAAAATAAACCAATGATTGGGCCAAGCGTTCGATATTGTGCCGCAATTTGCTCAATATTATCTACAGTAAACCATTCACTCAAAATCGACACCTCTATTTATATTGCAAAATTAAATGTAAAATCGTTAACTTTTCCGAAGTATTTTTATACTCATGTGGCTGATGTCCTGAGAATACTAGTGTATCCCCTTCTTCTAGTAATTCATGCATCTCACCAGCAGAAATAATGGCCTGCCCTTGGATTACAGTCACAGTTTCTTCTACCCCTTCTGTATGGGCTTCACTTCTCCTGAAAGCACCGGGCTCCATTTCAACCCTATAAAGTTCCCAGCCACGATCTGGATTATAAGGAATAATGGAATACACACGATATCGTCCCTCATCTTCATCTACACGTGGCGCATCCTTACTACTATATTTCATAAAGTGTGCTGTTGGTGCTTGTAATAATGAAGAAAATGAAGTGCGCATTCCTGCAGCAATTTTCCAAATCGTTGATACTGTAGGATTTGCCTCTCCTTTTTCAATTTGGGCAAGTTGAGCTTTACTTACCCCTGTAGCTTTGGCAACATCATCTAAGCTTAAATGACGTTGCTGCCGGATCCTCTTTAATTGAAATGCCAAATTTCGACTCATTTGCTCCATTTTTATTCACCAATTTCTATTGTTTATTTTATAAGACATATGTATACTTTAATAAACATCACGAACTATCAGACTATTCCACCATTATTATACATGGAAATTTATAAGAAGGGACGATCTATTTATGACAAGTACAACCGATTTTCAGAATGAAACAGCAAACACGCCAGACGATAGCTTTTTACAAGGCGTTAAAGATTGTGTCCCCACTTTACTCGGATATATTAGCATAGGACTCGCTTTCGGTGTTGTAGGTTCCGCTTCTGGGTTATCTGTACTCGAAATTGCGCTTTTAACGATACTCATTTACGCAGGCTCCGCACAATTTATTTTTTGTGCACTTCTTTTAACGAATAGCCCTGCTTCTGCTATTATTGTAACCATTTTTGTCGTAAATCTACGCCATTTATTAATGAGTTTAACATTAGCTCCTCATTTTACACGCTATTCCATGCTAAGAAATGTTGGTTTCGGCACATTATTGACGGACGAAACATTTGGTGTAGCCGTTACAAAGCAAATGCAAACCGGTAAATTACATGGCAAATGGATGGATGGGCTGAACATAACTGCTTACTCATTTTGGATTCTATCTTGTGTAACTGGTGCATATTTAGGACAATGGGTAGCAACTCCTGAAAAATGGGGCTTAGATTTCGCATTGATTGCTATGTTTGTGGCACTTCTTGTTCTCCAGCTTAACAGTGTAGGTAAAAGTAAAATAATGCATTATCTTATGTTAATCGGCTATATGGTTGTTATTATGTATGGTCTTTCTTATATTATGCCTTCGCATGTGGCTGTTCTTCTTTCAACAGTTATTGTAGCAACTATAGGGGTGGTGACAGATAAATGACGACAACTGCTACTATGGTATGGCTCATCATTGGCTGTGCACTTGTCACCTGGCTACCACGTATTATTCCGTTTATATTCGTCCGAAATGTGAAGCTACCTGAGGTTGTATTAAAATGGCTAAGCTTTATCCCAGTTTGTATTTTGAGTGCTCTTGTCATCGAAAACTTATTGGATACAGAAAGCGGAAAAATTGTTACACTCAATTGGCCCGTATTTATTACCTTTGTGCCAACGCTTATGATTGCACTTGTTACCAAAAGCTTATCTATTACAGTTGTAGCAGGGGTTATCATTATGGCAGCCGTAAGGTTTTTCATGTAAAAAGGTCAGTCTTAAAAGTGAGAAAGCTATCACTTTTGACTGACCTTTTATATTAATTTTTGTTTTTTTTCATTTTACTTGCTAGCCAAAAGCCTACTGTTAACGAAAATGCATCGATTACGAAGATAATAGGTGGCGAAGTATAACCTGCATAGATAGATGCCGCAATAAGCGCAATCGCCAATATTAATGCAACATACCGATTATACGTAATTCTAGTAAACAATAATACGAGTAATGCTGGTAAAAATAACGCTAACATCATTTTCCCGAAAACATCCATCATATATCCCTCGGCTCAGCTAATAACAATCCAATACGATAATGATCATTGCTATATATAACATGCTGTGTTAAGCGTATTTCATTGTTACGATCTATTACTTCTAGGCGACAATGTGCAGCATTTAATTGCAAAGCCTCGTATAAATCATTTTCTGTAAAAATGGCCTGACCGTTTACTTTACGAATACATTCTCCTGCCAGTAAGCCCATTTTTTCAGCAGGTGAATCAGGTAAGACAGCCGCAATAATAGCACCCTTTGAATTTGGTGCAACCGCATAAATGTCCTTTTTATCTTGCATAGCATAGAAGATCGAAATAATGATACGAATCACTGCACCAATTGCCAACGTGATAATGCCAATAAATGGCTCCAGCGCTGCAGCAAGTCCACCTATTAAAATTAACTGACCTAGCATTAGCACTACTCTGCCAATTTTAGGCAATTGCAAAGTCGGTAATTCTTTTCTAGTAAGCTTTGAAAAGCCTATAACAAGTGGAAATAGTACGAGTGAAAAGGTACTCTCTCCTAATGTAAATTGCGGCCAGTAAGGGAAATCTACCGGAATAATATCACCAGGTATTACAAAGAAAATTGGCAATACCCATACATTTCTTGAACGATAGACAATTGCCTGCATACCTCGCTTCGTCTTTTCAACTCTCGGTGTCGTTATCTTCATTGCTGTTCGGCGAATTAACATACCCTCAGCAATCACACATAGACCTGCTAAAATCGTAATCGTTATAATGGAACCATCAAGTAAATTTACACCTTCTAAAGAGATTTTCCACCAAGAAAATGTCCAATTATAATGGTACATCAACCACATTGCTAATGTCGCAAGCCCCATTGTATAAATAGGTGAAAGTGCATTAATGAAGAACAATAATAATGCCAACGCAGAAATAGCGATTAAAATCATTAAAAAGGCTTTAGGTACTGTTAAACCTAACCCAACACTTATTAGTGAAATGAGGAGGGCATTTAGCCACCCATATTTCCATTGACCAATTAGCTCTGTCCAACCCCAAATAATACGTCTATTAAAAAATTTCCGCTCCTGCTTTACACGACTATAACCTAATAAAACCGCAAATAAAATTGCGATATACATTAATGGGTTGATTAAAAAGCGGCCAATCGCTGTTACAATTTCTATTAAAATATCACTAACCATACGAACACCCGCCGTTTCTATCTTGAATACTATGATTTTATTGTATCAAACGACTACACTCTTGCGTAGTACAATCTAGTAGAAAGCTTTCTATTCTTATTTTTTTATCGTATTCAGCGGATTTTAAGTTAAAACGTTGCAGGTGTGTCGATTTCCATCCCTAAGATTAAATCTGAATATTCCCACTTTAATTGTAACTTAAATCTGTGATAAGTGTCTAATAACTAGGAGGTGTTATGTTGAAAGTTTTTAAAAATATGCTATTGATTTCTGTATTTGCTTTGTTGTTATCTTCTTGCAGTAACTTCACTTTTCATAAAGGATGTCCTGATGCGATAATTGAATGGGTGGATGTGCTGATGATTAATGATATAGAGTATGCCCATTATTTTCCAGAGCCAGCAAATGAAAATCTCCCTATAACGATTGAAAAAGGTAAAGAACTTGGTAAAGTGACATATAAGATGGCTGACAGTGCATGCAGTAATCACAAGATGCAAAATGGTGATGCGACATATTTAAAAGAAGGAACAATCATTTCTGAAATAAAAGGATATCCAACTTCCTTGATTGTTGCTGCAAATGATGATGTTTATGTAGCCAACACAAATAAAATGGCAAAAACAGCAGGAGAACTTTACCCTATGGATAAGTTGGTGAAGAATATCTATTTTGAAAGCACTGAAGATGGCAAGAGAATACACACATTCTCACAGTCTTCCAAGGATACGTTCCTAGCCGCATTTTATGAATTAAAATTAGAAGATGTACAATCATTAATTGATGTAGGTAAGCTAGAAGGTACACGTATATTTTTGGGGATTGAACTTAATAATGGTGTTTCATTTAGACAGCTTTACTGGAGCGATTCTAATACATTCCATAATGGAGCAATTGGAAACGATAAGATAAAGGAAGTTATTAACTATGAATTATCAAATCTAAAAAAATAATACCAGTAATATAATAAAAATTCCTACAATCTTGAGTTGTAGAAGTCGCTATTTTTCATATTGCGCTATCAAAGTTGTTTCTACAACTTGAGATGCTTTTTACTAACGATGCAGTTTAGCTGCGTAAGGGCATAGTTTGGTCATAATGTAAGTGAGAAATTCTAGAATAGAATATATTATAAGATTATTAAATCCAATATTTATAAAGGGAGACTGTATGATGAGTAAATTTCCGATCATAGAAACAGAAAGGTTAATTTTAAAAGAAGTGACACCAGAGGATGCTAACGATATGTATAAATACCTATCAGATAAAGACGTTGTTAAATATATGGGGTTAGAACCATACGAATCCCCAAATGACGTCTTGAGCGAAATAAGATGGTATAAATCTATATTGGAAGAAGGTACAGGTATAAGGTGGGGAATTACACAGAAAAATATTGGTGTTGTTATAGGTAGTTGCGGCTTTCTTAATATGCACCCTAAACATTATCGAGCTGAAATAGGGTTTGAATTAAATAAAAAATATTGGGGCCAAGGAATAGCTGGTGAAGCTTTAGAAGCTGTTATTAAATATGGCTATAAACATTTTGAAATGGAACGAATTGAGGCGCTAATTGATCCTGCGAATTTATCATCACAAAAATTAGTAGAAAATCAGGGCTTTAAAAGAGAAGGTTTATTGAGGCATTATGAATATACTTGTGGAAAATTTGATGATTTATATATGTACTCAATCATTAAAGGAGACCTCAAACGAATGTGAACTGCTCGCCACTTAGCAAAGCTTAAAGTGAGAGCTTCCCAGTTCCACGACGAAAGCAACCTTTTGTCTCCCTGAGCGTTACTTCGGAGTGTTCTGACCCTAGATGTCCAACGTGTGGACGCTCTTTTGGTACGTTAGATATTTTACACAGGAACCGAATCGCTTGGTTTTCGCACTCTATTTTCTTTCCAGCAACCTCATATATCGAGTGATCCAAGAACTTCATATAGCTAGTTATCAAAAGTTTTTGGCTATGCTAAACCGAAATTCATCTCCCACCTACCGTTGGGCTAGCGCTCTTCACACGCTTGAGGTTAAAAAGGCAGAGTATCCTTATGCCGCTCTTTAGTCCAACAAGAACTACAAATAAAAATCAAACTTATTTATAAAATCCGTATACTAAATTACCGGAAAAGAAAGCATTTTAATCAAACTTTATTCCAAACAAATCTCTAGGTCCTGCATCTTCGTCAGCTGGTGCTTGATATTTTGCTCCATCGTCTATTTTTCACCTTCGGCTAGATAGTCGGCAGAAACCACAACCATTTCATGGTATTATTTGGGTTAATCTGCTGAAAAATTGCAAATAAAAAAGCCGAGGAATAAATCCTCGGCTTTTTCAGGTGCCTAGCGACGTCCTACTCTCACAGGGGGAAGCCCCCAACTACCATCGGCGCTAAAGAGCTTAACTTCCGTGTTCGGTATGGGAACGGGTGTG